>JBBSHH010000089.1:0-10203 GCA_038253225.1 Mycobacteriales bacterium | reverse complement strand
CGCGACCTCGTCGAGCACCTCGCCGACCCGCTCCGGTGGGCTGGCGAGGACGGTCGCGAAGTAGCGCAGGTTCTCCCGCACGGTCAGGTCGGCGTACACCGACGGCGCCTGGGTGACGTAGCCGACCCGGCGCCGTAGCGAGGGAGTGCCCGCCGGGACGCCGAGCACGGACACCCGACCGGCCATAATCCGCTGGACGCCGACCAGGCAGCGCAGCAGCGTGGTCTTCCCGCTGCCGCTGGGTCCGAGCAGTCCGGTGACGGTTCCAGCGGTGACGGTGGCGCAGAGCTCGGTGAGCACCCGGCGGCCACCGCGGTCCACCGTCAAGCCTTCGACCTGCACGGCAGCGGCGCCGAGCGGTCCGGCGAGGGGGACGGGTGGGACGCGCATGGGCACCTCCGGTAGCTACACCGCAGAAGTCTACGAGCGATGAATTATCCAGGCAAGAGGTCTCCGGGCAGCTCGCCGGTCAGATACCGCTGCAGTGTCGGGCTGACGGCCCGCACGATCGTCTCGGTGTCGGCGGAGGCCATCGGCTCGATCCCGATGACGTAGCGGGCCAGCGCGAGTCCGATCAGCTGGGAGCCGACCAGCGTCGCCCGCAGCGCCGGCTCCGGCCGGTCGATCCGAGCCGCCAGTCGGCCGATCACCTCCCGGCCGACGAAGCCCCGCAACAGCGCGGCGGCCCGCTCGTTGCGAACCGCCGACCGCAGCACCGCGAGCATCGGTGTCCGGGTCGCCGGCAGCTCCAACGCACCGAGGTAGAACCGCAGCAGCCGCTCCCCTACGCCGTCGAGGCCGCCGTCGAGCAGCTGCGGCAGCACCGTCCCCAGGTCGACCGGCAGCTCCATCGCGGCGACGAACAGGCCGTCCTTGGAGCCGAAGTAGTGGTGCACGAGAGCGGGGTCGACGCCGGCCATGCCGGCGATCCGGCGGATCGTCGCGCCGTCGTAGCCCTGCTCGGCGAAGCTCTCCCGAGCCGCCGCCAGGATCGCGCCCCGGCTGCCGCTCTCGCCCGGGCGCCGACCGGTGCGGGCCATCAGCGGCGGTGGCCGACGATGAGTCGGGTCCGGAACGGCTCGCGGACCACCCCGGCGGGAAACGCGGCCGTCATCGATGCCCGCTCGGCGTCGAGGAACCGTTCCCGACCGGTACCGAGGGCGGCGACGTAGGACTTCGACTCGAGCCAGGTCAGGTAGTCCTCGACGGAGATGTCACGCCACCAACGCAGCTCCGGAAGCGTCTCTACGTCGAGAATCCCGAGGGCGGCCAGTGCGGTGGCGTCGTCGGTGTCCCGGTAGCCACGGCGGTAGTCGGGGTTGCCCTCCTCCAGCCGGTCCTGCTGGTGGCGCCACCACGGCTGGTCAGCGGCGTCCACGTCGTTCCACCACAGGCACAGCGCGCCGCCGACCCGCAGCACCCGCACCGCCTCCGTCGCGGCCTCCGGTGTCCGCATCCAGTGCCACGCCTGCGCGTAGCAGACCAGGTCCACCGCGGCATCCGGCAGCGGCAGCGCATGCCCGTCGGCGAGCGCGGCGTGCGCCCCCGGCGTCCGGCGCAGCAGCCGGCGCAGCATCTCGGTGCCGATGTCGAGCGCGAGCACCCGGGCGCCGCGGCCGAGCAGGGCGCGGGTGGCGATGCCGGTGCCGGCGCCGACCTCGACCACCCGGGCACCGGTCAGCGGGCGGACCCGTTCGGCGAGGGCGTCGAACAGCGGCTCCGGGTAGCTCGGCCGGGCGCGGTCGTAGGCGTCGACGAGTGGGTCGAACGGCGACCGGGTTCCGCCGGCCGCCCGCCGGTCGCCGCCCACCCGGCCCGGTCCGGTGCTCACGCCGTACGGTCGCCGCCGGCCGGGCGCCGCCAGGCGGTGGTGTCACCGGGAACGGCGCTGAGGTTGAGCCGGGTGAACGCGAGCGCCTCGGCCAGGTCGGCCTCCCGGTCGGCCCGGTTCTCGGCCCGTCGGGTGCTCACCTCCACCACGACGACCCCGTCGAACCCCTGGCCGGCGAGGCGCTCCAGCAGCTCGCCGCACGGCTGGCTGCCGCGGCCCGGGACCAGGTGCTCGTCCCGGGCGGAGCCGAGCCCGTCGGCGATGTGTACGTGCGCCAATCGCTCGTCGAGCGCCACCGCCATCGCCAGCGCGTCGCTGCGCGACACCGAGGTGTGCGACAGGTCCAGCGTGACGTGCCGGTAGTCCTCGTCGACCGGCGACCAGTCCGGGGCGTAGGGCACCACCTCCCGACCGCGGGCGCGCAACGGGAACATGTTCTCCACCGCGAAACGCACGTTGGTCTCGTCGGCCATCCGGTCGATGCCCTCGACGAATGCGCGCGCGTACTCCCGCTGCCAGCGAAACGGCGGGTGCACAACGACGGTCTCGGCACCCAGTGCGCGGGCCGCCTTCTCGGCCCGGACCAGCTTCGCCCACGGGTCGGCCCCCCACACCCGCTGGGTGATGAGCAGGCAGGGGGCGTGCACGGCCAGCACCGGGATGCCGTGGTAGTCCGAGAGGCGGCGAACCGCCTCCACGTCCTGGCTGACCGGGTCGGACCAGACCATCAGCTCGACGCCGTCGTAGCCCAGCCGGGCGGCGATCTCGAACGCCGCCGCGGTCGACTCGGGGTACGTCGACGCCGTCGACAGCGCCACCCGCGCCTCGGGCACCCGCTCGACCACACCGCTCGGCCCGGCGACGTACACGCCGCTCAGGGTAGCCGCCGGTCAGTCGCCGACCAGCCAGTCCAACCGGCGCAGGATCACCCCTTCGCGCAGTGCCCACGGGCACACCTGCACGCTCTCGACGTTCATCAGGTCCATCGCGGCGTCGGCGACGATCGCGCCGGCGGCCAGCTGCGCGGCCCGGCCGGGCGCGACGCCCGGGAGCCCGGCCCGGTCCTTGGCCTTCATCGGTCCGACGGTGTCCAGCACCTTGCGCAGCTGGTCGCGACTGAGTGTGCGCCGGACGTACGGGCCGTCGCTGTACGGCGCCGCGCCGGCGATCCGGGCCAGCGACCGGAACGTCTTGCTGGTGGCCACCGCGCCGTCCGCCGCACCCACCTTGACGATCTCGCGCACCTCCTTGGCCAGCTCCGCCCGTACGTAGCGGCGCAGCTCCTTGAGCTGGCCGCGCGAGGGCGGGTCGTCGGGCAGCCAGCTGCGGGTGAGCCGGCCGGCGCCGAGCGGCACCGAGACGGCGGCGTCCGGCTCCTCGTCGATGCCGACCGCCACCTCGAGGGAGCCGCCACCGATGTCGAGCACCAGCAGCCGGCCGGCGCTCCAGCCGTACCACCGGCGGACGGCGAGGAACGTCAGCCGGGCCTCGTCTGCACCGGAGAGCGCCTGCAGGTCCACCCCGGTCTCGGCCCGCACCTGCCCCAGCACCTCGTCGCTGTTGCCGGCGTCGCGGACCGCCGAGGTGGCGAAGGCCAGCAGGTCCTCGACGCCGAGGTCGTCGGCTGCCTCCCGCGCCGCCTTCACCGCACTGCACAGGGCGGTCGCGCCGCGCGAGCTGAGCCGGCCGTCGTCCTCCATCAGCTCGGCCAGCCGCAGCTGCGCCGAGGTTTTCGCCGCCGGCAGCGGGCGGGCCCCGGGGTGCGCGTCGACGACCAGCAGATGCACGGTGTTCGAACCGACATCGAGCACGCCCAGACGCATGCCGGGAACGGTAACGCCACTACGCTGCCGGGGTGCCCGAGGTGCCGTTGGACTTCCCCCGCGAGTGGGTCGAGTTCGGCGACCCGGCCGACGCCGAGCAGGTGTTCCGCTGTGACCTGACCTGGCTCGCCTCGCGCTGGACCTGCATCTTCGGGGTCGGCTGCCACGGCATCGTCGCGGGGCGCGGCGACGACGGCTGTTGCACGCACGGCGCCTACTACTCCGACCGGGACGACGAGAGGCGGGTCCGCGCCGCCGCCGCGGAGCTCGACCCGGTCGGCTGGCAGCACGCCGCCGCCGGCCGCCGCGGCATCTCGAGCGTGGACGCGGAGACCGGCAACCGCCGGACCCGCACGGTCGACGGGGCGTGCGTGTTCCTCAACCGGCCGGGGTTCGTCGGTGGCGCGGGCTGCGCGCTGCATGCGCTGGCGCTGCGCACCGGCCGGCATCCGCTCGAGACCAAGCCCGCCGTCTGCTGGCAGCTACCGGTGCGGCGCACGTTCGTGTGGCTGGACCGGCCCGACGACACCCGCGTGCTGCAGGTGACGATCGGCGAGTACGACCGACGCGGCTGGGGTCCGGGCGGTCACGACCTGCATTGGTGGTGTACCTCCTCGACCGAGGCCCACGTCGGCCGGGAACCCGTCTACCGGTCCTACGCCGCGGAGCTCACCGCGCTGATGGGCGAGCCGGCGTACGCCGAGCTGGTCCGGCACTGTGACGCCCGCGCCGGCCGTCGACCGGCGGCGGTGCATCCGGCCAGCGCCGCGGCCCGGCCGCCACGGCGGCGGGGTGGCCGGGAGCCGGCGGCGCCGACCTAGCGGGACCGCTGTCGGTACCCGCACCTAGCGTGCGGGGATGGCGACCAGCGGCAGGGCAGGGAGCAGGGTCCCGGGCCGGGACCGGCCGGCGTACCGGTGCGGGCAGTGCGGGCTCGAGGTGCCCAAATGGGTCGGGCGCTGCCCCGAGTGCCAGGCGTGGGGCAGCGTCGAGTCCGCCGGCGCGCCCCGGCTGCGTACGGTCACGGCCGGGCCGGTGAGCGCGCCCGCGCTCCCGATCGCGCAGATCGACGTGGCCGCGGCCCGAGCCCGACCGACCGGCGTCGGGGAGCTCGACCGGGTCCTCGGCGGCGGCCTGGTCCCGGGGGTGGTGGTGTTGCTGGCCGGCGAGCCGGGCGTCGGCAAGTCGACGCTGCTGCTCGACGTCGCGGCGCGCTTCGCCGGATCCGACACCCGCAGCCTGCTCGTGACCGGGGAGGAGTCGGCGGCGCAGGTGCGGCTGCGGGCCGAGCGGGTCGGCGCGCTCGACCCGGCGCTCTACCTCGCCGCCGAGACCGACCTCGGGGCGCTGCTCGGGCACGTCGACGCGGTCCGGCCGGCGCTGCTGGTCGTGGACTCCGTGCAGAGCTTCGCCGCCGCCGACGTCGACGGGGCCGCCGGCGGGGTGACCCAGGTGCGCGAGGTGGCGGCGGCGCTGATCCGGGTCGCCAAGGAGCGCGGCATGGCCACGATCCTGGTCGGCCACGTCACCAAGGACGGGTCGATCGCCGGCCCGCGCCTGTTGGAGCACCTCGTCGACGTCGTGCTGCACTTCGAGGGCGACCGGCACAGCCGGCTGCGGCTGGTTCGGGCGGTGAAGAACCGCTATGGCCCGGCGGACGAGATCGGCTGCTTCGACCTCGGCGACAGTGGCCTGGTGGGGCTGGCGGACCCGAGCGGGCTGTTCCTGTCCCACCGGGACCGGCCGGTCTCGGGCACCTGCGTGACGGTGGCCGTGGAGGGGCGTCGACCGCTGCTCGTGGAGGTGCAGGCGCTGGTCGCGAAGTCCACCCTGGCCACCCCCCGGCGGGCCACCTCCGGCCTGGACGCGGCCCGGGTGGCGATGATCCTCGCGGTGGCCGAACGGCGCGGCCAGGTGCCGCTGGCTCACGCGGACGTCTACGCCGCCACGGTCGGCGGGGTCCGGCTGGCCGAACCGGCCGCCGACCTGGCGATCGCGCTCGCGGTGGCCGGGGCCGCCGCCGACACGCCGCTGCCGGTCGGCACGGTGGTGATCGGCGAGGTCGGGCTGGCCGGTGAGGTCCGCCGGGTCAGCGCGATCGGCCGTCGGCTCACCGAGGCTGCCCGGCTGGGCTTCACCCGCGCGCTGGTCCCGCCCGACCCCGGCCCGGTGCCGCCCGGCGTCCGGGCGATCGAAGTACCCGACCTCGGTGCCGCACTCTGCGCGTTGCGCGGCTGACGCATCGTGTCGAGCCCGGCGTCGCGGCCGGCGCCGAACGGCCCAGGACCGATAGACTCGAGCCTCGATCGACGCGCTCGACCGCCTGCACGAGGAGCCCGGTGCCCACGCCCGACCGCGACGACCTGCTGCGGTCCACGTTGGCCGCCGTCGCACCCGGGACGGCGCTGCGGGACGGTCTGGAGCGGATCCTGCGCGGCAACACCGGCGGGCTGATCGTGCTGGGCTCGGACCGGGGGGTGGAATCGCTGTGCACCGGCGGTTTCAGCCTCGACGTCGAGTTCTCCGCCACCCGGCTGCGGGAGCTCGCCAAGATGGACGGGGCGATCGTCCTCGACGCCGACGCCGGCCGGATCGTGCGGGCCGCGGTGCACCTGGTGCCGGACCCCACCATCCCCACCGAGGAGTCCGGCACCCGGCACCGAACCGCCGAGCGGGTCGCCCGCCAGACCGGCTTCCCGGTGATCTCGGTCAGCCAGTCGATGCGCATCATCGCGCTCTACGTCGACGGCCGGCGTTACGTCCTCGACGACTCCGCGGCCATCCTGTCCCGCGCCAACCAGGCGCTGGCGACTCTGGAGCGCTACAAGCTGCGGCTCGACGAGGTGGCCGGGACGCTCTCGGCGCTGGAGATCGAGGATCTCGTCACGGTGCGCGACGCCATGGCGGTGAGCCAACGGCTGGAGATGGTCCGCCGCATCGCCGGGGAGATCGAGGGCTACGTCGTCGAGCTCGGCACCGACGGCCGGCTGCTCTCGCTGCAGCTCGAGGAGCTGATGGCGGGTGTCGAGCCCGAGCGGGAGCTCATCGCCCGGGACTACATGCCCACCTCCGGACGGCGGGTCCGCGGGGTCGCCGACGTGCTGGCCGAGCTCGACGCGCTGTCCGCGACCGAGCTGCTGGAGCTGATGGTGATCGCCCGGTTGATGGGCTTCCCGGCCACCGCGGAGGCGCTGGACGCGCCGGTCAGCCCCCGTGGGTACCGGCTGCTGGCGAAGGTGCCCCGGCTGCCGCACGCCGTGATGCACCGGCTGGTGGAGCACTTCGGCAACCTGCAGAAGCTGCTCGCGGCGAGCATCGAGGACCTGCTCGCCGTCGACGGCGTCGGGGAGACCCGGGCCCGCAGCGTGCGGGAGGGGTTGTCCCGGCTGGCCGAGTCCTCGATCCTCGAGCGCTACGTCTGAGGCGCGGCGACCGGTGCGCGCGCTCGCTGACGAGGTGCTCGACTGGTACGCCGAATCTGCCCGCGACCTGCCGTGGCGGCACCCGGCGGCCGGACCGTGGGCGGTGCTGGTCAGCGAGGTCATGCTGCAGCAGACCCCGGTGGTCCGGGTGCTGCCGGCGTACCGCGACTGGCTGGCGCGCTGGCCCAGCCCCGCCGCACTCTCGGCGGCACCCGCCGGCGAGGCGGTCCGGCAGTGGGGCCGGCTGGGGTACCCGCGCCGGTCGCTGCGGCTGCACGCGGCCGCGACGGCCATCGTCGACCGGCACGGCGGCGTGGTTCCCGACCGGCTGGCGGACCTGCTGGCGCTGCCCGGGGTCGGGGACTACACCGCCCGGGCGGTGTCGAGCTTCGCGTTCGGCCAGCGGCACCCGGTGGTGGACACCAACGTGCGGCGGGTGTTGGCCAGGGCGCTGACCGGCGTGGCCGCGGCCGGTCCGGCGACGACCACGGCCGACCTGCGCCGCGCCGAGGAGATCCTGCCGAGCTCGCCGGCCAGGGCGGCCCGGTGCGCGGCGGCGCTGATGGAGCTCGGCGCGCTGGTCTGCACCGCCCGGGCACCGCGCTGCGCGACCTGTCCGCTGCGCGACCGCTGCGCCTGGCGGGCGGGCGCCGGGCCGGGCACCCCCGCGATGGGCGGTCCGGCCGGCCGTGCCGGCCGGCCGCGACCGGCGTTCACCGGCACCGACCGAGACGTCCGCGGCCGGCTGCTCGCCGTACTGCGGGAGCGGACCGGGCCGGTTCCCGCGGCCGAACTCGTGCCGGTCTGGCCCGGCGCCGACCAGCGTGACCGGGCGATGGCCGGGCTGATCACCGACGGGCTGGCCCGGGTCGTGGCCGGCGGCTACGCGCTGCCCGACTAGCCCGTTCGCCCGGCCCGACCCGTAGCACGGTCGGCGAAGGGGCGGCCCCAGCGGAGCCGCCCCTGACGTCGAATGTGCGCCGACCGTGCTACTCGGGCGACCCCGCGGCCGCCACCGGCGGGATGTCCGCCACCGATGGCTTGTCCTCGCCGCGGAAGACGAACTTCTCGTTCTCGCCCTCTCCGTCGGTGTCGACCACCACGATCGTGCCGGCCCGCAGCTCGCCGTAGAGGATCTTCTCGGAGAGCGTGTCCTCGATCTCCCGCTGGATCGTGCGGCGCAGCGGTCGGGCCCCGAGGACCGGGTCGTAGCCGCGACGGGCCAGCAGGTTCTTCGCCGGCTGGGTCAGCTCGAGCCCCATGTCCTTGTTGCGCAGCTGCCCGTCCACCCGGTTGAGCATCAGGTCGACGATCTGGATGATCTCCTCCTGGCTCAGCTGGTGGAACACGATCGTGTCGTCGATGCGGTTGAGGAACTCGGGCCGGAAGTGCTGCTTGAGCTCCTCCTGCACCTTGGTCTTCATCCGCTCGTAGGACCCCTGCTTGTCGTTGTCCTTGGCGAACCCGAGGTTGAACCCCTTGGAGATGTCCCTGGTGCCGAGGTTCGAGGTCATGATCAGAACGGTGTTCTTGAAGTCGACCACCCGACCCTGGGCGTCGGTCAGCCGACCGTCCTCGAGGATCTGCAGCAGCGTGTTGAACACGTCCGGGTGCGCCTTCTCGACCTCGTCGAAGAGCACCACCGAGAACGGCTTGCGGCGCACCCGCTCGGTGAGCTGACCACCCTCCTCGTACCCGACGTAGCCGGGGGGCGACCCGACCAGGCGCGAGACCGTGTGCTTCTCCATGAACTCGCTCATGTCGAGCTGGATCAGCGAGTCCTCGTCGCCGAAGAGGAACTCGGCCAGGGTCTTGGACAGCTCGGACTTCCCGACCCCGGACGGGCCGGCGAAGATGAACGAGCCGCCGGGGCGCTTGGGGTCCTTGAGGCCGGCCCGGGTACGCCGGATCGCCTGCGACACCGCCTTGATGGCCTGCTCCTGGCCGATGATGCGCTTGTGGAGCTCGTCCTCCATGCGCAGCAGCCGGGCGGTCTCCTCCTCGGTGAGCTTGAACACCGGGATGCCGGTCCAGGTCGCGAGGACCTCGGCGATCTGCTCGTCGTCGACCTCGGCGACGACGTCCATGTCGCCGGCCTTCCACTCCTTCTCGCGCTGCGCCTTCTCCCCGAGCAGGGTCTTCTCCCGGTCGCGCAGCGCCGCCGCCTTCTCGAAGTCCTGCGCGTCGATGGCGCTCTCCTTCTCCCGACGCACGTTGGCGATCTTCTCGTCGAACTCGCGCAGGTCTGGCGGTGCGGTCATCCGGCGGATGCGCATCCGGGAGCCCGCCTCGTCGATGAGGTCGATCGCCTTGTCCGGCAGGAACCGGTCGCTGATGTAACGGTCGGCCAGCGTGGCGGCGGCGACCAGGGCGGCGTCGGTGATCGACACCCGGTGGTGCGCCTCGTAGCGGTCCCGCAGCCCCTTGAGGATCTCGATGGTGTGGGCCAGCGAGGGCTCCCCCACCTGGATCGGCTGGAACCGGCGCTCGAGCGCGGCGTCCTTCTCCAGGTGCTTGCGGTACTCGTCGAGGGTGGTCGCCCCGATCGTCTGCAGCTCGCCGCGGGCCAGCATCGGCTTGAGGATCGACGCCGCGTCGATGGCGCCCTCGGCGGCGCCGGCGCCGACCAGGGTGTGCAGCTCGTCGATGAACAGGATGATGTCGCCGCGGGTGCGGATCTCCTTGAGGACCTTCTTAAGCCGCTCCTCGAAGTCACCGCGATAGCGGCTGCCGGCGACCAGCGCGCCCAGGTCGAGGGTGTAGAGCTGCTTGTCCTTGAGCGTCTCCGGGACCTCACCCTTGACGATCGCCTGGGACAGCCCTTCCACCACCGCGGTCTTGCCGACGCCCGGCTCGCCGATCAGCACCGGGTTGTTCTTGGTGCGGCGGGACAGCACCTGCATGACCCGCTCGATCTCCTTCTCGCGCCCGATCACCGGGTCGAGCTTGCCCTCCCGCGCGGCCTGGGTGAGGTTGCGGCCGAACTGGTCGAGCACCAGCGAGGTCGACGGGGTGCCCTCCGCCGGGCCGCCGGAGGCGGCGGCCTCCTTGCCCTGGTAACCGGAGAGCAGCTGGATGACCTGCTGGCGAACCCGGTTGAGGTCGGCCCCGAGCTTGACCAGGACCT
>JBBSHH010000088.1:0-10680 GCA_038253225.1 Mycobacteriales bacterium | reverse complement strand
GCCGACCCGGCTGGTGCCGAACCAGCCGATGAGCAGGGCGCCGAGCACCCCGCCGACCAGGTGCACGCCGACGACGTCGAGCGAGTCGTCGTAGCCGAACCGGAACTTCAGGCTGACCGCGAACGAGCAGGCGCCGCCGGCGATCAGCCCGATGGCGAGCGCGCCCATCGGGCTGACGTAGCCGCAGGCGGGGGTGATCGCGACCAGGCCGGCCACCGCGCCGGAGGCGGCGCCCAGCGTGGTGGCCTTGCCGTCCCGCAGCTTCTCCACCCCGATCCAGGCCAGCAGCGCCGCCGCGGTCGCGGTGTTGGTGTTGACGAAGGCATAACCGGCGAGCTGGTTGGCGCCGAGCGCCGAGCCGGCGTTGAAGCCGAACCAGCCGAACCACAGCAGGCCGGCACCGAGCAACACGAACGGCACGTTGTGCGGCTTCATCCGCTCCTTGGGCCAGCCGATCCGCCGGCCGAGGACCAGCGCGACCGCGAGCCCGGCCGCACCGGCGTTGGCGTGCACGACCGTGCCACCGGCGAAGTCCTCCGCGCCGTGCTTGAACAGCCACCCCTCCGGCGAGAAGACCCAGTGCGCCACCGGTCCGTAGACCAGCGTCACCCACAGCCCGATGAACAGCACGAACGCGCCGAAACGCACCCGGTCGGCGATGGCGCCGGTGATCAGGGCCGGGGTGATGACGGCGAACATCAGCTGGAACGCCACGAAGACCAGCGGCGGCACGGTCTGGGCCAGCGGCCCGGAGTAGCCGGCGACGGCCTGCTGCATGTGCCCGAGGCCGAACTGGCCGAGGTTGCCGACGAGGCCGCCGAAGGCGTCCCGGCCGAACGCCAGGCTGTACACGCCCAGCACCCACAGCACGCTGACCAGGCCGATGCAGACGTAGTTCTGCATGAGCATCCCCAGCACGTTCTTGCTGCGCACCATGCCGCCGTAGAAGAAGGCGAGCCCGGGTGTCATCAGCAGGACCAGCGCCGAACTGGCCAGCACCCAGGCGGTGTTGCCACTGTCGATCTGCATAGCGCTCCCGTCGTCGTCGGACGGCGCCAGCCTGCCGACGCCGCGTTTCGGCGGCGGTTCGCGGTTGTTTCGTCGGCGTGAACTCTGACCCGGGGAGACTGGCCGCATGCTCCATCACGTCGAGCTCTACGTCGGCGACCTCGACCGGTCGGTGGCCTTCTGGGGGCGACTGCTCGAACGGCTCGGGTGGTCGCCGTACCAGTCCTGGCCGCAGGGCCGGTCCTGGCGGCTCGGGCCTACCTACCTCGTGCTGGTGCAGGTCGCGACGGACGCGGCCGAGCCGGCGTACGACCGGCGCCGGGTCGGGCTGAACCACCTGGCGCTGCACGCTGGCGCACCGCCCGAGGTCGAGGCGTTGGTGGCGGAGCTGGGGCTGCCGCTGCTCTACTCCGACCGGCACCCCTACGCCGGCGGGCCGGGGCACTACGCCGCGTTCGTCGCCGACCCGGACGGCATCAAGGTCGAGCTGGTCGGGGGGGACCCGCCCGACCCGGTGCCGGGGGTGGTCAGCCCGCCGGGCTGACCACCAGCGCGCTGCCGCCACCCCGACGGGTCGGCTCAGCCGCCGCCTGCAGCACCCCGGAGTCGAAGAAGCGGATGCCGGTCGCGGCGCCGATCTCCGGGCTGAAGTACTGCGGAGCGACGATCGCGGGCCGGGCGACCGGGCCGATCTGCTGCCCGAGCGCCTCGAGGCGCCCGGTCACCGGCAGGGCCAGGAACGCCGGCTCGGCCTGCGCCGGGTCGGCGTTGCGCTGGCTGATCCGCGGGGCGGCGATGGCCTGTGGCAGCGACATGCCCAGGTCGATTTCGTCGACGAGGATCTGCAGGACCGTCGTGATGATCGTCGAGCCGCCGGGCGAGCCGAGCGCGAGGTAGGGCTTGCCGTTCGACAGGATGATCGTCGGGCTCATGCTGCTGCGCGGCCGCTTGCCCGGCGCGGGCAGGTTGGGGTCGACCACCCCGGGCACCGGCGGCCCGAAGCTGAAGTCGGTCAGCTCGTTGTTGAGCAGGAAGCCGCGGCCCGGGACGACGATGCCGCTGCCGCCGGTCTGCTCGATCGTCAGCGTGTACGACACCACGTTGCCCCACCGGTCGGCGACGGTGACGTGGGTGGTGTTCGGGCCCTCGGTGTCGGTGGCGACCCGGCCGGAGCCGGGGTGGCAGGTGCCGTACGAGCCGTCCGGCGAGCCGGGCGGGACCGGGCTGGTCAGCGCGTGCCGCGGGTCGATCAGGCAGGCCCGCTCGTGCGCGAACGCGTCGGAGAGCAGCTGGCGCACCGGCACGTCGACGTACGCCGGGTCGCCGACGTAGCGGCCGCGGTCGGCGAAGGCGAGCCGGCTGGCCTCGAGGTAGTGGTGCAGCGCCTCCAGCCGGCTGGAGTGCAACAGGTCGAACCAACCGAGGATGTTCAGGGCCTCGCCGACCGTGGTGCCGCCGCTGGAGGGGGGCGCCATCCCGTAGACCCGCAGCCCCCGGTAGTCGCTGGACGTCGGTGCCTGGTACGGCGCGGTGTAGGCGGCCAGGTCGGCGGTCGTCATCAGGCCCGGGAACAGCCGCCGGGTGCTGCTCGGGGCGAGCGGCGGGTGCTGGGCGGTGCGGGCGATCTCCCGGGCGAGCTCGCCGCGGTAGAACCAGTCGGCGCCGCGGGCGGCGATCTCCCGGTAGGTGCGGGCCAGATCCGGGTTGCGGAACAGCGACCCGACCGGCGGCGCGTAGCCGTGCGGGAAGTACAGCTGGTGGGTGGAGGTGAAGTCGTTGAACCGGTGCTTATTCTGTGCGGTCTGGTTGTGGAACGTCTGGTCGACGAGGAAGCCGTGCTCGGCGAGCACCGCCGCCGGCTCGAGCAGCTGCCCGAGCGGGCGGCTGCCGAACCGGTCGAGCGCCTGGGTCCAGGTCGCGAGCGTCCCGGGGACGCCCACCGACAGGCCGCTGCTGACCGCGTCGTAGAACGGGATCGCCGCGCCGGTCCGCGGGTCGATGAAGCTGTCCCGGCGGAACCGGGCGGGGGCGGTCTCCCGGCCGTTGATCGTGGTGACCTTGCCGGTCGCGGCGTCGTAGACGAGGAAGAAACCACCGCCGCCGATGCCGGCGGAGAACGGCTCGGTGACACCGAGCGTGGCGGCGGCGGCGACCGCGGCGTCGACGGCGTTCCCCCCGGAGCGCAGCACGGACAGGCCGACGCGGGAGGCGTCGAGATCGACGGTGGCGATGGCACCGCCCCGGCCGAGGGCGGTCGGTGTCTTGGCCGGCGTAGCGCCGGTGCGGGCCGCGGCCGGCGCGGAGACTCCGAAGGTGCCGACCGCGGTGGCGGCCAGCGCCGCGACGGCGACCAGGACGGTACGACGACGGCGCATGCGGCATCTCCGGCGGCGGGGGGAACGGGGCGAGTCGGACCTTCCCACACCGGTCGGGCATGTCGTCAAGGAGGGTTCGGTCAGCGGCGCCGCCGGTGCCGGGCGCCGACCCGCCGCCGATCCGCCGCCGATCCGCCGCCGCCAGGCTCAGGCCGCGTCGTCCCCGAGGAGCGCGTCGATGAAGACGTCGGGCTCGAACGGGGCCAGGTCGTCCGGCCCCTCGCCGAGCCCGACCAGCTTCACCGGCACCCCGAGGTCGCGCTGGACGGCGACCACGATGCCGCCCTTCGCGGTCCCGTCGAGCTTCGTGAGCACGATGCCGGTCACCGCGACGGCCTCGGCGAAGACCCGGGCCTGCACGACGCCGTTCTGCCCGGTGGTGGCGTCGAGGACCAGCAGCACCTCGTCGACCGGGCCGTGCTTCTCCACAACCCGCTTGACCTTTGCGAGTTCGTCCATCAGACCGGCCTTGTTGTGGAGCCGGCCGGCGGTGTCGACGACCACCGTGTCGACCCGCTGCTCGATGCCCGCCCGGACCGTGTCGAACGCGACGCTCGCCGGGTCGCCGCCCTCGGGCCCGCGGATGGTCCGGGCGCCGACCCGCGACCCCCAGGTTTCGAGCTGGTCGGCCGCCGCCGCCCGGAACGTGTCGGCCGCCCCGAACAGCACCGACCGGCCGTCGGCGACCAGGACCCGGCCCAGCTTGCCGCAGGTGGTGGTCTTGCCGGTCCCGTTGACCCCGACCACGAGGACGACCGCCGGGCGGTCCTCGTGCGGCAGGGTCCGCAACGAGCGGTCCGCCGTACCGATCGCCGCGACCAGCTCCTCCTTGAGCAGGGCACGCAGCTGCTCGGGGTTGCGGGTGCCCATGACCCGGACCCGGGTGCGCAGGTTGGCGACGATCTGGGTGGTGGCGCCCACGCCGACGTCCGCGGTCAGCAGGGTGTCCTCGATCTCCTCCCACGCGTCCTCGTCCAGCACGTCGCGGGAGAGCAGGCTGAGCAGGCCCCGCCCGAGCGTCCCCTGCGAACGGGAGAGCCGGCCGCGCAAGCGGACCAGCCGGCCGGCGCTCGGGGCGGGCGTGTCCAGCTCCGGCGGCGCCGGTGCCCCGCCGGCCGGCGCCGGCTCGCCGCGCTGCGGAGCGGGGGCGATCGTGGCCCCACCCGGCGCCGCGACCCCGGTCGGTCGGTCGAGCGTGCGCAGCCCGCGGGGGCCGGTGTCCCCGGCCGTCGTGGCCTCGTCGCCGGCGGCCCGCGCGTCGTCGACCGCGCCGCGGGGGGTACCTCCGCGCAGCGAACGCCGGCGGCGCGGGGCGCTGACCAGCCCGATGAGCGCGACCAGCCCGACAACGGCGATCGAGATGATCAGGATGAGCAGTTCGAGTGGGGTCACGGGACGCGATCCTCCCAGAGCGACCGCGGCGCCCCCGCCGGCCCGCACTCCGCCGGGGCCGCCGTCGGCACGGTCGCCGCGGCCACGCGATCATCTGGTGCCACGACGCTCGCCGACGTCGCGAAGCACCAGAAGATCGCGGCGCGGACGGGCCGGTGGGGCGGCGGTGGGCGGCGGCGCGGCGGCGGTGGGGGGGGGCGGGGCGGGCTCAGGCGGAGGTGGGCAGCAGCGCCGGCTCGCGGCGCTCGTCCCGGAGCCGCTGAGAGATCACCGTCGTGATGCCGTCGCCGCGCATGCTGACGCCGTACAGCGCGTCCGCGGCCTCCATCGTGCGCTTCTGGTGGGTGACCACGATGAGCTGTGACGTGCCACGCAGCTCGGCGAGCAGGTCGACCAGGCGGCCCAGGTTGCGTTCGTCGAGCGCGGCCTCCACCTCGTCGAGGACGTAGAACGGCGACGGTCGGGCCCGAAAGATCGCGACCAGCAGCGCGATGGCGGTCAACGACCGCTCGCCGCCGGAGAGCAGCGAGAGTCGCTTGACCTTCTTGCCCGGCGGCCGCGCCTCGACGTCGACGCCGGTGGTCAGCAGGTCGGCCGGGTCGGTGAACACCAGCCGACCGGCGCCGCCGGGGAACAGCGTGGCGAAGACCACCTCGAACTCCCGCGCGACGTCGGCGTACGCCGCGGCGAAGACCTGCTCGACCCGCTCGTCGACCTCCGCGACCACCGTAAGCAGGTCGCGCCTGGTGGCCTTGAGGTCGTCGAGCTGGGTGGAGAGGAACGCGTGCCGCTCCTCCAGCGCCGCGAACTCCTCCAGCGCGAGCGGGTTCACCCGGCCGAGCTGGGCCAGCGCCCGCTCGGCGACGCGGGCCCGCCGCTCCTGGGCCGCGCGGTCGTACGCCGCCGGCTCGGCCTGCGGGTCGGCGCCGGGCACCGGCACGGCCGGGCCGAACTCGGTGAGCAGCGTCTCCGGCTCGACGCCGTACTCCTCGAGGGCCCGGGTCTCGAGCCCCTCGATCCGCAGCCGCTGCTCGGCGCGGGCCACCTCGTCGCGGTGGACGGCGGAGGTGAGCGACTCCAGCTCGCCGGCGAGCTCCCGGAGCCGGGCCCGCACCGTGCGCAGGTCCGCGTCGGATCCGGTCCGGGTCGCCTCGACCTCCTGCCGCTGTCGCTGCGCGGTGGCCACCGACACCTCGATCCGCTCCAGCGCCACCGCCGCCCCGGCGGCCACCGCCCGGGCGGCGGCGATCTCCCGCAGCCGCGCGGCGCGAGCGGCGGCCTGCCGCTCCCGGGCGGCTCGCTCCGCGGCGACGCTGCGGTCCAGGGCGTCGGCCCGAGCGGCCAGCGCCCGGGCGCGCTCCTCGCCGGTGCGCACCGCGAGCCGGGCCTCCACCTCGGCGGCGCGGGCGGCGGCGCACGCCGCGGCGAGCCGGTCCCGTTCGGCGGTGTCCGGCTCCCGCTCGGCCGGGCCGGTCTGGGCGGCAGCGAGCCGCGCCTCGAGCGCCGTCAGGCCCTCGAGGTCCCGGTCGCGGGCGTTCTCGGCCTCCGTCCGGGCGGCGACCAGGCGCTCCGCCTCCGCCGCCGCCGCGCGGACCGCCGAGCCCAGATCCCCGAGCTGCTCGGCGACCGCGGCCAGCCGCGCGTCGGAGTCGTGCAGGCGGCCGAGTGCGGCGGCGACCCGCTCCTGGGCCGCGGTCAGCTCGGCGGCGGCCCCGGTGAGGGCGAACCGCAGCCGTTCGAGGCGGTGCCCGGCCTCGGCCAGTCCGGCGGTGGTCTCGTCCAGCGCCGCCTGCACCTCCAGCCGGGTCGGTGAGCTGGCCGAACCGCCCGCCGCCCAGCCGACTCCGAGCAGGTCCCCGGCCGGAGTGACCGCCCGGACGGCCGGGTCGGCGGCGACCAGCGCCCGGGCCTGGGTCAGCGTCGCCACGACCAGCACCCGGTCCAGCAGCCGGGTCAGCGCCGGGCGCAGCGGCTGCGGGGCCCGGAGGAGGTCCAGGGCGTAGCGCGCCCCGGGCGACGGTGCCGGCCAGCCGGACCGGGCCGCGCCGTCGGTGCCGTCGCCGGTGCCGTCGCCGGTGCCGTTGCCGGTGCCGTTGCCGGTGCCGTTGCCGGTGCCCTCGCCGGCGGCGCCGACGAGCAGTCCGGCCTGCCCGGCGTCGTCGGCCTTGAGCAGCTCCAGCGCCGCCAGCGCGTCATCGAGACCGGCCACCGCGACCGCGTCGGCCGCCGCGCCCAGGGCCGCCGCCACCGCCGTCTCGGCGCCCGGCTCGACGTTGACCAGCGCCGACACCGGCCCGAGCAGCCCGGGCAACCGCCCGGACGCCGCCAGCAGGGCGCCGGTGCCGTCGCGGCGGGCGAGCCCGAGGCTCAGCGCCTCGCGGCGGGCGGTGAGCGCCGAGCGCTGCCGCTCCGCCTCCCGTTCGTCGTCCCGCAGGGCGCGCAGCCGGTCCTGCGTCGCGGCGAGCGAGCCCAGCGCCCCCTCGTACCGCTCGTCGAGGCCCAGCTCGCCCTCGTCCAGGCTGGCGACCTGCGCCTCGAGGGCGTGAAACGCCTGCTGGGCGCGCTCGGCGCGGGCCCGGGCGTCGGACAGCGCGGCCGTCAGCCGACCGATCTCGGCCTGCGCCGCCGCGGCTCGGGAGCGCAGCGCGCCGACCTGCCCGGCGAGCTGGGCCAGCCCCTCCCGGCGATCGGCCACCGCCCGGACCGCGGCCACCAGCGCGTGCTCCGCCGCGCCGAGCGCGGCCTCCAGTCGCTGCCGGTCGGCCACCGCGGCGGCGAGCCGACCGGCCTGCACCGCCACCTCGCGCGCCAGCGCATGCTCGGCCCGGCGGACCTGCGCGGACTCCTGCGCGAGCTCGTCGGCGTGCCGGTCCGAGCTGCGCTCGTCCGGTTCGTCGGGGTGGTAGCGCGCCCGTTCCGCGGCGAGACCGGCGGTGCCGCGCAGCCGCTCGCGCAGCGAGGACAGCCGGAAGTAGGTCTCGTGCGCGCGGGCCAGCCGGGGGGCGAGCGAGGCGGCCACCGACTCGAGTTCCCCCTCCCGCTGCGTGCCGGCGGCCAACGCCGCCTCCACATCGGCGCGGCGCCCCCGGACGGCGGTCTCGTCCGCCACCTCGGCGGCCAACCCGGTCCGCAGCCCGAGCAGGTCGTCGGCAAGCAGCCGCAGCCGGGAGTCCCGCAGGTCGGCCTGCACGGTCGCGGCCCGGCGGGCGACCTCGGCCTGCTGACCGAGCGGCCTGAGCTGCCGGCGCAGCTCCGCGGTGAGGTCGGTGAGCCTGGTGAGGTTCGCCGCCATCGCGTCGAGCTTGCGCAGCGCCTTCTCCTTGCGCTTGCGGTGCTTGAGGACCCCGGCCGCCTCCTCGATGAAGCCTCGCCGCTCCTCCGGTCGGGCCTGCAGCACCGCCTCGAGCTGACCCTGCCCGACGATCACGTGCATCTCCCGGCCGATCCCGGAGTCGGAGAGCAGCTCCTGGACGTCGAGCAGCCGACAGGCGGCACCGTTGATCGCGTACTCGCTGGCGCCGGACCGGTACATCAGCCGGCTGACCGTCACCTCGCCGTCCTCGATCGGCAGTGCCGCGTCGGCGTTGTCGATCGTGAGCACGACCTCCGCGCGCCCGAGCGGCGGCCGGCCGGCCGTGCCGGCGAAGATCACATCCTCCATCTTGCCGCCGCGCAGCGACTTGGCGCCTTGCTCGCCGAGAACCCAGGCGATCGCGTCGACGACGTTGGACTTGCCCGAGCCGTTCGGCCCCACCACGGCGGTGATGCCCGGCTCGAAGCGCAACGTCGTCGAGGACGCGAACGACTTGAAGCCACGCAGGGTCAAGCTCTTCAGGTGCACGCGCGAGAACTCCTGGCCCGGCCCGCCGGGCGGCGGGCGCAGGCGCGGTCGGGTACGAGCCGGAGGGGAAAGCTAGTCGCCGACCCTACCTGCCGCACCCTCCCGGGCCGGCCCTTCGTCGCCGCCCGCGACGGCGTGTCGCGCCGGGCGTGGACAGGAAAAAGGGGACGCCCAGCGGGCGTCCCCGGTCGCGGCGAACCGCGGCTGCGCGGCTAGGTCAGGGCGGGTTCGTGCGCCAACGCCGACAGGTCGTCGTCGACCCGGATCCCGGACATCAGCGCCTCGTTCGCCGCCCGCAGCCGAGACAACTCGCTCTCCAGCTCGCGCACCCTGGCCTGCAGCCGACGGACATCGGCGAGAATCCGCTGGTCGGGGGCGAGCCCGACGTGGCCGAACAGTGCCTTGGCCATAGACATCCTCCACGACGGTGACCGGTAGGAAACGGATTGTGTGCGCCGCCGAACGGACTACCGGGACTGCGCTGTGCGGTCTAGGGTCGCACGCCGCCGCCGGGGCGGTCAAGGCTGACATCTCAATTCGGTCACGCTCGGCTGTGGCGCGTTCACCGTTCGGTGAAGCCCGTGATAACGCCCCGGGCGGCGTCCCACCGCTCGACGACGCCGGCCGGCCGGCCGGGAGCGTCCGGGCCGACCAGCGCTGCGAGCAACGCCCGACAGGCCGGCTCGGGACCCTGCGCCACCACCTCGACCCGGCCGTCGTCGAGGTTACGGGCCGTCCCGGTCAGCCCGAACTCGAGGGCGCGGGCACGCACCCACCAGCGGAAGCCGACCCCCTGCACCCGGCCGCGGACCCACGCGGTCAGCCGCACCTGCTGCTCCATCGCTGCCAGCTCCCCTTCGGCTACGGGCAGGCGCAGACGATGCGCAGGTCGGCCGGCTGGCTGCCGCCGAACGGCTCCGCCGGCTGGTTCAGGTCGCCGGTCCACACGCCGGGCTGCACCGGGCTGCTACGGGGGCCGAACCCGACGGCGAAGACCAGGCCGCCCCCGGGGGTCCAGGCCATCCCGGCGCCGGGCCGGGCGCCGGCGCTGCCCGGGATCGGGACGACGCGGGGAGGTTCGGGGTCCACGTCGACGAGGCCGCTCGGCGCCGGCTCGAGCAGCAGCAGCAGCGTGGCCGCCGGTGTCCCGAGCCCGGTGCTCAAGGCCGCCGTGACGATCTGCCCGCGCGGTCCGATGGCCGCCGGAGCCGGCACGAAACGAAGGTCCGGGCGCGGCGGCAGGACGGCGTAGCGCGGCTCGCCGTTCCGGCCGGTCCGGTGCAGCCGGCACGACCCCTGCTGCGGGCAGCCGGCGTCCAGCCAGAGCACGTCTGCGGCCGGCGTGCTGCCGAGGTACCGGGCGGCCGCGGTGATCACGGTCAGGGCGCCGGCGTGGTAGGTCGCCACCTCCTCCGCTCCGACCCGACCGCGGGTCAGGACCAGCCAGCCCGCGTCGTGCACGGCCCGGACGGTCCAGCCGGCCGGCACGGGCACCCCGGCCGCGTCCCCGGCGGCCGCCCCGACCCCTAGCCCGACGTCGCGGAGCCGAGCCGGGCGGAGCAGCCACACCCGGCCGGGGTCGTCCGCCGGCAGCACCCCGCCGGCCGGGCCCAGCGGTCGGGGGCGCCCGATCGGCCGCGCCGAGCGGGCTCGGGCGACGCCGGCGGCGACGTCGATGAGCCACCGGCCATCGACGGAGGCGGTGACGTCCGCCCCGACCGCGGTGCTGCCCGGGCCCGGCCGGGCCGGTCCGGCGGAGATCCGGCGCAGCGCGCCGCCGGTGAGCACCACCATCGACGGCGGCAACGGCGGCCCCCCCGGTCGGTCCGGTGCTGCCCGTCGCGGTCGGCGCCGGCGTCGGCCGATCCGAGGCCGCGCCGTGCGGCCGGGTCAGCTCCCGGCCGGCGAGCACCGCCAGCGCCAGCCCCACCGCGGCGAGCACGAGCCGGCGGCGGGGACCGGGCCCGTCGAGGGGTTCCGGGCCCCAGCCGATCACCTCCGGCCGGTCCACCCCGCCAGCCTGCGCTACCAACGGCCGGCGCGGGGCCGCGGCTGGCAGCGCGG
>JBBSHH010000087.1:0-10738 GCA_038253225.1 Mycobacteriales bacterium | reverse complement strand
TCGGTCGGACACGCTGCGCTGCCCCTCCGCGGAACCCGCGGTCGCGCTCACCGGTGTTGCCTCCTCCGTCGATGCCCTGTCGGTTGGCGGTAGTCCACCCCGCTCGGCCGGGTCGGCGCTGCGCGCCGCGGCGGGTGGCCTGTCCGGGGTGGGCCAGATGCTCGACCGGCTGCCGGGCCGGCCTCGGCTCGGTTGGCCGCGGCGCTGAGCCCAGCGGCAGACCCCAGCGGCTGTCCGGAGCGGCGCAGAGCCCAGCGGCCGATCTCAGCGGCGGTTGCCGCGGGCGACCAGCCGGGCGCCCGACCAGTCACGGGCCGCGCTGATGCTGCTCGTCTGGTTGAGCCCGGCCGTCTGGGCCGCCTCGCTGATGTCGCTGGGCTCGACATGGCCGCGCCGGCCCGCCTTCGGCGTCAGCAGCCAGATGACGCCGCCGGGCCCGACCGGGCTGAGCGCGTCCACGAGCGCGTCGACCAGGTCCCCGTCGTCGTCGCGCCACCACAGCAGCACCGCGTCGACGACGTCGTCGTGCCCACTGTCGACCAGGTCGCCGTCGATGCGATCCATCACCGCCTGCCGCAGGCCCTCGTCGACGTCCTCGTCGTACCCGGTCTCGGAGACCACGGACCCGGCGGCAATGCCGAGTCGGTCGGACACGCTGCGCTGCCCCTCCGCGGAACCCGCGGTCGCGCTCACCGGTGTTGCCTCCTCCGTCGATGCCCTGTCGGTTGGCGGTAGTCCACCCCGCTCGGCCGGGTCGGCGCAAGTGCAGTCGGGCAACCGGCGGACGCCGGCGCCACGGTGCTCAACCGGGGAGGAAGGACAGCCGAACCTCCCGGTCGGGGTTGTCCACGTTGAGGTCGACCAGCGCGACCGACTGCCAGGTGCCGAGGGCCAGCCGGCCGGCCAGGACCGGCACCAGCACGAACGGCGGCACCAACGCCGGCAGCACGTGCGACCGACCGTGGCCCAGCGAACCGTGCGCGTGCCGCCACCGGTCGTCTGCCGGGAGCAGGTCCCGCAGCGCCGCCAGCAGGTCCGCGTCGCTGCCCGAGCCCAGCTCGAGGATCGCCACCCCGGCAGTCGCGTGCGGCACGAACACGTGCAGCAGGCCCTCACCGGAGGTCTGCGCGGCGAAGCGGGAACAGACCTCGGTCAGGTCGTGCACGGCCTCACGGCCGCCGGTGCGCAGCTGCACGACGGTGGTCTGCACGGGGTCCTCCAGGGCGGCGCGAGGGGGCAACGTGACGCGGGGCGGGTGCAGGTACGACGATGGTGGGGAACGCGACACCACTAGAGCAACGGCTAGGAGCAGCGTGCCTTCCGGACGTGATCGTTACTCCGTCATCAGCGATGGACTGCCGAGCCAGATCCCGGACGTCGACCCGGCCGAGACCGCCGAGTGGCTCGAGTCGCTCGACTCGGTGGTCGACTCCGCAGGCCCGCGGCGGGCCCGCTACCTGATGCTCAAGCTGCTCGAACACGCCCGCAAACGCGCGGTCGGCGTACCGGCGCTGCGCAGCACCGACTACGTCAACACGATCCCGGCCGAAGCGGAGCCGTGGTTCCCCGGTGACGAGCACATCGAACGCCGGATCCGGGCCTTCATCCGCTGGAACGCCGCGATCATGGTGAGCCGCGCGAACCGGCCCGAACTCGGTGTCGGCGGTCACATCGCGACGTACGCGTCGGCGGCCAGCCTCTACGAGGTGGGCTTCAACCACTTCTTCCGGGGCAAGGACGGCGGCGAGTCCGGCGACCAGGTGTTCATGCAGGGGCACGCCTCCCCCGGCATCTACGCCCGCGCGTTCCTCGAGGGCCGGCTCAGCACCGAGCAGCTCGACGGGTTCCGGCAGGAATCCCGCGGCGAGCTCGGGCTGCCGTCCTACCCCCACCCCCGGCTGATGCCGGACTTCTGGGAGTTCCCGACGGTGTCGATGGGGCTCTCCCCGATGGCGGCGATCTACCAGGCGCGGTTCAACCGCTACCTGCTGGCGCGCGAGATCAAGGACACCAGCCGCAGCCACGTCTGGGCCTACATGGGCGACGGGGAGATGGACGAGCCGGAGTCGCTCGGCGCGATCGGCGTCGCGGCCCGCGAGGAGCTCGACAACCTGACCTTCATCGTCAACTGCAACCTGCAGCGCCTCGACGGGCCGGTCCGCGGCAACGGGAAGATCATTCAGGAGCTGGAGAGCTACTTCCGCGGGGCCGGCTGGCATGTCATCAAGGTGGTCTGGGGCCGGGAGTGGGACGACCTGCTCGCCCGCGACCGCGGCGGGGTGCTCATGAACGCGATGAACACCACGCCGGACGGCCAGTTCCAGACCTACTCGGTCAGCGACGGTGCGTTCATCCGCGAGGACTTCTTCGGCCGGGACGCCCGGCTGCGCACGATGGTGGCGGGGCTCTCCGACGAGCAGCTCACCCGGCTCTCCCGCGGCGGCCACGACTACCGCAAGGTCTACGCCGCGTTCAAGGCGGCCCGCGGTCACACCGGCCAGCCGACCGTGATCCTGGCGCAGACCATCAAGGGGTGGACGCTGGGACCGGACTTCGAGGCCCGCAACGCCACCCACCAGATGAAGAAGCTCACCAAGTCCGAGCTCAAGACCTTCCGCGACCGGCTGTACCTGCCGATCAGCGACGCCGAGCTCGAGGGCGACCTGCCGCCGTACTTCCACCCGGGCAAGGACTCCGAGGAGGTGCAGTACCTCCTCGGCCGCCGGAAGGCGCTCGGCGGGTTCCTGCCCAAGCGGGTCGTTCGGGCCAAGCCGCTGCCCCAACCGGAGCAGAAGATCTACGCGCAGCTGCGGAAGGGCTCCGGCAAGCAGGAGGTCGCCACCACGATGGCGTTCGTCCGGCTGCTCAAGGACCTGATGAAGGACAAGACCTGGGGTCCCAGGTTCGTCCCGGTCATCCCGGACGAGGCCCGCACGTTCGGCATGGACTCGCTGTTCCCGACCGCCAAGATCTACTCCCCGCACGGGCAGCAGTACGACCCGGTAGACCGGGAGCTGCTGCTGTCCTACCGGGAGCACGAGAAGGGGCAGATCCTGCACGAGGGGATCAGCGAGGCCGGCTCGATGGCCTCCACGATCGCCGCGGGGACGGCGTACGCGACCCACGGCGAGTACATGATCCCGATTTTCATCTTCTACTCGATGTTCGGGTTCCAGCGCGTGGCGGACCAGATCTGGGCCTTCGCCGACCAGTTGGGCCGGGGCTTCCTGCTCGGCGCCACCGCCGGCCGTACCACGCTCAACGGTGAGGGCCTGCAGCACCAGGACGGGCACTCGCTGCTGGTCGCCTCGACGAACCCGGCCGTGGTCGCCTACGACCCGGCCTGGGCCTACGAGCTGACCTACATCGTCAAGGACGCGCTGCGGCGGATGTACGGCGAGCACAGCGAGAACGTCTTCTACTACCTCACGCTCTACAACGAGGCCAAGCGGCAGCCGCCGGCACCGGAGGTCGACGGGCTGGAGGAAGGGATCCTGCGCGGTCTCTACCGCTACCAGCCGGCCCCCGAGGGCCAGGGCAACGGCGACCGGCCGCGTGCGCAGATCCTGGCCAGCGGAACCGCGGTGCACTGGGCGATCGGCGCGCAGGAACTGCTCGCCGGGGACTGGGGGGTGACCGCGGACGTGTGGTCGGCGACGTCGTGGACCGAGCTGCGCCGGGACGCCGTCAGCTGCGACGAGTGGAACCTGCTGCACCCCGACGACAGCCCGCGGGTGCCGTGGGTGGCTCAGCAACTGGACGGGACCGCCGGTCCGGTGGTGGCGGTCAGCGACTGGATGCGCGCCGTACCGGACCAGGTGTCGCGTTGGGTTCCCAACGACTACACCTCGCTGGGCACCGACGGGTTCGGCCGGTCGGACACCCGCCCGTCGCTGCGCCGGCATTTCCACGTCGACGCACCGTCGATCGTGCTCGCCGTGCTGACCACGCTGGCGCGGCGCGGCGAGGTGAAGCATGAGGTGCTCGGGCAGGCGATCGAGAAGTACGCGCTGCTCGACGAGACCGCGGTGCCGACCGAGATGGTGGATCCGGCTGAGCAGGCCGGGTAGCTAGCGGGTGCGGCGGCGGTAGGCCCAGATGCCCGCGCTGGCCAGCACTCCGATGGCCAGGTAGGCCAGCACCAGCACGCTGAGCGCGGTGCCGTCGACGGCCACCGCGAGGTGGTGCACCGGCCGAACCGCGGCGGTGGTCTCCGGCGGGGCGGCCGGCGCACCGGGCCTCGTGACGGCAGCGGCGGCAGCGGCGGCCGGTCGGCTGTCCGCGGTCAGCGGGAGGGTCGTCGTACCCGCGAAGGGCGCCGCGATGAGCACCGCCGCGAGCAGCGACGCCGGCAGCAGCGTGGCGGCCGTGCCCGGCCGGGTCATCGCGCGCATTCAGACCCACCTCCGCCAGCGGGACCCCGACGTGCCGGGGTCTGCGCTGGTGATGCCCCCGGCACTCGGTGTCTTACACCTGTCGTGCCGGTCGCCGCGACGGGGTAGGGGCCCCGGGCGGCGGCCGCGCCGTGCCGATCCGGACACCGACGGAGGAAGCGCCATGGAGCGGGGCAGCGACAAGCACGGGCCACGTCTGGACGAGGGGCTGAAGGGCGAGACCGCGGGCATGATGCGCGCCGGCCGGGACACCCACGTCGAGGAGTGGAAGTCCGCCGAACCCTCCGGTGAGGACGAGCCGGACGTGGACCGCGCCCCGCACGCCACGATGGTCGGCGGGACGCCGCCGGGAATGGACGGGGACGACGTCGAGGGCCGGTCCGAGGTGGCGTCGTACCTGGCCACCAGCATCTGGCCGGCCGGGCGGGAGCAGGTGCTCGAGTCGGCGATCGACCACCACGCTCCGGACCGGGTCCTCGACCTCGTCCGCCGGCTGCCCGGCGGCCGCAGCTTCGCCAACGTCAACGAGGTGTGGCTGGCCCTCGGCGGTCATGTGGAGACGAACCGCCCCTGAGCGGCTCGCCGGCCGGCCGGCTCATCCGGCGACGGCGCCGTGCATCTCCCAGACCAGCACCTCGCTGGGCTCGGCGGCGGCCGTCACCCGCTGCCCGTCCGCGGCGGTGACCCGGGCCGCGTCGCCCGCCGCCAACCGGCCAGCGGTCTCGAGCTCGACCGCCCCGCGGGCGACGTAGAGGTGGACGTAGGGCGCGCTCGGCAGCCGGACCGACTCCCCCGGAGCCAGTCGGCCGGCGTAGAGCGCGGCGTCGCGCTGCCGGATCGAGATGGCGGAGTCATGGCCCCGCCCGGAGGCCACCGGGACCAGGCCGCCGCGGTCGAGGTCGGCGCTGATGTCGAGCTGCTCGTAGCCGGGTCGCTCCGCCTCGCGGTCGGGCAGCACCCACATCTGGACGAAGTGCACCGGTCCGGTGCGGCCGTCCGACCGGGTGGCGTTGATCTCCGAGTGGTAGATGCCGCTACCGGCGCTCATCCGCTGCGCCAGCCCCGGCGTGATGATCCCGGAGTGCCCGGCGGAGTCCTGGTGCACCAACTCGCCGTCGAGTACCCAGGTGACGATCTCCATGTCCCGGTGCGGGTGGGTGGAGAAGCCGGTGCCCGGCGCGACCACGTCGTCGTTGCTGACCAGCAGCAGCCCGAAGTGGGTGTTCCCCGCCTCGTAATGCTGGCCGAACGAGAACGAGTGGTAGGAGTCGAGCCATCCGACCCGGGTGGCGAACCGCTCGCCGCCCCGGCGTACGTCGACAGCTGACATCACGCACCTCCCCCAAATCATTGCCCAGGCAACAACAGGCTGGAGTGGCAACAACAGGCTGGCGTCGGTATTCCGCCGTTTGACCGGCCCGCACTCGCCCGGTCGGACTATCTTCGGTCCCGGCTCCGGCATTGGGCAGCGCGGAGACTCCAGGCTCGGGCACCATCAACCGAAGTCGAGATCGCCAGGTGCCAGCGGCAGGAGGACCGAATGGCCAGGCGTCGCAAGCAGATCGCTTCGCTGGAGGAGCACCCGAACCTCGGCGAGATCCTCGGGCTGCTCGCTGCGCTGCCGCACATCGCCGACGCCGACCTCCCCCGCCTCGCCGACGCCTGGACGAACACCGTCGCGCTCGCCGACGCCCGCGCGCGGGCGCTGTTGCCGGACTCGCCGCTCGTCGTCGAGGTGCTGGCCGCGTTCGACGCCGTCCAGTCGCTGTTCGCCGAGGACGTCGCCGGCGCGGCTGACTATCTGCTGGTCGCGCCGGCGGTCGCCACCACCGCGCTCAAGGCCGTCCGCGACGCCATCGCCGGCGCCTATGCACGCCCGTCGCTAACGGTCAGCGAGCACACCGAGCTGCTGCGCGCCTGGCGGGCCGTCTACCCGGTGCAGACGGTCGAGGAACCCGACCTCGGGCCGCGGGCTGAGCAGGTCAAGTCGGTGCTGGCCGCGCTGCCGATGTTGGCCGGCCGCTGCCACGACCCGGCCGCAGCCGACCTCTACGACGAGCTGGTCCGCACCGTCCGGGGCGCGGACGAAGACATGCTGGAGTCGGCTCGCCAGGAGGCGTGGCGGGCGGCGGTGCTCACCTCCCGCCGGCGGATCTGGTGGCTGGTCCGGCGGACCGGGGCCGAAGGACTGGGCCGGCACTGCCCCACCTGCCGCCCCGGCCGCAGCCGAGACGACGAGGCCCGGGTGCTCGCGCTCTGCCTCGACGCGGCCTGCGCGCTGCTGGTCGCCGACGCGGTCGACGACACGCTGACCGAGGTGCTGACGCTGCCGCTGAGCCGGCTCATCCCCCTTCCCCGGGCCGCGGCGGACTGACCCAGGGTCGACCGAGGTGCCGGGCTACCGCTGCCGGCCGGCCCATGACAGCAGGTCGACGGCCGTACGGGCGTTGACCACCGACTCGACGGCTACGCCGCACGCAGCCGCCCGCGCACAGCCGATCGACTGCCAGTCCAGCTGCCCCGGCGCGTGCGCGTCGGTGTCGATCGCGACCAGGCAGCCGGCGTCCACCGCGAGCCGCAGCAACCGCTTGGGCGGGTCGAGCCGCTCCGGCCGGCTGTTGATCTCGACAGCGACGCCGAACCGCTGGCAGGCCGCGAAGACCAGCTCGGCGTCGAACTCCGACTCCGGCCGGGTCCGGCCCCCCCGTCCCTGCGCGGTGACGTTGCGACCGGTGCAGTGGCCGAGCACGTCGGTGTGCGGGTTGGCGACCGCGGCCACCATCCGCCCGGTCATCTCCGCCCGCGGCATCCGCAGCTTGGAATGCACGCTGGCGACCACGACATCGAGCCCGGCGAGCAGCTCGGGCTCCTGGTCGAGGCCGCCGTCGTCGAGGATGTCGACCTCGATGCCGGTGAGGATCCGGAACGGCGCCAGCTCGTCGTTGAGGGCGGCCACGATCCCCAACTGCTCCCGCAGCCGCTGCGGCGACAGCCCGTTGGCCACCGTCAGCCGCGGCGAGTGGTCGGTGAGCACCATCCACTCGTGGCCGAGACCACGGGCGGTCTCGGCCATCTCCCGGATCGGGCTGCCGCCGTCGGACCAGTCGGAGTGGGTGTGGCAGTCCCCCCGCAGCGCGGCCCGCAGCTCCGCGCCGCCCTCCGCCACCGGACGGCCGGCGGTCGCCTCCAGCCGGCGCAGGTACACCGGGACCGTGCCCCCCACCGCCTCGGTGATCGCCGTCGCCGTCACCGCCCCGACGCCGGCGAGCTCCCGCAGGCTGCCCTCGGTGACCCGTCGCTCCAGCTCCCCGGTCGGCAGCCCGGCGAGCGTGCCGGCGGCTCGGCGGAACGCCTGCACCCGGTAGGTCGGCTCGTGCGCCCGCTCCAGCAAGAAGGCGATCCGCCGCAGTGCCGCGACGGCGTCGGAGCGGGCGGTCACGCCGGCGACGCTACCGTGACACGCTGGTCCGGTGACCGCGCTGCCCCGCCGTACGCCGCCGACCGGCCCGGCCCGGGGGGAGGCCACTCTGCGCCGGCTGGAGCGGGCCAGCGGGTCGCTGGCCACCGCGTCGGTGGCGCGGATGGACGAGTCGCTGCCGTGGTTTCGAGCGATGCCGGCCGAGCAGCGGTCCTGGGTGGGGATGGTCGCGCACGCCGGTATCGCGGCGTTCCTGCAGTGGCTGCGCACCCCCGAGCTCGGGGCCGCCGAGGTCACCGGCGACGTCTTCGGCGCAGCGCCGCGGGAGCTGACCCGGGCCATCACGCTGCAGCAGACCGTGGAGTTGGTCCGGGCCACGATCGAGGTGGTCGAGTCCGAGGTGAACACCCTCGCGGCACCCGGCGAGGAGTCGCTGCTGCGCGAGGCCGTACTGCGCTACTCCCGGGAGATCGCGTTCGCGGCGGCGCAGGTCTACGCGCAGGCGGCCGAGGAGCGCGGCGCCTGGGACACCCGGCTGGAGGCGCTGGTCGTCGACGCGCTGCTGCGCGGCGAGTCCGACGACGTGCTGCGCTCCCGCGCGGCCGCGCTGGGCTGGGGCAGCCCACCGGCGGTGGCGGTCCTGGTGGGTACGCCGGGCAGCGCCGACCACGACCTGCTCCTCGACAACCTCCAGCGAACCGCCCGGGCCGACGGGCTCGACGTCCTCTCCGGGGTGCACGGCAGCCGGCTGGTGGTCGTCCTGGGCAGCAGCGCGCCGCCGGAGCGGGCGGTGGTGGGGTTGCTGACGGAGTTCGGGTCCGGCCCGGTCGTGCTCGGTCCCACCGTCGCCGACCTCGGCGGCGCGAGCCGCTCGGCCGCCGTCGCGCTCGCGGGGCTGCGGGCCGCGCCGGCCCGGCCGGACCTGCCCCGACCGGTGCTCGCCGACGACCTGCTGCCCGAGCGGGCGCTCGACGGTGACGCCGACGCCCGCCGGATCCTGGTGGAGGAGGTCTACAGCCCGCTGGTCCGAGCCGGCGGCGCGCTGCTGGAGACCGTGGCGACGTACGTGGAGACGGCGGGCTCACTGGAGGCCACCGCGCGGACGCTGTTCGTTCACCCCAACACCGTCCGGTACCGCTTGCGAAAGGCAGCAGACCTCTGCGGGCTGGCGGCGAACGAGCCACGGGAGGGGTTCACGATCCAGGTCGCGCTGGTCCTCGGTCGGCTCGCCGCCAGCCGGCGGGAGTTGTAGGCATCCCACAACACCACCCCTCTCGGTTCGTGCGGGTCGCCACGCGACCGGTCGGGGTTCAGCGGGCAACCTAGAGGGGTGTTTGCGATCCTCGCGCCCGGTCAGGGCGCCCAGACCCCGGGATTCCTCGGCCCCTGGCTCGAGCTGCCGGGGCCGGCCGACCGGCTGCGCTGGTGGTCAGCCGTCACCGGCGTCGACCTGATCGCGATGGGCACCAGCGCGGACGCGGAGACGATCCGCGACACCGCCGTCGCCCAGCCGCTGCTCGTCGCGGCCGGACTCGCCGCCGCCGCCGACCTGCTCCAGCTCGGGCCGGAGGGCGTCGGCGTGGCGGCCGGGCACAGCGTCGGGGAGCTGACCGCCGCGGTGATCGCGGGAGCGTTGAGCCCGGAGGCGGCGCTCGTGCTGGTCCGCGAACGCGGGCAGGCGATGGCTGCGGCGGCCCGGCAGGAGACCACCGGGATGACCGCCGTACTCGGCGGCGACGCCGCCGCCGTCGACTCCCGGCTCGCCGAGCTGGGCCTGACCGCCGCCAACCGCAACGCCGCCGGCCAGGTAGTCGCCGCCGGCCGGGCCGACGCCCTGGCGCGCCTCGCCGCCGACCCGCCGGCCGGCGCCCGGCTGCGACCGCTGTCAGTGGCCGGCGCGTTCCACACCACGTTCATGGCACCAGCCGCGGACCGGCTGGCGGCCGTCGCCGCCGGCGCCCCGGTCACCGATCCACGGATGCACCTGCTGTCCAACGCCGACGGCCAGGTCGTCGCGACCGGCGCCGAGCTGGTGGACCGGCTGGTCGCGCAGGTCGCCGCACCGGTGCGGTGGGACCTGTGCATGGCCACCCTCGGCCAGCTCGGCGTCACAGCCGTCGTGGAGCTGCCGCCGGCCGGGACACTGACCAACCTCGTGAAGCGGGCGCTGCCCGGCGTCGAGACGCTGGCGCTGAAGACCCCGGCGGACCTGCCCGCCGCCCGGGCGCTGCTCGCCTCGCACCGCGGCACCCCGGAGGGTGAGCCGGCGCCGGCCTGGCGGGTCGTGGTCGCACCGCGCGGTGGCACGTTCCGGGCCGGTACGGCCAAGCCCGGCGACGAGGTGGGGGCCGGGGAGTCCGTCGGCTCGGTGGTCAACCGCCGCTCCGAGGAGCCGGTGGCGGCGCCGTACGGCGGGGTGCTGATCGAGTGGCTGGCCGAGGACGGCGACCCGGTGGGGCCGGGCCAGCCGCTGGCGCGGCTCCATCCCGAGGCGGTGCACGCGTGACCGGCTTCACGTTGCCGACCGGAGCGCCGGGCGCGCAGATCCTCGGGGTCGGCGATTATCGGCCGGCCCGGGTCATGGACAACGTCGAGATCTCGACGTTGGTGGACACCTCCGACACCTGGATCCGGGAGCGCACCGGCATCGTCACCCGGCGGCTCGCGGCCACGGACGAGTCGGTCGTCGACATGGCCACCGCGGCCGCCGCCAAGGCGCTGGCCGCCGCCGGCGTATCGGCGCACGAGATCGACCTCGTGCTGGTCGCCACCTGCTCCCAGCTGGAACGGCTCCCCGGGGCGGCGCCGGTCGTGGCCAGCCGGCTCGGCATCCCCTCCCCGGGCGCGCTGGACGTGAACGCCGCCTGCGCGGGCTTCTGCTATGCCCTCGCGCACGCCTCCGACGCCGTGCGCACCGGCACCGCCC
>JBBSHH010000086.1:0-10771 GCA_038253225.1 Mycobacteriales bacterium | reverse complement strand
GATGGGCGGCCACCGGCTGGGTCGGCGCGGCCGCTCTGCACGGCCGCGGCGCGCCGTCAAGGGAATGGACCAGCGTCGCCGGGGTGCCGGTCCTCTCGCTCGGACTGCCCGAGGTGTGGGCCACCGCCGGGTACGCCGTCGGGGCCCGGCCGGCCCCGAGCGCCATCGAGGCGGCGGCCCGCTGGCTCGCGGCCCGGTCCTCGGCGTACACGGTGTTCGTCCGTACCGGTGACACGGCCCGGCTGCCGCTGGACCGGCTCGGGCTCGTCCCGGCCTTCGAGCTGCCGGCGCTGGTGCTACCGCTGCCGTCGTCGGTAGCCCGGACGACACCGGCCGGGCTGACCGTCGGGCCGGGTGACCGCGATGCTTTCGTGGCGGTGTACGGCGCCGACATGCGGCCCGGGCTGGCGGCCGGGCTGGCCGCCCCGGCCGACTTCACCGACCCGGCCCAGGTCCACCTCGTCGGCCGGCTCGACGGCCGCGCGGTCGGCTGCGCGCTGCTGCGGCTGGCCGACGGCGCCGGCTACCTCTCGGCGGTGGCCGTGCTCGCGGCGTACCGGGGTCGCGGCATCGGGACGGCGTTGTCCGCCGCCGGCACCGCGGCGGCCGCCGCGGCCGGCTGCGGCCTGGCGGTGCTGCACGCGACCGAGCACTCGCAACCGATCTACGAGCGGCTCGGATACCGCCAGGTCGACACCCACGTCGCCCTCTGCCGGCCCGAAACAGCTCGCGGGTAACGGCTGCCGACTCCGCTGTCAGGACGGGCGAACCGTGTACGCCATCCGACTGAAGGTCGTGCTGAGCGGCCAGGACACCGTGGATGCGACCAACACCGCGGTCGCCGCGGCGTCGTGCAGCGACTGCCAGACCGTTGCGGTGGCGATCGAGGGAGTGCTCGGCTACGGCGCGCCGGAGACCGTCGTACCCGTCAACGAGGCGCTCGCGCTGAACGTCGACTGCAACAACTGCCAGACGCTGGCCGCCGCCTACCAGAGCGTCATCTCCACCGACGGCAAGGTCCGGATGACCGGCGACGGCCGGCGCCAGATCGCTCAGCTGCGCCAGCAGCTCGAGAGCCTGCGGACCTCCGGACTGGCCATCGACCGGGTGGCGGCGGAGGTCGACCGCATCGCCGGTGAGTTCCGGAAGGTGCTGCAGACCGAGGTGGTGCCGATCGGGCGTCCGCAGCCGGCGGCACCGACCGGCACGTCCGGCCCGGCCGACTCCCCGAGCCCGTCGACGTCACCGTCTCCCACCCCGTCCGGCTCGACCGCAGCGGCGGGCTCCCCCACGGCGTCGCCGAGTCCGTCCGGGCCCTGAGCGTCGGACCGCAGCAATCCGTCAGCGGTACCGGAAGCCGTCGAGGAAGCGGCGGAACACCCCGCCCTGACGGGACAGCGGCGGCGCGGCCGGCGGCGCGGTGGCGCTGCGCCGGGCCACCGGCTGGTCATAGTCGGTCCGCACGATCGCGTCGACGACCTGCCGCTCGTCGAAGTCCTCCGAACCGTCGATCACCGGCACGAAGCCGACCAGCATGCCGTCGCGCATCACCTGTGCCTCGAGCCCGGCGGTGCCGTCGGTGTCCCACACCGCCTCGCGGCCGTCCGGCAGAGACACGCGGACGCCGAACTGGTACACCCCGGCGGCGGCCAGGTGCCCGTCGACGCCGCGTTCCCGCAGCGCGTCCACGACCCGTCGGGCCCGGTTCTCATCCATCGACGCCGAACCTAGCGTCCGCACCGGACCTCCGGCAGCCCGCCTCCCCCCGACCGGGACTGAGCTGTCAGCCGTCGGGCTGTGGCGTCCGGCCCGGGCGCACGGTCACCTCCAGCAGCAGCGCCTGGGTCGCGACCGCGACCGCCGCCACCGCGACGTCGAAGGCGCCCCGGTTCCTCGCCGACGGCTGTCTCATCCCGGCCACCTTGCGGACGTACTGCAGCGCGGCCGCCTGGACGTCGGCGTCCGACACGGCCTCGGTGTAGGGCGGTCGCAAGGTCTTGATGCTCCGACACATGGGCCAACAGTAGGACCCGGCGATGGTTGCGCGAACGGCGCCGGGCAACCCCGACGGCCACCGAGCACGTCCGAAGCGTCACCGAGTTGGTGGAGCGCCTCGACGGCGCCGGCGACATTGTTCGCCGCATCGGGTCCGCACCGCGCCCACCTGGCGTGACGCTTCTCTTCGGAATACCCGGCACTTCTGTTCATCGCCGGCCATGGCGCCCGCGGTCATCGCGATGACGGGAGTCCGGGAACGGCCGAGTTCGGCCGCGCGAATCCTCCGGGTCGCTTCGTAGCCGTCGAGTTCGGGCATCTGGCAGTCCATGAGTACGGCGGCGTAGGCCCCAGTCCGAGCCGCGTCCACGGCTGCGAGTCCGGTCGGGACGATGTGCACGCTGTACCCGCTCCAACAGAAGCTGCGCCACCTGTTGGTTGACCGGATTGTCCTCGGCCACCAGCAGCCGGACGCTCTCGTCTCCTGCCGGCACGGTGGGCGACTCGGTCGGGGACGATGCGGGCTGAGAATCCCCCTGACCGGGGACAGGCCGGGACAGGAGGTCGATCAGACCGTCGTGCAGGGCGTCCTGGCGTACCGGCTTGGTGAGAAAGCTTCTCCCCGGCCGACCGAGTCAGAGAACCGCGGACCGGCCCGTGGGGGAGACGGGCAGCGCAGCCCGGACAACGGTGCCGGAGCCGTCGGACCGGACGAGCACAACGTCGCCGCCCGCCGCCCGCGCCGCCTCTCGGGCCAGCCAGAGACCGAGGCCGCCGCCCTTCGTCGCCGGTTTGGTGCTGAACCAGGCAGCGAACGCGCGCTCGGCGACGCCGGGTGGCATACCGCCGCCGAGGTCGCACACGTCGACCTCCAGCACGTTGGGCGCGCTCAGCCGGGCCAGGACGCGCACGGCGCTCCGCTCGCCGTGCTCCACCGCGTTCTCGACGAGGGGGTCGAGCACCGCATGAAGCAGGACCAGGTCCACCCTCGCGGCTTCGTCGTCGACCGGCTCCACCGCCAGGTCGGGCCGCAGCCGCCTCCATCGCTCGGCCAGCTCCGCCATCGCGTCCGGCAGCGGTCGGTCCGTGCCGGCTGTGCGGTCACCGACGCTGGTCAGCAGCCGGTCGATCAGCCCCGCAAGGTGATCGGCGTCGCTCAGTATCTGCGACAGCGCGCGGCGCATCTCATCCGGGTCGGACGCGGACAACGCGAGCTCGGCCTCACCGCGCAGGGTCGCGAGCGGCGTACGGAGCCGGTGGCTAGCGTCGGCGGACATGGCCAGCTCCCGGGTGAAGGACGCGTCAAGACGGGCGAGCATCCGGTTGAGGGCCGCCACCAGCCGGCTGAGCTCCGCGTCGTGCTGCGGCATGACCAGCCCGCGGCCGAGGTCGCTGACACTGATCGCCTCGGCCTCCTCGGTCAACGCTCCGACCGTGCGCAGCGCCCGGCCGGCAAGCGCCCACGCCACGGCGCCGATCGCGAGGACGACCACGACCAACCCGATCCAGAGCAGGCCGAGCAGCTCCTCACGTGCGGCGAGGAAGCCCTCCGCGTCGACGCCGACGACGAGGGCGCCGGTCGCCGCCGAGCCGCGGATCGCCAGCGGTACCCCGACGACCTCCAGGTCGACGTCCGGGTTCTTGAGCGCGACCGCGCGGCGGAGCCCGCCGACGCCGGCCCGCCGCACCTGCGCGACGTCGACCAGCGGCGGGATCCCGGCCAGCGAGGAGCTGGTGGAGCGCACACGTCCGTCCGGCCCGAGCACCTGCACGAGGCTGACCCGCGGGTTTGTCCGGTGCGCATCGAGGAACCCGTTGGGCAACAGCTGCCCGCGCGCGAGGTCGAGGCGGGCCAGCAGGGCGCTGGAGACCGCCTGGTCCTCCAGCTGGTCGACCCGCCAGGTCGCCACCGGCCCGAACGCCGCCGAAAATGCCAGCCCGGCCGCCACCGCGCCGGCCACCAAGCGCCAGCGCAGCGACCACCGGAACCTCACCCCGAGTCGAGCTGGTAGCCGACGCCGCGCAGCGTCTTGATGATCTGCGGCGCTCCGCCCGCCGTCAGTTTCCGCCGCAGGTAGCCCACGTAGACGTCGACGACGTTGGACAGGCCGTCGTAGGCGTACTCCCACACGTGGTCGAGGATCTCCGTCCGAGTGACCACGTCGCCAGCGCGGCGCATCAGGTACTCGAGCAAAGCGAACTCCCGGGCCGTCAGGTCCAGCGGGGTGTCGGCATAAGACGCCCGGTGGCGCGCCGGGTCGAGGCGGAGTTCCTCGAGCTCCAGCACGGCGGGTCGCTCGACCGCTCCGCGGCGGAGTAGCGCACGCAGCCGGGCGGCGAGCTCGCTGAACGCGAAGGGCTTGCCCAGGTAGTCGTCGGCCCCGGCGTCGAGCCCGCGCACCCGGTCGCCGATCGACGTGCGGGCGGTCAGCAGCAGCACCGGTGTCCAGATCCCGTCGAGCCGCAACTGCCGGCACCAGTCGAGACCCGAGGTCTCGCCGGGCAGTCCGATGTCGCAGACGACGACGTCGTACGGCGTCGACTCCACGGCGTGCCGGGCGTCGACCGCCCTGTCGACGACGTCGACGGCCCAGCCCGCGGCGCCCAGCCCGCGCTGGAGGAGCGCCGCCATCCGGACCTCGTCTTCGACGACGAGCACCTTCACAACCCCGATCTTCGCAGCCGCTGGATGAGACCCCGATGAGACGCCGCCTCACGGTGCTCTCATCGACCGCCTCCTAGCGTGTCACGTCAATGACCGCCCGACTGCTCGCCGGCTCGCCAGGGGCGCCGGCTACCACAACGCGCTGGCATCCGACTCCGAGCAGACGGTTCCGCTTCGCCCGTCGGCTCGCGCTGACGGCTTCCGCACTCTCCCGGGCGACCGGCTACGGCGCGGGGACCACGATCGGCGGCCGGGTCCTGCTATGGATCGATCCCGACGGTCTGCGGGTCGCCGCCCGGGGGCGCACCGCGGCGGTCGTCACCGGCACCAACGGCAAGACGACGACGCGCACGCTGCTGGTGGCCGCGTTGAGCCGGCGCGGGCCCGTGGTGAGCAACCGTGGCGGGGCCAACCTGCGGGCCGGCGTCGGCATGGCCCTCGCACGTGATCTCTCGGCGCCGACAGCGGTGCTCGAGGTCGACGAATACGTCGTCGAGCCGGTCGTCGCCGAGACCACCGCGGACGTGGTGGTGCTGCTCAATCTCAGCCGGGACCAGCTGGACCGGGTGGCCGAGGTCAGCAGCGTCGCCGCCCGCTGGCGGACGATGCTCGGCAGCGCTCGGATCGGTACGGTCGTGGCGAATGCCGACGACCCGCACGTCGTCTGGGCAGCGGCCGACGCGCCGCGCGTCGTGTGGGTGGCGCCCTGCAGCCGATGGCTCGGTGACGCCGCCACCTGCCCCGCCTGTGGAGAACCGCTGGACATGGATCCTGTCGACTGGCACTGCCGCTGCGGTCTGCGCAGACCGCACCCGGCGTGGCGGGTCGAGGCCGGCTCGCTCGTCGCACCGGACGGCCGCCGGCACCCGCTCCACCTCCAGCTCCCGGGAGCGGTCAACGAAACCAACGCTGCCTTCGCGGCAGCGGCGGCCACCTGCCTCGGGCTGCCGCTCCAGGATTCCCTCGATGCCTTCGAGGGCGTCGCGACCGTCGAGGGCCGGTACGACGTCGTCAGCTACCGGGGTCGCGAGGTGCGCGTGCTGCTCGCGAAGAACCCAGCCGGATGGACCGAGACCATCGGGATGGTCCGGCCCCCGCCGGCGACCCTCGTCCTTTCTGTCAACGCGCGGACCGCCGACGGGCGCGACCCAGCCTGGCTGTGGGACGTACCGTTCGAGCGCTGGGCGGGTCGGCCGGTGATCGTGACCGGTGAGCGCGCCCTCGACCTGCTCGTCCGGCTGAAGTACGCCGGCGTGGCGGCCCGACACGTGCCGCGGCTGCGGGACGCGATGCTCGCCGGCGACCGACGATGCCCGACCGAAGTCGTGGCCAACTACACGACCTTCCGCCAGCTGCTGCGCCTTCTCCACGATGGCTGACTCCCTCACCGTCGTGCTGGTCTACCCGGAGCTGCTCGGCACCTACGGCGATGTCGGCAACGCCCAGGTGCTGGTACAGCGGGCCCGGTGGCGGGGGGTCTCAGCCCGGGTGGAGCGGGTGGGTGTCGCCGACGCCGTGCCGGCGTACGGCGATGTCTACGTGCTCGGTGGCGGTGAGGACCAGGCGCAGTTGCTCGCCGTGAACAGGCTACGAGCGCAGCGCGGCCTGCACAGCGCCGTCGCTGCGGGGGCGCCGGTGCTCGCCGTATGCGCCGGCCTGCAGCTCCTCGGCTGGTCCTTCGTCGACGGTGCCGGTCTGGAGCATGCTGGCCTAGGACTGCTGGACTGCCGCAGCGATCGCCTGGGCGGGCCGCGGGCAGTGGGCGAATTGTTGACGCAGCCACGTCCGGAGGGCATCCCGCTCCTGACCGGCTTCGAGAACCACCAGGGCCGAACCGTGCTCGGACGGGACGCCACGCCGTTCGGCGACGTCGTCTCCGGGGTGGGCAACGGCGACGGCACGGACGGCGCGGTGGCGGGCAGCATCGTGGCGACGTACGCCCACGGCCCGGTGCTCGCCCGCAACCCGGCGCTCGCCGACAGCCTGCTGAGCCGCGTGATGGGGGCGTTCGAGCCGATCGACGACGAGCCGGAGTGCGCGCTGCGCCGGGAACGGATCCGCACCGTGACCTCGAACCTGCGCCGCCGGCGTGGTGCGTCTGTCCGGCTGGGTCGACAGTGACCGGCGTGTACGGAGCCCGGCCGGGGTGTGGGCTCGTAGTCTTGGCCGGTGCCACTTCGCACTGATGGGTGCGGCCGCCCGTGCCGATGAGCCGGCGCCGGCGCCTTGGGCTCTGCCGGCTTGGTGTCCTCAGCACAGCGCTCGCCGTCACGGTCGTGGCCGTGGTCACCGGAGCGTTCCGCAACGACCAATCGGCGGCGCCTGATTCCGGCATGACGTCCATGCAACGCCACGGCACGGGGTCACACCCGGAAACGCTCAAACCCGCGCCGGGTGCGTCCAGCCGGACTCGGCCGGACCTCTACCGGCATACCCGCGCCGGCATGCTCAGCGCCGTCGTGCGCGACGACCCGGCGCTGGTCTACGTCCCCCTCCTCGGCGCGGGTGCTGTCTCGGTCATCGACCAGCGGACGCTGCGGGTCGTCGACACCTACACCACCGGCAGCCAGCCGCAGCACGTGGTGCCGTCCTGGGACCTCAAGACGTTGTGGGTCAACAACAACAGCGGAAACTCGCTGTCACCGATCGACCCGCGCACGGGCCGGCTCGCCGGGCCGAACATCGCGGTGACCGACCCGTACAACCTCTACTTCAGCCCGGACGGGACGTCCGCGTTGGTCATGGCGGAGCGTCTGCACCGGATCGACTTCCGGGACCCGCATACCTTCGTCCTGCAGCACGGACTGGACGTCGGGACCGCGTGCGCTGGGGTCAACCACGCCGACTTCTCGGCAGCCGGCTCGTACTTGATCGCGACCTGCGAGTTCTCCGGACAGTTGGTCAAGGTCGACCTCCGCAGCCGCCGGGTCGTCGGCCGGCTCGCCCTCAACCGCGCGGGAGCGCCGGCCGCTCCGCAGGACATCAAGCTCGATCCGTTCGGGCAGGTGTGGTACGTCGCTGACATGAACAGCGACGGCGTGTGGGAGGTCGACGGCGACACGATGACAACGGTCGGCTTCCTGCGCACCGGCCCGGAGACCCACGGCCTGTACCCCAGCCGGGACGGACGCTTCCTCTACGTGGCGAACCGGGGCGGAGCGTTGGCCGAACTGACCGCGCCGTTCCCGCATCAGGGCAATCGGGGGTCGGTGTCCGTGATCGACTTCCGTAGCCGCCGGGTGGTCGCGACCTGGGCAATCCCGGGCGGCGGTACGCCGGACATGGGCAACGTGTCGGCCGATGGGAGCCGGTTGTGGCTGTCCGGCCGGCGAAGCAATGAGGTCTACGTTTTCGACACCGGTAACGGCACGCCGTCCCGCGGGCGGCTCCTCGCCCGCATCCCGGTGGGCCGTGAGCCGCACGGCCTCTGCGTCTGGCCATTGCCCGGCCGGTTCTCACTCGGGCACACCGGCGTGCTCAGGTAACGGCTGGCCCCGGCTCGACGCCCGTTCGACCGTCAGCACGTCTGGCGTGGAGGTCGGGACAGGAAACGCCTGCGATCCCGGCGCGAACATCCGCTAGACACGCCGGGGCGCGGCGAGCAGAGTAGCGCCCGGCGAGGCCCTCGGGGCCCGTACCCTCGGAAGGGCGGACATGAGCACTCGAGACACGGCGTGGCCGGCGGGGACACCCTGCTGGGTCGACCTGGCGACCCCCGACGTGGGCGGAGCGACGGCGTTCTACGGTCCGCTGCTGGGCTGGGAATTCGTCGACGCCGGCCCGGAGATGGGCAACTACCACATGTGCCTGCGCGACGGGGCGCCGGTCGCCGGAATGACCACGCCGCCCGAGGGCTCCGGGATGCCACCGGCCTGGACGACGTATCTCGCCAGCGACGATGTCGACGCCACCGCAGAGGCGATCACCAGCGCCGGCGGCACCCTCGTCGTCCCCGGCATGACGGTGGACGACCAGGGACGGATGCTCATCGCCGTCGACCCGGCGGGCGCGATGTTCGGTGTCTGGCAGGCCGGCGAGCACTTCGGCATGCGGCGGGCGAACGAGCCCGGGTCGGTCGGGTGGAACCAGTGCATGAGTAGTGACCCGGGGCGGACGCGGGCGTTCTACGCCGCGGTGTTCGGCTACAGCTACACCGCGCTCGAGGGTGGGATGGACTACTCCACCATCAACGGCGCCGGCCCGGGCGACACCGTCGGCGGGATCGGCGCGCTGCCCCCGGACGCGCCACCCCAGACGGCGGCCGCCTGGCAGACCTATTTCACCGTCGAGAACGCAGACACGGCGGTCGCGACGATCCGCGCCGGCGGTGGGACCGTACGCTCGGGCCCTGACCCGAGTCCCTTCGGTCGCATGGTCGACGGGCTCGACCCTTACGGCGCGGCCTTCTCCCTCGCCGAGGTCACCGGCCCGCAAGGCTGAACGCCGTATCTACGGCCCGGCCGACCGATGTTCCGGTCGAGCGTCAAAGGCTCCGTCGAGTCGTATTCGTCCTCGATCAGCGTCGTTCTCCAAGGACAGGCGTGGATGCGCGCCTGTCCTTGGACACTATGAGGCCGACCAAGCCGCCGTCCTAACGGTGTCGGCGAGCTTGGACTGGGCGTAGACCTGCATGGCCTTGTAACTCTGCTTTGTCTGCAGGTCGTCCAGGTTGATCTCGCCGTCGTGGACCGAGATGCCGGCGACGGTCACGACGCGGGGGTCGTGGCCGTGCCGGAGTAGGGAGATCAGTTCGCGGGTGAGCGCGAAGGGCCCAAGGTAGTTGGTCCCGAACTGCAGTTCGAAGCCGTCGACCGTCTCGCTACGCTTGGGCGTCGCCATCAATCCAGCGTTGTTGATCAGGACGTCGAGGCTGGTCCGGTGCTCGCGAAGGCGGGTGCCGAGGGCGCGGATCGAGGCCAGGTCGGCGAGGTACAGGCGCGGGCCAAGTAGCCGGGCACCCTGAGCTCGTATGTGCTACCGGACGTGCCGAACAGGCCGCCGGGGGCACATGCCGGACACCACGGATTTGACGTCGGTCCCGGCGCTCTATGCCCACACGCCGCGCGGTCGGTCGGCGGCGACCGACGGCCTGGACGTGCTGGTCTTCGCCGGGGTGTGGGCGAGCACTCCCCGACGGCGCGCGGCGCCCCATCGAGCGGCTGGCCCATCTCGGCGTCGCCCTCGACGCCCATCGGAAGCGACACGATCGCGATGACGTCACCGCTGCCGTGGCGACCGTACGGACCATCGTCATCACCCTCCGAGAGAACCTGCAGATTGCCCGCGGTTCAAGGGTCCGGAGCACCAACACCGGAGGCCTCCCAAAGAGAGGGCGACATCATGAACAAGTCCAACATCGCGGTCGAAGTGGTTCCCGCCGCAGGGTTCCAGTACGCATTGGCCAGGCTCCTTGCCCACGCCACAAAGCGCGCCACCGCACTGGAGACGGCCGCTCTCACGGTTCCGGCCTAGGTTAGTTGAGGCAACCAGGGACTTCCAGGGCGTGCCGTGACCAAGTCGACCGGACGCCACCCACACGACAGGGACGAAGGTCCTCTGCTGCGGTCCAGAGGTAGGGAGGCGCCGCGGCGCCGGACACATCGGTCGCCGGGTGGTCGGGCAGTCCTCGTCATGACACAGATCGGCTGAGGCTTTTGACGTCGGTCGAGTGGTTTTCACCGAGCGTGCCCTGCCGGCGATCCGGCTCATCAACTACGCCCTCATCGGGACGTGCGTGGTGCTGCGAACCGGGGCGGACGGTGACCGCAGCGAGGCGATGGACCGGCCTATGCCTGCGCCTGCTCGCGCAGCACAGCCAGCGCGCGCCCGGGGCCATTGGTCCCGAGTCGATGCTTACCGCGTCCGTGGACGCGATGTTTGCGCCCGCCCGACCTCGGCCGACGGCTCGACGGGCAGGTGGTCGCGTTCGAGGTGGACCGGATCGATCAGGAGCACGCGGGCCTGGAGCGCCGTCCTTACCGGCACGGCACGGCTGCTGCGCAAGCCCGCAGAGTTGTCGCGGCCAGACGAGGTGCCGCTCCTGACCTGGGCCGACCCCGGGGACACTGCCTGCGTCAGCATCACGCTGGACAAGATCGACGGACGCCGGAT
>JBBSHH010000085.1:0-11078 GCA_038253225.1 Mycobacteriales bacterium | reverse complement strand
CTGCCCCATCGACGCGCAGCGAGCGCTGGCCCGCCGCCTCGTCGACGCCGGTGCGGACGTCATCGTCGGCTCGCACGCCCACGTGCTGCTCGGCGGCGGCTGGTCGCGGGGCGCGTACGTCGACTACGGGCTCGGCAACTTCGTCTTCTACGTGACCCGCTTCGGCCCCACCCGGGAGTCCGGGGTGCTGACCCTGACCACCCGCGGGCGGGCGGTCACGGCCGCCCGCTGGTCGCCGGCGACCATCGACGGGGGTGCGCCGCGGCCGCTGGCGGGGGCGGCGGCGGTCGCGGCGGTGGCGCGCTGGAACGCTCTGCGCGGCTGCACCGGCCTGTCCGCCGGGCCCTGACGGGTTCGGCGGTCACGGCGACCCGCGCAGCAGCCGTTCGAGCCCGGCGGCGTCGGGCAGCCACTCGGGCCGGACCAGCTCGCCGGTCCGCACGTAGAGGAACCCGGCGGTGACCTCCGCGACGGGCACCCCGGCGATCCCGGCCCAGGCCAGCCGGTAGACCGCGAGCTGCAGGGCCGCCGCCCTGGGGTCCGCCGGCCGCAGGCCGGTCTTCCAGTCGAGCACGTCGTAGCCGCCGGCGGTGCGGTACACCGCGTCGATCCGGCCGCGCAGCAGCCAGCCGCCGAGGGCGAGTGAGAACGGTGCCTCCACGGCGTACGGCGCCCGCTCGGCGAACTCGGTCCTGGCGAACGCCGCCCGCAGCGCCGCCAGGTCCCCGGGCTCGGGCAGGTCGGCGTCGCCGGCCCCGGCCAGCTCGTCCTCCTCGAGCAGTGGCCGGGCCCCGAACAGGCCCTCCACCCAGGCGTGGAAGGCGGTGCCGCGGCGCGCCTGGGGACTCGGCCGGCGCGGCATCGGGCGGGCCAGGGACCGGGCCAGCTCGTCCGGGTCGGCGGCCAACCGGACCAGCTGGCTCGCGGTCAACGTCACGGGCAGCGCCACCCGCCGGTCGCCCGCCCCCTCCCGGCCGACCTCGGCGAGCAACGTGTCGGTCTCCCACCGCCACGGCGCCGTCGGCTGCACCCTCGCGGGATCACCGTCAGGCTCGTCGGCCAGCGCCGCACCGTCCAGCGCCGCCCCGTCCAGCGCCGCCCCGACGAGCGCCGCCTGGACCAGCTCGGCCGCGCCGTGCCGGGCCGCCAGCGCCTGCGGGTCGTACGGCGCCGGCCACGCGACGTCCGGCGGTGCGGCGGCGAGCTGCGGGTTGCCGTCGGCACCGGGCTCCGCCGCCCAGCACACCACGGTGCCGGCACCGGCCAGGCAGGCGTCGCGGATCTCGGTCAGGAACGGCGACGGCGCGCACGGGGTCGACCGGGTGCGACTCCAGACGTGCCCACTGGCGAGCAGCCGGTGCCGGGCCCGGGTGACCGCGACGTAGACCAGCCGGCGCTCCTCCGCCAGCTCCTCGACCTTGGACTGCTCGAGGAACGTCTCGATCGCCCGGCGGGTCATCGCCGGGTCGGCGGGCAGGTCGGCGCGGTCGCCGCGCAGCCGGTTCGGCAGCACCGGCGCGCGGGCGGTCCACCGCGGCCGGCCCTGCGTGGACGGGAAGGTGTCCTGCGCAAGGCACGGCACCGCCACGACGTCCCACTCGAGGCCCTTCGCCTTGTGGACGGTGAGCAGCTTGACGGTGTCGGCGCCGGACACGCCGCCGACGTCGAGGCCGTCCTCCTTCTCCCGGGCGGCGGCGAGGTAACCGAGGAAGCCCGGCAGGCCGGACTCGCCCTCGATGCCTTCGAAGCGGGCGGCGTGGTCGAGGAACGCGGCCAGGTTCGCGCGCCGGGCCGCCGCGATCGGCGCCGGGCCGGCCTCGATCTCGACGTCGAGACCGATCGCCGCTACGACCTCGGTGACCGCCTCCACGATCGGCGCGGCGACCAGCGGCCGCAGCCGGTGCAGCTCCGCGTCGAGCGCCCGCAGCCGGGCGTAGGCCGCCGGCGCGTAGCGAGTCGGATCGCCGAGGCTCTCCAGCGCGTCGGTCAGCGCGACGACGTCGCACGGGTCGACCGAGGCGGTCGCGGCGGTCAACGCCCGGACGCCGTCCGGGTCCTCGTTCGGGTCGACGGCGTTCCGACCGGCCCCGTCCGAGCGCACGAGGTGGTCGGCGCGGCGGCCGAGCGCGGCCAGGTCCCGCGGGCCGATCCGGTACCGCGGGCCGGTCATGATCCGCACCAGGGCCGGGTTGGCGGTCGGGTCGGCCAGCACCTCGAGCACCGCGACGACGTCCGCGACCTCGGGCATGGTGAGCAGCCCGCCGAGCCCGACGACCTCGACGGGCACGTCGCGAGCGACGATCTCCCGCTGGAACAGGACGAAGTCGCTCCGCCGCCGGCAGAGCACCGCCACCGCACCGGCCGGCACCCCGTCCGCGTGCACCGCGCGGGCCACCTCGTCCGCCACCCAGCGCGCCTCCTCGACCGCGGTGAGGTGCAGCGCCACCCGAACCTCGCCGTCCGCCCCCCGGCCGGCCGCCGGCCGTAGCTCCGGCACGTCGACGTGCGCTCGGCGCCGGTTCGGTGGCTTCGTCCGCAGCGCCGCCGACACGGCGTTGGCCACGTCGAGGATCCGGCCGCCGTTGCGGAAGCTGGTCAGCAGGTACGCCGGGTCGGCCACGTCCGCGACCTCGACGGCCGGGAAGTGCTCGGCGAAGCGGAGCAGGTTCCCGACGCTGGCACCGCGCCACCCGTAGATCGACTGACACGGGTCACCGACCGCGGTGACCGGGTGACCGGCGCCGAACAGCGCGGCCAGCAGCGTTCGCTGCGCCACGCCGGTGTCCTGGTACTCATCGAGGAACACCACCCGGAACCGGTCCCGCTCGCCGGCCGCCACCGCCGGCCGGCCGGTGGCGATCTGTGCGGCGATCGCTATCTGGTCACCGAAGTCGACCAGGTCGAGCTCGGCCTTGCGGGCCCGGTAGCGCTCGACGAGCGTGAGCAGCTCCTCGCGCTGCTCGGCCGTGCGCAGCACCGAACGAACCTCGACCGTGCTCTTCGGTGCCGCCCGCACCGCCGCCACGAGCGCCGCGTCGCAGTCCCGGACCCGCGCCACGTCGACGAGGTGCTCGCTCATCTCGGCGTCGAGGTCGAGCACGTGCTGCGCCACCGTTGCGGTCAGCCAGTCCAGGTGCTCGAAGGGTCCCCGCGCCGCCCGCACCACCCGAAGCGCCAGCTGCCAGCGGCGGGCATCGGTCAGCAGCGTGGTGTCGGGCTCCCGACCGACCCGCAGGGCGTGGTCGCGCAGCAACGCCGCGGCGTACGCGTGATAGGTCGAGACGGTCGGCAGGTCCTCGGCCGGCTCGTCACCGGCCGCCCCGACCCGGGGACCGGCGGCCGCGGCCAGCCGGTCGAGCGCGGTGCGGACGCCGTCGGCCAGCTCCCCGGCTGCCTTGTTCGTGAAGGTCAGCCCGAGCACCGACCCCGGTGGTACGCCGTGGAACGCGACCGCGTGCACCACCCGGGCGGCCATCACGGTGGTCTTGCCGGCACCGGCACCGGCAAGCACCAGCTGCGGCCGCAGCGGTGCGGTGGCGACCGCGAGCTGCTCGGCCGTGAACGGCTTGCCGAGCAGCGCGCGCAGGTAGCCGCCGGTCGGCTCGGGCCGCGGCGGGCCGCTCACCGGACCACCTGCACGCCCGCGTCCTGCGCCGGGCACGCGGCGGCGAAAGCGCAGGTGCCGCAGCGCCTGTTGACCCGGGCCGGGAACTCCTCGGCCAGGATGCCGACCGCTGTCCTGGCGACGAGCTGATCGGCCCACGTGTCACCGCCGGGCTCGAGTGCCGGCTGGCGCTGCACGGCCGGGCCGCCGCCGCGGGCATCGAGGCGCAGGTGCACCAGCTCCGCGCCGCCCACCCGCGGCTCGGGTCCGGTCAGCCGGTCGAGCCCGCCGGCCCGGACGGCGAGCTGGTAGACCGCGAGCTGCGGGTGGGCGGCGACCTGGTCGGCGGCCGGCTTGGTCCGACCGGTCTTGAAGTCGACGACCACCACCTGGCCGTCCGGGTCGCGCTCGAGCCGGTCGACGGAGCCGCGCAGCACCGCCGTTCCCGCCGGCACCGGCAGCTCGACCTCGAAACCGACCTCGCTGCCCAGGTGGACCCGGTCGCCGGCGGCATGCCATCGCAGGAACCGGCGCAGCGCCGCCTCCGCATGCCGGCGCTCCCGGTCGCCCTGCCAGACCGCGTCGAAGCCCAGCGACCCCCACACCTCGTCCAGCCGGGCCAGCAGCGCCAGCGGCTCGGCCGGCACCGCGCCGGTGCCGACGAGGCGGGCCAGCGCATGCAGCACGAGGCCGAACCCCTGCGCGGCCGTCCCCGGCGCCGCGGCCCGCGCCTCCCGCTCGAGGAACCACGCCAGCGGGCAGCTGTCGTAGCCGCTGACCGTCGACCCGGACAGCCGCACCGGCTGGTCCGCCGGCCGCACCGGCGCGGCGCCGGGCGTCACCTCCGCGAGGCCCCACCATCGGTCCGGGTGGGCGGCGGGCACCAGCGGCGCACCCGCTTCGGTCGTCGCCGCGGCCAGCCGGGCCAGCTGCGCCGCCGCGGCCCGCCGCTCCGGCTCCGGTCGGGTGGTGTCGCTGGTCAGCCGCCGCAGCCGGCCGACCAGCGAGGAGAGCGAGAGCAGCTCGGTCGCCGCCTCGTTGGCTGCGGGGACCGCCAGCCCAAGCTCGTCGAGGAACCGGGACGGCCGCTCCCCGTCGTCCTCGAGCGACCGGACGGCGGTGATCAACAGCCGCCGCCGGGCCCGGGTGAGCGCGACGTAGAGCAGTCGACGCTCGTCGGCGAGCAGCGCTGCCCTCGTCGGCGGCGCTACGGCGCCGTCCCGACCCAGCGCGTCGGCGGCCAGCAACGAGCCGCGGCGGCGCAGGTCCGGCCAGCCGCCGTCCTGGACGCCGGCGACCACCACCAGGTCCCACTCCAACCCCTTGGACCGGTGCGCGGTCAGCAACCGGACCGCGTCAGCGTCGGCCAGCCGACCCTCCCGGTCAGCGGAGCCGGGGATCTCCTGCGCCTCCAGCTCGTCGAGCAGCACCCCCACCCCGGCCCGCGGCTGATGGTCGGCGAGGCGTCCGAGCGCGTCGAACAACGCCACGACCGCGTCGAGGTCGCGGTCCGCCGCCCGGCCGGGCTGACCGCCCGCGGCCGACGCCGCCGACAACCGGCGCGGCCAGCCGCTGCGCTCCCACAGCGACCACAGCGCCTGCTCGGCGCCACCGGCCGCGAGCGCGGCCCGGGCGGCGGTCAGCAGCTCGGCCAGCCGACGGGCCGGACGGGCGGCGCGGTCCTCGACCAGCAGCAGGTCCCCGGGTGAGACGACCGCCTCGCGGACGAGGGTCGCCGACGGCCGCGGCAGCCGCAGCGCCGCGACCGCGCCGTCCGGCTCCGCCGCACCGGCGCCGAGCACCGTCCGCTCGGCGGCGCGCAGCGCCCGGCCCAGCCGACGCAGGTCCGCCGGGGTGGCCCGGACCAGCGGGGAGGTGAGCAGCGCGCGGGCCGCGTCGTCGGTGAGCGCGGCCGGCTCCGCGGCGCAGCGCAGCCCCAGCAGCAGCGGAGCCACCGCCGGGTCGCTGGACACCGGGACCTCGTCGGCGGCGACCGCGACCGGCACACCGGCCGCGACCAGGGTGCGGCGCAGCACCGGGATGCTGCGGACGCCGGACCGCACGAGCACCGCCATCTCCCGCCAGGGCAGCCCCAGCTCGAGATGCGCCCGGCGCAGCGCGTCGGCGATGCCGGTCGCCTCCTCCGCCGCCGTGCTGTAGAGCCGCAGCTGCGCCGACCCCGGGTCGGTGCCCGCGGCGGCGGCGAGTCCCCGGTGCTCCGCCAACCGCCGCGCTGGCAGCCCGGGAGCGGCGATCCGGGTGGCCACGACCCGGGACAGCTCGAGCAGTCCCGGACCCGCTCGCCGGGAGGTCCGCAGCGTCAACGTCGGTGCCGGTCGGCCACCGGCGGCCCGGAACCGGTCCGGGAAGCGCAGCAGGCACCCGACGTCCGCACCGCGAAAGCCGTAGATCGCCTGGTCCGGGTCACCGACCACCACCAGGTCACCGCCGGCGGCGAGCAACCCCAGCAGCTCCTCCTGCGCCGGGTCGGTGTCTTGGTACTCGTCGACGAACACCGCCGCGTAGCGGCCACGCACCTCGGCCAGCACGTCCGGGTCGTCGAGCAGGCGACGGGCGCTGCGGACCAGCTCGCCGTAGTCCATCTCGCCGCCACTGCCGAGGACCGCGACGTACTCGGCGTAGAACTGCGCCGCCGAGGCCCACTCGGCCCGGCCGCTGGCCACGGCGATGCGCCGCAGGTCGGCTGGTTCCAGACCGCGCTCGCGGACCCGGTCCAGCAGGTCGGCGACCTCGCGGGCCATCCCCCGCGTGCCCAGGGCCGGGTGCAGCTCCGGCGGCCAGCGGGTGGTGCCGAGCCCCTCCGCACTGCCGCCGAGCAGCTCCCGGATCCGCACCAGCCGCTCCGGCCCGGACAGCAGCCGCGGCACGGCCGACCCGCCGAACGCGCTCACCAGCGCCAGGCACCAGGAGTGGAACGTCCAGGCCGACGGCGAGCTCACCGTGCGCCCGAGCCGGCCGGTGATCCGCCGCCGCAGCTCGTCGGCGGCCCTTCGGCTGAACGTCAGCACCAGCACCTGCTCCGGGGAGCAGCCGCGGCGCACCCGCTCCACGACGGCCTCCACCAGCGTGGTGGTCTTGCCGGTGCCGGGGCCGGCCAGCACCAGCAGCGGGCCGCCGGGATGGTCGACCACCGCCTGCTGGGCCGGGTCGAGCCGCGGCGGCACCGGAACGGACGGCGGCGTACGGTCCAGCCGGTAGCGGGGGGTGGCGGCGCTCACAGCGGTCATTCGAGCACGTGCCACCGACAGAACTCGGCCCTGCCGCGGCGGGGCCTGCCGTCCCAGCGGGCGCGGGTGAGGTCGACCCGGCTGCCGTCGCCGACGAGCGGCACCCGCTCGACCCGCAGTCGACGCAGCGCCTCGGTCTCGTGCCCTGGGGCCGGCGCGCCACTGGCCAGCACCACCCGGTGCCAGGGCACCTCGGCGCCGTAGCGGGCCAGCACCATGCCGACCGAGCGGGCGCCGCGCCGGTCGAGCAGCTCGGCGACGTCGCCGTAGGTGAGCACCCGGCCGGGCGGGATCCGGTCGACGACGTCGAGGACGCTCCGCGCGTACGGCGTCAGGGCCGCCACCCCGTCGGCTGGCCCCGGCTCAGTACGTGGGCAGCGACCGGTCGACCTGCGTCGCCCAGGCGGTGACCCCGCCCTGCACGTGCCGGGCGGAGGCGAACCCGGCGCCCTTGAGCACCGCCAGCGCCTCCGCGGAGCGCACCCCGGTCTTGCAGTGCAGCACCACCGGCTTGTTCTGCGGCAGCTCGGCGAGGCGAGCCGGCAGGTCGCCCTTGGGGATCAGCACCGCACCGGGAATCCGGACGATGTCGTACTCGGCCGGCTCGCGGACGTCGACGAGCAGGAAGTCCTCGCCTCGGTCGAACATCTCCTTGAGCTCGGCGGCGGTGATGGTCGAGCCGGCGGCCGCCTGCACCGCGGCGTCGGACACCGTCCCGCAGAACGCGTCGTAGTCGATGAGCTCGGTGATGGTCGGGTTCTTGCCACAGAGCGGGCACTCCGGGTCCTTGCGGACACGCAGCGTCCGGTAGCTCATCTCCAGCGCGTCGTAGATCAGCAGCCGGCCGACGAGCGACTCCCCGACGCCGGTCAGCACCTTGATGGCCTCGGTGGTCTGGACCGACCCGATCGAGGCGCACAGCACCCCGAGCACGCCGCCCTCCGCGCAGGAGGGCACCATCCCAGGCGGCGGCGGCTCCGGGTACAGGCAGCGGTAGCACGGCCCGTGCTCCGCCCAGAACACCGACGCCTGGCCGTCGAAGCGGTAGATCGAACCCCAGACGTAGGGCTTGCCGAGCAGCACGCAGGCGTCGTTGACCAGGTAGCGGGTGGCGAAGTTGTCGGTGCCGTCGACGATGAGGTCGTAGTCGGTGAAGATCTCCATCGCGTTGCTGGAGTCGAGCCGATCGGTGTGCAGCCGCACCTCGACCAGCGGGTTGATCTCGCGGACGCTGTCCCGCGCCGACTCCGCCTTCGACCGGCCGATGTCGCTCTGTCCGTGGATGACCTGGCGTTGCAGGTTCGACTCGTCCACGACGTCGAAGTCGACGATGCCGAGCGTCCCGACCCCGGCCGCGGCCAGGTACATCAGGGTCGGGGAGCCCAGGCCGCCGGCACCCACGGCTAGCACCTTGGCGTTCTTCAGCCGCTTCTGCCCGTCCATCGCCACGTCCGGGATGATCAGGTGGCGGGAGTACCGGCGGACCTCCGCCACGCTCAACTCGGGGGCCGGGGAGACCAGGGGCGGCAACGACACAGGGAACTCCTCGGGGCCAGCGCTCAGCGTGCGGTACCTCGGCAACCGGCATCCGATCACCAGTCATTCCCCCGCACCCGTCAGGACCGCCGGGTCACGACCCGCCGCGGCAGCAGATCCGCCGTGACGGGCTCGGTCACCACGCTCGGGCCGGCCGCCGCGACCGGTCGGTGTCGCCAACCGTCCACGGTGAGGACAACCAGCGCCACCCAGACCAGCGCGAAGCCGGCCAGTCGGGTCGGAGGCAACGGCTCGTGCCGGAGCAGTACGCCGGTCAGCAGCTGCAGCACCGGCGCGAGGTACTGCAGCAGCCCGAGCGTGGCCAGCGGCAACCGGGAGGCGGCCCCGGCGAAGAAGAGCAGGGGAACCGCGGTGACGACGCCGGCGGAGGCCAGCAGCAGGTCATGGCCCGGGCCGAGCCGCAGGTAGGAGGCGCTGCCGGTCCCGGCCAGCACGCCGAGCGTGACCAGCGCCGGGACCAGCAACACCCCGGCCTCCACCAGCAACCCCTCGGCCGCCCCGACGCCGACCTGCTTCTTGACCAGCCCGTAGGTGCCGAAGCTTGCGGCCAACAGCAGGGCCAGCCAGGGCGGCCGGCCGTAGTCGACGGTGATCACCGTCACCGCGAGTACGCCGAACCCGAGCGCGTACCACTGCACCCGGCGCAACCGCTCGTGCAGCACGACCACCGCGAGCCCGACCGTCACCAGCGGGTTGATGAAGTACCCGAGGCTGGTCTCCACGACGTGCGCGTGGTTGACACCCCAGATGTAGCCGCCCCAGTTCAGCCCGATGACCGCGCCGGCGAGGCAGAGCCGGGTCAGCGGCACCCGACCGAGATGGCGGACCACGCCGAGCCGGCCCTGCGCGGCCAGCAGCGCCCCGATCACCACCGCGGAGAACAGCACCCGGCAGGCCAAGATCTCCAGGGCGCCGGCCGGCTTCAGTAGCGGCCAGTACAGCGGGAACAGCCCCCACAGCAGGTAGGCCGCGACGCCGTACGCCATCCCGCGGCGGCCGCCCGAACCGCTGTCCATCACCACCGAACCCTAGACCGAGCGGCACCGACGGGTGTCGGGCCGCAGCCGGCGGGTAGGTGGCGGGCTACCAACCGTGGAAGGAGATCCCATGAGCGGCATCGACAAGATCAAGAACAAGGTCGAAGAGGCGTCGGGTACGGCGAAGGAGAAGACCGGCGAGGCCACCGGCGACGACCAGTTGCGCGCCGAGGGTCAGGCCGACCAGACGTCGTCCAACCTCAAGCAGGCCGGCGAGAAGGTCAAGGACGCGTTCAAGTAACCGCCCGCACGTCACGACGGACCCCGGCGCCGCATCGGTGCCGGGGTCCGTCGGCGTCTCCGGTCGGCGTCTCCGGTCGGCGTCCACGGCCGGCGTTCGGGTCAGCCGCGGTCGAGCAGCCCCAGCACCTCCCGGGCGACCAGCCCGGGATGCTCCAGCTGGGAGACGTGGCCGCCGTCCTCGATGACCACCAGGCGGGCGTCCCGCATGACCCGGGCCGCCCGATAACCCTGCCGAACGCTGACCAGCCGGTCATGACGGCCCCACACCAGCAGCGTCCGGGCCCGGATCCGGGCGGCTGCCGGCCATAGCCCGCCCGGCCCGCGCAGCACGTACGCCGCCACCAGCGCCCGCAGCGAGCGGACCAGCGCCTCGTTGGTCCAGCCCAGCTGCTCACGCCGGCGCAGCTCATCCACCGCCTCCTGCAGCCGCTCGGGCGGCAGCCGGTCCACGTCGTAGAAGCACATCTCGAGCACCTCGCGGGAGCGTTGCTCCGCGGTGAGGCGGCTCAACCGCCGCGCCGCCACGGCGCTGACCCGCGGCAGCAGCAGCAACAACAGCTGCGGGTCGGCCCGGGTCTGCGGCCGCCAGCTGGGCAGCGCCGGTGACACCAGCGTCAGGGTCCGCACCAGCTCCGGCCGGGTGGCGGCGATCCGGATCGCGACGGATCCGCCGAGGGAGTTGCCGACCAGGTGCACCGGCCCCGCGTCCAGCCGCTCGAGCAGGGCGGTGACGGCGCGGGTGTGGCTCGCCAGCGAGTAGTCCCGGCGGGGCGGTGGCTCCGAGTGGCCGAACCCAGGTAGGTCCACGGCCAGACCCGCCAGCCGCGGCGCGAGCAGGTACATGAGGTCGGTCCAGTTCGTCGACGCACCGCCGAGCCCGTGCACGAAGACCGCCGGTTCGGCGCCTGGCGTCACCGGTGTCCGTCGGACGAAGAGCCGGAAGCCGCCCACGTCCTCCGGCGCCCCCGGCCAGGCCGGCAGGGCGGGCTCCCCGCGGGCGGGCAGCACCCGGAGCGCGGCGCGCTCCGACGCGGCGGTCACCGCGGCCGCCGGACGGCCAGCGCGGTGACGACCACCACGGGACAGCCACCGGTCCGTCGCAACGGCTCCGCGTCCATCTCCCGGCAGCCCGGGCCGAGCTCCGCCCCGCCCTGCAGGCACACCGCACCGGACACTTGTCCAGCGTAGGTGCCCGGGGCAACCCGGGCCGGCCTCTCCTAGGCCGTCCGGCGGGCGGCGGGCCCCTTGGCCGCCGTCCTGGCGGCGGCCTTCGTCGCCGCCGCCGGGCCCTTCTTCGCTGCCGCCGTGCCCTTCTGCGCCGTGCCCTTCTTCGCCGCGGCCGTGCCCTTCTTCGCCGTGCCCTTCTTCGCCGCGGCGGTGTCCTTTTTT
>JBBSHH010000084.1:0-11187 GCA_038253225.1 Mycobacteriales bacterium | reverse complement strand
GGCACGTTCGTCGCGACGTACGCGCCCTAGCGGGCGGAGCGCGGCGAGGTCGCGCCAGGGAGCGGGCCGGGACCCTCGGGTCCCGGCCCGCTCTGGCGTCGTCAGCCAGCCGCGGCCCGCTCCCTGGTGATCCCTAGCGAATGCGCCGCGCCAGGCGCGGTTAGCCCGCTACCGATCACGGCAGTGGAGGCGGATCCCCCGGTGGGAGACGGATCACGGCGGCAGGAAGCGGGACACCGGCGTGGGAGGCTGCCGCCGTGCGGGAAGCCGGGGCGCGGGTGCGGCCGGCCGCCCCCGCGGACGCGGCGGCGATCGCGGACCTGCGCGTAGCGGCCTGGCAGGCGGCGTACGCCGAGATCCTCCCGGCCGACTACCTCGCGTCGATGCGGGTCACCGACGAGGAGGTGGCCCGCCGGCGCCGGCGGCTCGCCGCGCCGCCGGCGGGTGGCGGCGAGCTGGTGGCTGTCAGCGACGGGAAGGTCGTCGGCTGGCTGGTCGCCGGACCGAGCCGGGACGACGACGCGGACCCGGCGCGCACCGGTGAGGTCTACGCCTGCTACGTGCGGCCGGCGGCGTGGGGCCGCGGGGTCGGCCGGGTGCTGCTCGACGCCGGTCTGGCGGTGCTGGGCGAGCACGGCTACCGGCGGGTCACGCTGTGGGTGCTGGCCGACAACGCGCGCGCCCGCCGGTTCTACCGTGGGGCCGGTCTGCACCCGGACGGGGCCAGCAAGCCGATCGAGCTCGGCGTCGAGGTGCTGGAGGTCCGCCATGCCGGCCCGTTGCTGGGCGGCCCGGGAGCGGCCCGCGATACTGACCCCGCGGGCTGCCGAGGAGGACACCAGATGGCCGACGTGAGTGTGCGCCCGGCCCGGCCGGCGGACGCGGCCGCGATCGCCGACGTGCAGGTGCGCACCTGGCGGTCGGCGTACGACGGGATCCTGCCCCGGGCCGCCCTCGACGCGCTGACGCTCGCCGACGCCCGGCAGCGGTGGGAGACCGCGGTCAGCGAGCCGCCCAGCCCCCGTCATCACGTCGTCGTCGCGATGGAGGCCGACCGGGTGGTCGGCCTGGCGGCGTTCGGCCCGGCGGAGGACCCCGAGCCGGACCCGCGGACCACTGCGGAGATCTACACCCTGCTGGTCGACCCGGTCGCGAACCGGCGCGGCCACGGCAGCCGGCTGCTGGCGGCGGCCGTGGACGGGCTGCGCGGTGGCGGGTTTCGCACCGCGGTGGTGTGGCTGTTCGAGGCCGACGGCGGGTGCCACGCCTTCTACGAGTCGGCCGGCTGGGCGCTCGACGGCGCCAGCCGGGATTTGGACATGGGTCAGCTCGTGCACCAGCTGCGACTACACACCGACCTGAGCGAACAGCCGGACGACGCCGGCCCGGGCTGATCCCGGCGGCAGGATGCGCGAGACTCCGGCGGTGTCCGCCGCTCCCGCCGACCTCCGGCGCGCCGTCTACCGGGACGCCGCGAGCATCGGGGTCGCGGTCGGGGCGTACGGCGTGTCCTTCGGCGCGGTCGCGGTGGCCGCGGGGCTGTCCGTTCCGCAGGCCTGCGCGCTGTCCCTGCTGGCCTTCACCGGGGCATCGCAGTTCGCCCTCGTCGGTGTGCTCGGTGCCGGCGGCGGCGCGCTCGCCGGCACCGCGACCGCGCTGCTGCTCGGCAGCCGCAACACCCTCTACGCCCTGCGGCTGGCCACCCTGCTCGGAGTGCGCGGCGGCCGGCGGCTGCTCGGCGCCCACCTGGTCATCGACGAGACGACGGCGATGGCGCTCGCCCGGGCCGACCCGGCCGAGAGTCGGCTGGCGTTCTGGGCCACCGGCGCCGCGGTCTACACCTGTTGGAACGCCGCCACGCTGATCGGCGCGCTGGGTGCCCGCTACGTCGGCGACCCGCGCACGCTCGGTCTCGACGCGGCGTTCCCGGCGGCGTTCCTCGCCCTGCTGGCGCCGCGGCTGCGCAGCGCCCGACCGGTCGCGGTCGCCGCCGTCGCCACCGGTGTCGCGGTGGTGGCGGTCCCGTTCGTGCCGGCCGGGGTGCCGGTCCTGCTCGCCGCCCTGGTCGCGGTGATCGCCGGCGGCCGCGGGTGACGTGGGCCGCGGTGCTCGGCACCGCCGCGGGCTGCTACCTGCTCAAGCTCGCCGGGTTGGCGCTGCCGGCCCGCGCGCTCGGGCACCCGCGGGTGCGCCGGGTCGCGGACCTGCTGCCGGTGGCGCTGCTGGCCGCCCTGGTCGGCGTGCAGACGCTGTCCAGCGCCCACCGGCTGGTCCTCGACGCGCGGCTGGCCGGGCTCGCCGCCGGGGTCGTGGCGCTGCTGCTGCGGGCGCCGTTCGTGCTGGTGGTGGTGGTCGCGGCCGCGGTCGCCGCCGGGGTACGGGCGCTGTGAACCGGTGGCTGGCCGGAGCCCGGCCGCGGACGCTGCCGGCGGCCGTGGTCCCGGTGGTGGTCGGCACCGCGGTGTCCGCCGCCGAGGGGTCCGCGGTGTGGGACCGGGCCGTGCTCGCGCTGGTCGTGGCGCTGGCCGTGCAGGTCGGCACGAACTATGCCAACGACTACAGCGACGGCGTGCGCGGCACCGACGCCGCCCGGGTGGGGCCGGTCCGGCTGGTGGCCGGCGGGCTCGCTACTCCTCGGGCGGTGCTGGCCGCGGTCGCGCTGTCGTTCGGCACCGCCGCGGTCGCCGGGCTGGTGCTGGCGGCGCTGACCAGCTGGGGGCTGCTGCCGGTCGGCGCCGCGTGCTTCGCGGCCGGCTGGTTCTACACCGGCGGCGCCCGGCCGTACGGGTACGCCGGTCTGGGCGAGGTGTTCGTGTTCGTGTTCTTCGGCCTGGTCGCGGTGGCCGGCACGGCGTACGTCTCGCTCGGCCGGGTGACCGGGCTGGCGGTGTCGGCAGGCGTCCCGGTGGGCCTGCTCGCGGTCGCGCTGCTGGTCGCGAACAACCTGCGCGACATCCCCACCGACGCGGCCAGCGGCAAGCACACGCTCGCGGTCCGGATCGGCGCGGACCGCACCCGGGCGCTGTTCGTCGGCTGCGCGCTGGCAGCCTTCCCGCTCGCCGCGCTGCTGGCGCTGGCCCGGCCGGGGACGGCGCTGGCCCTGCTCGCGCTGCCGCTCGCGCTCCCCCCGGTGCGGCTGGTCCGGACCGGGGCGACCGGCCGCGCCCTGATCCCGGCGCTCGTCGGCACCGGTCGGTTGCAGCTCGGGTACGGCGCGCTGCTCGCCGTCGGCCTGTGGCTCTGAACCCGCCGGTGAGTTTCGCTGCCGGCGGCCGTCTACCCAGCGACCGCGACCGGAGAGGTGGGGCATGACGACGGCAGCCGTCCTGACAGCGAGGCTGGTCAAGCACTACCGCGGCCGTGGCGGGGTGGTGGAGGCCGTGCGCGGAGTGGACCTGCGCGTCGAGGCCGGAGAGGTGTTCGGCTTCCTCGGACCCAACGGCGCCGGGAAGTCCACGACGGTACGGATGCTGACGACGCTCCTCTCGATCACGTCGGGCACCGCGTGTGTCGCCGGGGTCGACGTGGCCGCGGATCCCCACGCCGCCCGGCGCCGGATGGGGGTGGCCCTCCAAGAGGCGGGCCTCGACCCGCGGCAGACGGGGCGAGAGCTGCTGGTGCTGCAGGGCCGGCTGTTCGGCTTGCCCCCGCGGGAGGCCTCCCAACGCGCTCAGCAGCTCCTGGAGCTCGTCGACCTCGGCGAGGCATCGGACCGTCGTATCAAGGGCTACTCCGGCGGCATGAAGCGCCGGCTCGACCTCGCGTCGGCGTTGGTGCACGAGCCGGAGGTGCTGTTCCTCGACGAGCCGACGACCGGCCTCGACCCGGCGAGCCGGCTGACGGTCTGGGACGAGCTCCGCCGGATCAACGGGCGCGGCACCACAATCTTCCTCACGACGCAGTACCTGGAGGAGGCCGACCAGCTCTGCGACCGGCTGGCCATCATCGACGGGGGGCGGATCGTGCGCGAGGGCACACCGGCGCAGCTCAAGGCCGAGCTCCGGGGTCGCCGGGCGATGCCCAGCGATCCCACGCTCGACGACGTGTTCCTGGACGCGACCGGGCGCAGCCGCGACCGCGTCGCCGGTGATGTGCAGGAGGTGTCGGTATGACGCACACCTGGGTGCTGGGCCAGCGTGCGTTGAGGGAGTCCTGGCGGGCGCCGGAGGCGCTGTTCCCGACGCTGTTCATCCCGCTGTTCTTCCTCGTGGTCAACGTCGGCCAGGCCGGCAAGATCTTCCCGTCGTCGTCGACGTCGTTCCTCAAGGGCCAGAGCTACGCCGCCTTCCAGCTGCCCAGCTCGCTGCTGCTCGCCGCCTCGTTCGGCAGCGCAGCGCTGTTCCTGGTGGAGGACATCGAAGGCGGCTATTTCGACAAGTTGCGCGCCGCACCGGTCTCCCGGACGGCGATCGTGCTCGGCCGGCTGCTGGCCGAGGCGGTCAAGGGGATCGGCATCGCGACCGTCATCGTGCTGCTCGCCATACCGTTCGGTATCTCCGTGGCCAGCGGCCCGCTGGGCTTCCTGCTGCTGGTCGGGCTGACCGCCCTGTGGGCGGTCGTGTTCACGGGCTTCATGCAGCTCATCGCGCTGAAGACGCGTAGCGCCGCCGCGACGAACTCCGGCGGGCTGGTCTTCTTCCCCTTGCTGTTCCTCACTCCGAACTTCGTCCCGCGCCACCTGCTCACCCGGCCGATGGAGGTCGCCGCGACGTTCAACCCGGTCACCTACGTGATGGAGGCGCTGCGCTCCCTCATTCTCGACGACCTCGCCTGGTCACACGTGCTGCCCGGCTTCGTCGTCGTGGCCGTGCTCGGGGCGGGCGCGCTGGCGCTCAACGTCCGGCTCATCCAGCGCTACGACTGAGCCGCGGCGAGCCGACCCTGGGCCGGGCGACTAGTCCAGGTCGAGCAACGGCTCGAGGCCGACGGTGAGCCCGGGGCGGGACCGCACCGCGCGGACGGCGAGCAGCACCCCCGGCATGAACGACGAGCGGTCGAGGGAGTCGTGCCGGATCGTGAGGGTCTCCCCGGTGCCCCCGAAGAGCACCTCCTGATGGGCGACGAGCCCGGTCAGGCGGACCGCATGCACCCGCACGCCAGCGACCTCCGCTCCGCGGGCGCCCTCGAGTGAGGACGTGGTCGCGTCCGGGGCGGCCCGACGTCCGGCGTCGCGGCGGGCCGCCGCCACCAGCTCGGCGGTACGTCGGGCGGTGCCGCTCGGCGCGTCCGCCTTGCCCGGGTGGTGCAGCTCGATGATCTCGGCCGAGTCGTAGAACCGGGCCGCCTGCGCGGCGAAACGCATCATCAACACCGCGCCGATACCGAAGTTCGGGGCCACCAGCACACCGACCTGCGGCGCTTCGGCAAGCCAGCCGCGGACCTGCGCCAGCCGCTCCTCGTCGAAGCCGCTGGTCCCGACCACCATCGACACGCCGGCGGCGACGCAGCGCGAGACGTTGCCCATGACCACCGCCGGCGTGGTGACGTCGATGACGACGTCCGCGCCGAGCACCTCGTCGACCGAGCCGTCGGAGCCGACGGCGGCCACCAGCTCGAGGTCCGGGGCGTCGGCCACCGCGGCGCGCACCGCTGTCCCCATCCGGCCGCGGGCGCCGAGGACGCCCACCCGGATCACGACGCGACGGCCCAGGCAAGGTCCGGGTCGTCGAACGGTCCGATCACCGACAGCGCCAGCCGGCCGCCGAGCACCTCCCGGGCGACCACCCGGACGTCGTCGAGTGTCACCGCGTCGATCCGGCCGAGCAGGTCGTCCACCCCGAGCAGCTCGCCGTAGGACATCTCGCTCTTGCCCAGGCGGCTCATCCGGGCTCCGGTGTCCTCGAGCCCCAGCACCAGGCCGCCGCGCAGCTGACCCTTGCCGCGGATGAGCTCGTCCTCGGTGATCCCGGTCTCCACCACCTGGTCGAGCTGCTCCCGACAGATCTTGAGGACCTCGTCCACCCGACCCGGCTGGCAGCCAGCGTAGATGCCGAACAGGCCGGTGTCGGCGAACTGCGAGGCGTAGCTGTAGACCGAGTAGGCCAGCCCGCGCTTCTCGCGGATCTCCTGGAACAGCCGGGAGCTCATCCCGCCGCCGAGCGCGCCGTTGAGAACGCCGAGGGCGAACCGCCGGTCGTCGGTGCGCGAGAGGCCCCGGGTGCCGAGGACGAGGTTGGCCTGCTCGGTGGGTCGCCGGGTCACCGACACCCCGGGCCGGTACGCCGGACCCCGGCCGCCGACCCGCGGGCCGTCCGGCTCGGCGTCCCCTCCGGCGGCGGCGCCGGCCCGGAACGCGCTGCGCACCAGCCGCACCAGCCGTGCGTGGTCGAGGTTGCCGGCCGCCGCCACCACGATCGAGGGCGGCTGGTAGCGGCGCCGGTAGTAGCCGGCGATCGCCGACCGCGTCATCGTGCTGATCGACTCGACCGTGCCGATGACCGGGCGGCCGAGCGGGCTGTCGCCGAAGACAGCGGCGGCGAACGCGTCGTGCACGACGTCACCGGGGTCGTCGTCGTGCATCGCGATCTCCTCGAGGATCACGCCCCGCTCGGACTCCACGTCCTCCTCGGCGATCCGGGCGGAGGTCACCATGTCGGCGACCACGTCCACGGCGAGCGGGAGGTCCTGATCGAGCATCCGGGCGTAGTAGCAGGTGTACTCCTTCGAGGTGAACGCGTTCATCTCGCCGCCGACCGCGTCCATCACCGCCGCGATCTCCAACGCGTCCCGGCGGTCGGTCCCCTTGAACAGCAGGTGCTCGAGGTAGTGCGACGTCCCGGCGAGGCGCGGCGTCTCGTCCCGGCTACCGACGCCCACCCAGATGCCGAACGCGACCGAACGTACGGTCGGCATGGCCTCGCTGATGATGCGCAACCCTCCCGGCAGGACGGTACGGCGGACCAGGCCGCCGCCGTCCGGCCCGCCGGCGAGCGTGCGGGTGCTGCCGGGCCGCTGCGGACCGGACCGGGACGCGCCCGCCACTACTCGGCCGACTCGGCGCCGGCCGCCACCGGTGCGGCGACGGTGCTCTGGGCCGGAGCCGCGCTGGCGGCCTGCTCGTCGCTCACCGGAGACAACGAGATCTTCCCGCGCGGGTCGATCTCGGTGATCTCCACCTGGACCTTGGAGCCGACCTTGAGCACGTCGTCGACGTTGTCGATCCGCTTGCCGCCGAACATCGACCGCATCTTGCTGATGTGCAGCAGCCCGTCCTTGCCGGGGAGCAGGGAAACGAAAGCGCCGAACGTCGTGGTCTTCACCACGGTGCCGAGGAAGCGCTCCCCGACCTCGGGCATCAGCGGCGAGACGATCTGCCGGATCGCCTTGAGGGCGGCGTCCGCCTTCTGCCCGTCGGTGGCGCCGATGTAGATCGTGCCGTCGTCCTCGATCGTGATGTCGGCACCGGTGTCGTCCTGGATCTGGTTGATCATCTTGCCCTTCGGGCCGATGATCTCGCCGATCTTGTCCACCGGCACCTTCTCGGTGATGATCCGCGGTGCGTAGATCGACATCTCGTCCGGGGCGTCGATCGCCTCGTTCATCACGTCGAGGATCGCCAGCCGGGCCGACTTCGCCTGGCTCAGCGCGCCCGCCAGCACCGAGGCGGGGATGCCGTCGAGCTTGGTGTCGAGCTGCAGCGCGGTGACGAACTGACGGGTACCGGCGACCTTGAAGTCCATGTCGCCGTAGGCGTCCTCGGCGCCGAGGATGTCGGTCAGCGTGACGTAGTCCTCGCCCTCGTGGATCAGCCCCATCGCGATGCCCGCCACCGGAGCCTTGAGCGGCACGCCGGCGTTGAGCAGCGACAGCGTCGCGGCGCAGACCGAGCCCATCGACGTCGAGCCGTTGGACCCGAGCGCCTCGGAGACCTGGCGAATCGCGTAGGGGAACTCCTCCCGGGTCGGCAGCACCGGCAGCAGCGCCCGCTCGGCGAGCGCGCCGTGGCCGATCTCGCGCCGCTTCGGCGAGCCCACCCGGCCGGTCTCACCGGTGGAGTACGGCGGGAAGTTGTAGTTGTGCATGTAGCGCTTGCGGGTCTCCGGGTTGAGCGTGTCGACCATCTGCTCCATGCGCAGCATGTTCAGGGTGGTGACGCCCAGGATCTGGGTCTCCCCGCGCTCGAACAGCGCCGAGCCGTGCACCCGCGGGACGACCTCGACCTCGGCGGAGAGCTGCCGGATGTCGGCCAGCCCGCGGCCGTCGATACGGACCTTCTCCCCGACGACCCGCTCGCGGACGAGCTTCTTGGTCAGCGCCCGGTAGGCCGCGCTGATCTCCTTGTCCCGGCCCTCGAAGTCCCCGGCGAGCTTCTCCTTCGCCAACGCCTTGACCCGGTCGAGCTCGCTCTCCCGCTCCGGCTTGGCGGCGATGGTCAGCGCCGCGGCGAGCTCGTCGCGGACCGCGCCGGTGACGGCCTCGAGGACGTCGTCGCCGTAGTCGAGGAACCGGGGGAACTCCCGGGTCGGCTTGGCGGCCTTGGCGGCGATCTCGAGCTGGGCGGCGCACAGCGCCTTGATGGCGGGCTTGGCCGCCTCCAGGCCGCCGGCCACGACCTCCTCGGTCGGTGCGGTCGCGCCGCCGGCGATGAGCGCGATGGTGCCCTTGGTGGCCTCGGCCTCGACCATCATGATCGCGACGTCGCCGTCCTCGAGCACCCGGCCGGCGACGACCATGTCGAAGGTCGCCCGCTCCAGCTCGCTGTGGGTCGGGAACGCCACCCACTGGCCCTCGACGTAGCCGACCCGGGTCGCGCCGATCGGGCCGGAGAACGGCAGCCCGGCGAGCGAGGTGGACAGGCTGGCCGCGTTGATCGCGACCACGTCGTAGAGCGTGTCGGGGTCGAGGGCGAGGATCGTCTCGACGATCTGGATCTCGTTGCGCAGCCCCTTGGCGAACGAGGGCCGCAGCGGGCGGTCGATCAGCCGGCAGGTGAGGACCGCGTCCTCGCTGGGCCGGCCCTCGCGGCGGAAGAACGAGCCGGGAATCTTCCCGGCGGCGTACATCCGCTCCTCGACGTCGACGGTCAGCGGGAAGAAGTCGAGGTTGTCCTTCGGCGCCTTCGACGCGGTGGTCGCGGACAGGACCATCGTGTCGCCGAGATAGGCGACGGCGGCGCCGGCGGCCTGCCGGGCCAGCCGCCCGGTCTCGAACCGGATGGTGCGGGTGCCGAACGACCCGTTGTCGATCGTGGCTTCGGCGGTGTGGATGTCGGGGCCCTCCATGGGCTCACCCTCCTCATGCTCGCGGGCGCTGCGCCGCCGAGCGGGTGGGGCCGGTCTTCGATCGAAGCCCGCGGGGTCGTGCCCGCGAACCACTACCGAGGACCGGCGTCGCCCCGCATCCGGGCGACGGCGACCGTCTTCGGTGACGTCGTACGACGAGCGTCGTACGACGAAGGGGAGCGACGTGGCGTCGCTCCCCTCGGGCGTGCTACCGGCGCAGACCCAGCCGCTCGATGAGCGACCGGTACCGGCTGATGTCCTTGTTGGCGAGGTACTGCAGCAGCCGACGGCGGCGGCCGACGAGCAGCAGCAGGCCGCGCCGACTGTGGTGGTCGTGCTTGTGGGTCTTGAGGTGCTCGGTCAGGTCGCTGATGCGCTTGGAGAGCATGGCCACCTGCACCTCCGGGCTGCCGGTGTCGCGCTCGACCGTCGCGTACTCGGTCATGATCCGGGTCTTCTCGGCGCTTTCGAGCGGCACAGGTCTCCCTTGGACGGTTTGAGCGTGGCCCGAGGTCTGCGTCACCCGAGCGGCCGGCACACGACCGGCGTCGGCCGGTCGCTGGCCACGATAACACTCGACCCGCCGCCGGCCTTCCCCGCCGCGGGCGCCCGGGTCGGGTGCCGCCGCTGGCGGCGGCGGTCAGGGGCGGACCAGCGCCCGGGTGCGGTCGACGTCCCGGCGCATCTGCGCGACCAGCGGCTCGACGCCGTCGAAGCGCACGGTGTCGCGCAGCCGGGCGGCGAACTCGACGCCGACGTGGTCGCCGTAGAGGTCGAGGTCGACGTCGAGGGCGTGGGCCTCGACCCGCCGGTCCCGACCGTCGAACGTCGGGTTGGTGCCGACCGAGATCGCCGCCGGCCACCGCTGCGCCCCCCGGATCAGCCGACCGGCGTACACCCCGTCGGTGGGCACCGCGGCGTACGGCGCCGGCTCGAGGTTCGCGGTGGGGTAGCCGAGGGACCGGCCCCGCATGTCACCGCGGACCACGACCCCGTCGACCCGGTGGTCCCGGCCGAGCGCGCGCGCCGCCGGCTCGACGTCGCCGGCCGCGACGCAGCAGCGGACGTAGGTGGAGGAGATCGTGATGTCACCCTCCCGCAGCAGCGGCACCGGGTCGGTGGCGAAGCCGAACGTGCTGCCCAGCTGGCGCAGCAGCGCCATGTCGCCGGCGGCCTTGTGCCCGAACCGGAAGTTCTCCCCGACGACCACGGCGGCGGCGTGCAGCTCGTTGAGCAGCACCGTGTGCACGAAGTCCTCGGCGCTCATCCGGGAGAAGCCGAGCGTGAACGGCAGCACGCAGAGCACGTCGGCGCCGAGCTGGACGAGCAGCCCGGCCTTGTACGGCGGTGCGGTCAGCACCGCGGGGTGGCTGCCCGGCCGGACCACCTCGCTGGGGTGCGGGTCGAACGTGACCACCACCGCCGGCAGCCCGGAGTCCCCGGCCCGCTCGACGGCTCGCCCGATGATCTGCTGGTGGCCGCGGTGGACGCCGTCGAACACCCCGATCGTCACGACGCAGCGACCCCATCCGGGCGGCGTGCGGTCGAGCCCCCGCCAGCGTTGCACCGCGACCGCCTCTCCGGCTTCGTACCCTCGACCGCGCCAGCCTAATGACGCCCCGGCCGACACCGGTCCGAGATCCATAGCGGATGAGCCGCGGCTGGCGCGGCTGGCTCGCTATGGATCGCCGCAGCAGGGTGGGCTGCCGCGGCCCGGCCGTACCTACCGGCGGGCGGTGTCGGTCCACCAGCCCGGGGTACGCCGGCCGCCGCCATCGGGTTCGACGAGCAGGGCCTGCGGTCCGTCGTCAACGTGCTGGTGCGGCTGGTGGAGTCCGCGGGCGCCGTGGTGATCTTTGCCGGGGCGACGGTGGCGTTCGTCGGGTTCGTCGCGGCCGCGCTGCGCTCCGGCGACCCCGACCGGTTCGTGCCGGTGCGGCTCGGGCTCGGCCGGTTCCTCGCGCTC
>JBBSHH010000083.1:0-11273 GCA_038253225.1 Mycobacteriales bacterium | reverse complement strand
CGCGACGACTGGACGGTGTACGTGCGGCCGGAGCTCGTCGTCGAGGTCGCGTTCGACGGTGTGCAGACCAGCCCCCGCTACCCCGGCGGGGTGGCCCTCCGGTTCGCCCGGGTGTTGCGACACCGGCCGGACAAGACCGCGGCCGACGCGGACACCCTCGAGGCGGTCCGGGCGGTGCACAGCGCGGGCGAGGACACCGGCCCGGTAATCTAGGACCCGGCGATGGGGCTCGCCCGACGAACCGCCCGACCCCGGGCTGACGGTTACCAGAATGCCGTGCTGGTAGGAGGTTCCGGTCGTGGAGCGGGCGTACCCCGAGGGGCTCGGCGACCGGGCTCGCGGCGACCTGCCGGTCGACCCGGACCTACCTCCGCCCCCGCGCACCGCCGGTCGTTCGGCCCGCGTCCCGACGGCCCGCGCCGCCCGCAACCGGCCGAGCGTTCTGTTGGTGGTGGCGTTCGGCGGCGCGATCGGCGGCTCGGCGCGCTACGAAGTGGGCCGGTGGGTGCCCGCGGCACCGACGGGTTTCCCGTGGGCCACGTTCGCCGAGAACGTCTCCGGTGCGCTGCTGCTCGGCGTCCTGCTGGTCCTGCTCGTCGAGCGGTGGCCGCCGAACCGCTACGCCCGGCCCTTTCTCGGCACCGGTGTGATCGGCTCTTACACCACCTTCTCGACGTACGCCGTGGAGACCGACCTGCTGGTCCGGCACGGGCGGGCCGGGCTGGCGGCGGCGTACGCCGTGGGGAGCATCGCCGCCGGGCTGTTCGCGGCCTGGCTCGGATTGGGAACCGGTCGGTGGATCGCCGGCCTCGGGAGGACCTGATGAGCCCATGGCTGCACCGCGACCGCTCGGCGCCGCACCCGCAGGAGGGGCACCCGCACGAGGCTGTGTACCTCGAGGGCCGGGCTCAGCGGTTGAGCATCTTCATCGGGGAGACCGACCAGTTCCACCACAGGCCGCTCTACGCCGAGATCGTCGCGCGGGCGCACCGGCTGGGCATGGCCGGGGCCACCGTGATCCGGGGGCTGGAGGGCTTCGGCGCGTCCCACCATGTCCATACGACCCGGATCCTGAGCCTGTCCGAGGACCTGCCGCTCGTGGTGCTGATCGTGGACACCCCCGAGAGCATCGCGCGCTTCCTGCCACACCTCGACGAGATGATCAGCGAGGGGTTGGTCGTCATCGACGACGTGGACGTCGTGCAGTACGTCGGCCGCCCGGCGGCCCGACCGGGCCCGCGGCCGTGATCCTGCTCGGGGTCGCGCTCGCCGCCGCCGTCGGTGCGCCGGCCCGGTACCTGCTCGACGGGTGGCTGCAGGAGCGGCTGCAGCAGGTCTTCCCGTGGGGCACGTTCGTCATCAACGTCAGCGGGTCGTTGCTGCTCGGCCTGCTCACCGGCCTGGTGCTCTACGGCGGCTTCCCGCAGACACCGAAGGTGGTGCTCGGGACCGGGTTCTGCGGTGCCTACACGACATTCTCCACGTTCAGCTGGGAAACCGTCGTGCTCGCCGAGGAAGGCTCCCGCCTGGAGGCGTTGGGCAACACCGTCGGCAGCGTGGTCGTCGGCCTCGCCGCGGCGGCGGCCGGCCTGCTGCTCGCCGCCGGCCTCACCTGAGCGCCGCCACCTGAGCGCCGCCACTGTTTGGTTCGAGCCATTGTCGCGGCGGTAGCCTCGCGGAGGTGGGCGTCCGGATAACCGAGAGCTGGCAGCGGCTGACCGTCTACGCCGCGGAGCCGCATCCGCGCGGGCGCAGCTACCGGGTCACCGGGCTTCTGGAGCGGGCCGCGGCGCTCGGGCTCTCCGGCGGGTCGGTCTTCGCCGGGCTCACCGGCTACGGCCACGACCACCACGTCCACAAGGCAGGTTTGTTGCACCGGGCGGACGAGACGCCGCTGGTGGTCGTCTTCGTCGACCGGCCCGAGCGGCTCGCTCTGCTTCGGGCCGAGCTGCCGAGTCTGGTCCCCGGCGCGCTCGCCGTCGTCGACGACGTCGAGGTCATTCGCTACACCCGCCCGCATCGGCACTCCGGTCACCGCAATTCGCCCTGAGCGTCGCCCGGCGGATCGTCCCCGCGGGTAGCGTCCGACACCAAAGCCCTTACACCACAGGGGTTTCTTGCCTCGGGATTGTGTCGGTGGTGGCTCTTATGATGCCGTCATGGAGAAGTCGGGCACCGAGTTGAGGGCGGGTCTGATCACGTTGGCCGCCGCGCTGGACTCGGTCGGTGAGACGCCGTTATGGCGGGTGCCGGATTCTCAGCTGTTGGAGGGTCTGCGCCAGCTGGAAGTCCTGACCGCCCGGTTGGAGTCGAAGCGGCTCGCGCTCGTCCGCGAGGTCGACAGCCGCGGCGTGACGGTCGCCGAATCGATGTTGTCAACCGCAGCCTGGCTGCGGGACGGGCTGCGCCGGCATCCGGGCGCGGCGAGCCGGGATGTGACGCTGGCGCGGGCGCTGGCCGGGGAGTTGTCGGCGACGGGAGCGGCCCTGGCGGCCGGACAGGTCAGCCGAGAGCACGCGGACGTCATCCTCCGCACGCTGGCCGCGCTACCCGCTGATGTGGCCGGCACGACGCTTGCGGACGCGGAGGGGTTTCTGCTCGGCCAGGCTCAGGAGCAGGATCCGCTGCTGCTGTCCCGGCTGGGTCGGCATGTGCGGCACCATCTCGACCCGGACGCCGGCGCCAGGCTGGCCCGGGACGAGGCGGCCGCGCTGGGTCGCCGAGAGCTGTTCGTCAGTCCGGACGGGCCCGGGGGGTTCGTGCTGCGCGGGTGGCTCGACCCGGTGGGCGGGGCAGCGCTGCTGTCGGCACTGAGCCCACTGGCGGCGCCACGACCGTCCGGCGCCGACGGCGCGGACCTCCGTTCGCCGGCGAAGCGGCGCGCCGATGCCCTGGTCGAGCTCGTCGAGCGCGCGCTGCGCGCCGGCGAGCTGCCGGGCCAGGGAGGCCAGCGCCCGCAGGTGACTGTCACCGTCGAGCTGGCCACCCTGCGGCGGGATCTCGGCGCGGTGGGTGCGGTGCTCGACTGGGCCGGTCCGGTCTCCGCCGAGACCAGCCGGCTGCTCGCCTGCGATGCCAGCGTCATCCCCGTCGTGCTCGGCGCCCGCGGAGAGCCACTCGACGTGGGCCGGGCTACGCCGACACCGCCCGCGGCGCTGCGCAGGGCGGTGCTCAGCCGCGACGGCGGCTGCGCGTTCCCCGGCTGCGACCGGCCGGCCGGGTGGTGCGACGTGCACCACTGCCGGCATTGGGCCGACGGTGGTTCGACAGCGCTCGACAACCTCGTCACGCTCTGCCGACGGCATCACTCGGCCGTGCACCACCACGGCTGGGACGTCGTGGTCGCCGCCGACGGGTTCCCCGAGTTCACCCCGCCGCCGTGGATCGACCCCGGCCGGACCCCTCGGCGCCGACCATGGCGGGAGCAGCTCCGCAGCCTCGCCCCGCCCGGTTGACACGTCGGGCTGTGCCGAACGGTACTGCCGGTTGTTACAGCCGATGGTCGTTCCGGTGCCCGAGTGTTACAGTGACGGCCCCACCGGGGGCGCGGGCGGAGGCGGATCGTGTACAGCCAGGGGCTGGGCCAGGCGCATGACCGCCGCACCGCGGCGCCGGTCGGCCCGACCGACCCCGACATCGAGCCCGACTCCGCCGCGGCCCGTTTCCTCGATCGGGTGGGCGCGGAGGAAAAGATCGAGCCCCGGGACTGGATGCCGGCGGCGTACCGCACGACGCTGGTCCGGCAGATCTCCCAGCACGCGCACTCCGAGATCATCGGGATGCAGCCGGAGGGCAACTGGCTCACCAGGGCCCCGTCGCTGCGGCGCAAGGCGGTGCTGCTGGCCAAGGTGCAGGACGAGGCCGGCCACGGGCTCTACCTCTACGCCGCCGCCGAGACCCTGGGCGTCAGCCGCGAGGAGCTGGTCGACCAGCTTCTCGCCGGCACCGCGAAGTACTCCAGCATCTTCAACTACCCGACGCTGAGCTGGGCCGACATGGGGGCGATCGGCTGGCTCGTCGACGGTGCGGCGATCATGAACCAGGTGCCGTTGTGCCGCTGTTCCTACGGGCCCTACGCGCGGGCGATGATCCGCATCTGCAAGGAGGAGAGCTTCCACCAGCGGCAGGGCTTCGAGATCATGCTGACGCTCAGCCGCGGTACCGACGCGCAGCGGGCGATGGCTCAGGACGCGCTGGACCGCTGGTGGTGGCCGAGCCTGATGATGTTCGGTCCGCCGGATGCCGACTCGGTGCACTCCGCGCAGACCATGCAGTGGAAGATCAAGCGGTTCTCCAACGACGAGCTGCGGCAGCGCTTCGTCGACGCCACCGTGCCGCAGGCGGAGTTCCTGGGCCTGCGGGTACCCGACCCGGACCTGACGTGGGACGCCGAGAGTGGCCACCACAGCTACGGCGCGATCGACTGGGCAGAGTTCCGGGCCGTGCTGCGCGGCGACGGCCCGTGCAACCGGCAGCGGCTGGCCAAGGCGCGGCAGGCGCACGCGGAGGGTGCCTGGGTGCGGGAAGCGGCCCGAGCCCATGCTGCCAAGGCGGCCGCGCCGGCGCTCGACGCCGTGGGCTGAGGCCGAATGTCGCGCGACGACTGGCCGCTGTGGGAGGTGTTCATCCGCAGCCGCAACGGGCTGGCGCACAAGCACGCCGGCAGCCTGCACGCGGTGGACGCCGCGATGGCGCTGGCGAACGCCCGGGACGTCTACACCCGCCGCGGCGAGGGCGTGTCGCTCTGGGTGGTGCCCTCCGCCGCCATCGCCGCCAGCGACCCGGACAGCAAGGAAGCCTTGTTCGACCCGGCGATGGACAAGGTCTACCGACATCCCACGTTCTACGCGATCCCCGACGGCGTGACGAACATCTGATGGCCGCAGCGCGTTCAGCCTCGGCGGCCCCACTCGTGGACTACCTGCTCCGCCGCGGCGACACCGCCCTGGTGCTCTCCCACCGGCTGGCCGAGTGGTCCGGTGCGGGGCCGACGCTCGAGGAGGACATCGCGCTGTCCAACGTCGCCCTCGACCTGCTCGGGCAGGCCCGGTCGCTGCTGACCCGGGCCGCTGAGGTCGAGGGTGCCGGCCGGGACGAGGACACGCTCGCCTACCTCCGCGACGTCCCGGACTACCGCAACCTGCTGCTGGTCGAGCAGCCGAACGGCGACTTCGCCCACACCGTGGTGCGCCAGTTCCTCTACGACGCCTACGCGGTCGAGCTGTGGCGGTCGCTGCTGGGCAGCGCCGACGCCACCCTGGCCGGCATCGCCGGCAAGGCCGTGAAGGAGAGTCGCTACCACGTCGAGCACAGCGGCGACTGGGTGCGCCGCCTCGGCGACGGTACGGCGGAGAGCCACCGGCGGATGACCGAGGCGCTCGCCGACCTCTGGCCCTACGCCGGCGAGCCGTTCCGCACCGACGACGTCGATATCGCGGTGGCGGCCGCCGGAGTCGCTGCGCCGGCGAGCGAACTGGAGCCGGCGTGGCGACGTCGGGTCACCGAGACGCTCACCGCCGCCACCCTGGCCGTCCCCTCCGGCGGCTGGACGCAGTACGGCGGCGCGACCGGCCGGCACTCCGAGCACCTGGGCTACCTGCTCGCCGAGATGCAGTTCCTCCAGCGCGCCTACCCGGGGGCGAGATGGTGAGCCCCGCCGAGACCGCGCGACGCGCGGAGCAGGAGGTGTGGGCGACCCTCGGCGGCGTACCGGATCCGGAGTTGCCGGTGGTCAGCGTGGTCGACCTCGGGATCGCGCGCGCGGTGGCGGTATCCGCGGACGGGCGGGCGGTGCGGGTGACGATCACCCCGACGTACTCCGGCTGCCCGGCGATGGAGGTCATCGAACGGACGGTGGCGGAGAGCCTGGCCGCCCGGTTCGCCGACGTGCGGGTCGAGACGGTCCTCGCCCCGGCCTGGACGACCGACTGGATCACGGCGGAGGGACGCCGGAAGCTGGCCGAGCACGGCATCGCCCCGCCGCAGCGGCCCGCCGGCGACGAGCCGGTGCCGCTGGGCAGCGGCATCCCGCGGGCCTGCCCGCAGTGCGGCTCGGTGCGCACCGAGCGGCTCAGCGAGTTCGGCTCGACCTCCTGCAAGGCGCTGTACCGGTGCCTGGACTGCCGCGAGCCCTTCGACTACGTCAAGTCCCTCTGACGCCGGTGTACGTCTTTCATCCGCTGACCGTCAGCGACGTCCGCCCGGAGACCGACGACACGATCTCGGTGGCCTTCGCGGTGCCACCGGAGCTGGCCGCCGACTACGCCTACGCGCCGGGACAGCACCTGACGCTGCGGGTCGCGGTCGACGGTGAGCAGCTGCGCCGGTCGTACTCGATCTGCAGCGGTGTCGACGACGGCGAGCTGCGGGTCGCGGTGAAGCTGCTGCCGGGTGGACGGTTCTCGCAGTGGGCCCACGATCAGCTCAGGGCCGGCCGAAGCGTCGACGTCATGACCCCGGCCGGTCGGTTCACCACCCCGCTCGACCCGACGGCGGCCCGGCACTACCTCGGCATCGCCGCGGGCAGCGGCATCACGCCGCTGATGTCGATCCTTCGGACCGTGCTGGCGCGGGAGCCGGGCAGCCGCTTCACCCTGGTCTACGGCAACCGGGGGGTCGGGTCGATCATCTTCCGGGACGCTCTCGACGACCTCAAGAACCGCTACATGGACCGGCTGACGCTGATCCATGTGCTCAGCCGTCAGCACCAGGACGCGCCGCTGTTCAACGGTCGCATCGACGGTGCGAAGATCCGCCGGCTCGCGGCCACGCTTCTCGACGTCGAGAACGTCGACGAGGTCTTTCTGTGCGGGCCGGAGCCGATGACCGTCGAGGTGCGCGACACCCTGCTCGACCTCGGCGTCGACCCGGCCCACGTGCACCTCGAGCTCTTCGGTACGCCGGCCCTGGCCCGGCCGCCGTCGACGGATCTCGATGCCGACGCGCACGACGTCACGGTCATCGTCGCCGGCGTCAAGACCGAGCTGCGGGTGGGGTCGGCGGACCGGGTGCTCGATGCGGCGCTGCGGGCCGGCCTCGACCTGCCGTTCTCCTGCAAGGGCGGCGTCTGCGCCACCTGCCGGGCGAAGGTGACCGAGGGGTCGGTGGCGATGGCGCTCAACTACGCCCTCGAGCCCTGGGAGGTCGAGGCAGGTTTCGTGCTCACCTGCCAATCCAGCCCGGTCAGCGACCGTATCGTGGTGGACTACGACGCCAGCTAGCGCCGCCGTGCCCCTAGTCGTGCGCGTCCGGGGCCGGCAGCAACCGATCCGTGCTCCGGCTGCGGCCCCGGAACTCCGCGACGACCGCGCCGTCGGCGCGCCGTACCGTCACGTCGTAGACGCCGCTGCGGCCGGCCACCACCCGCTCCGCCGCGGTCGCCACCAGCTCGTCGCCGCGCCGGGCCGGCGCGACGAACACCACGTCCGCGCCGGCGGCCACCGTCACGACCCCGTAGGTGTTGCAGGCCAGGGCGAAGGCGGTGTCGGCGAGCAGGAAGACGTATCCTCCGTGGCAGATGTCGTGGCCGTTGATCATGGTGTCGGTGACGGTCATCCGCGCCATCGCCCGGCCGGCCGACACCGCCTCCGCCCGGATCCCGAGCGAGTTCGACGCGACGTCGCCGGCGTACAGGGCGGCCACCTGCCGCCGCACCCGCTCGTCAGCCATGCCCGCACGCTAGTTGAGGGAGAGTCATGACGTTCTTCGACGACCACCGGGAGACCCTCGAGCGGGCGGTGCGAGCCAGCCGCAGCCGCGAGTTCTACAGCGCGTATCCGGAGTCGCCGAGCCCGAAGGTCTACGGCGAGCTGGCCGCCGAGGAGGGGCGTCGTGCGTTCGAGGCCTACCTGGGCGCCGACTTCCCGCTCGACCAGCCGGGAACGGACGGCACGGTGGACGGCGAGCGGTCGCCGTACGGGCTGGACCTCGGCGTCCGCTACCCGCACGTCGACCCGGACATCCTGCTGCCGGCCATGGGGTCGGCGCTGGCGGCCTGGCGCGACGCCGGACCCGACACCCGCGCCGGGGTCTGCCTGGAGATCCTGCGCCGCATCAACGCCCGCAGCTTCGAGGTCGCCGGCGCGGTGATGCACACCACCGGGCAGGCGTTCGTGATGGCGTTCCAGGCCGGCGGGCCGCACGCGCAGGACCGCGGGCTGGAGGCGGTTGCCTACGCCTACGCCGAGATGACCAGGCAGCCGGCGCAGGCCGACTGGGAGAAGCCGCAGGGCAAGCGCGGCCCGTTGCGCATGCGCAAGCACTTCACGGTGGTGCCGCGCGGGATCGCGCTGGTGGTGGGCTGCAACACCTTCCCCACGTGGAACAGCTATCCGGGGCTGTTCGCCAGCCTGGCGACCGGCAACCCGGTGGTGGTCAAGCCGCATCCGCGGGCGGTGCTGCCGCTCGCGATCACGGTGGCGATCGCCCGCGAGGTCCTCGGCGAAGCCGGTTTCGACCCCAACCTCGTCTGCCTCGCGGCCGAGCGGCCCGGAGAGGGGTTGGCCAGCACGCTGGCGACCCGCCCGGAGGTCCGGATCGTCGACTTCACCGGCTCCACCGCGTACGGCGAGTGGCTGGAGGAGCACGCCCGCCAGGCGCAGGTGTTCACCGAGAAGGCCGGCGTGAACTCGGTCGTGATCGACTCGACCGACGACTTCGCCGGGATGGTCGGCAACATCGCGTTCTCGCTGTCCCTCTACAGCGGCCAGATGTGCACCACCCCGCAGAACATCCTCGTGCCCCGCGACGGGATCGACACCGAGACCGGCCACCGAGGCTTCGACGACGTGGCCGCCGGGCTGGCGGCGGCGGTCGAGGCCCTCACCGGTGACGACGCCCGGGCCGTCGAGATCCTCGGCGCCATCGTCAACGACGACGTCCTCGACCGGGTCGAGCACATCGACCGGCTGGGCGGTCGGGTCGTCCTCGCCAGCCGGGCGGTCAAGCACCCGCAGTTCCCGGAGGCGGTCGTGCGCACACCGGCGCTGATCGCGGTCGACGCCGCGGACGAGGCGACGTACGCCGCCGAGCGCTTCGGGCCGATCGCGTTCGTCATCGCGACCGACTCGACCGGGCAGAGCCTGGAGATCCTCGGCCGGACCGCGACCGAGCATGGCGCGATCACCGCGTCGGTCTACTCGGCGGACGAGGCCGTGCTCAGCGCCGCCGAGCGGGTTGTTCTGGACGCCGGCGTGGCCTTGTCGTGCAACCTGACCGGCGGAGTGTTCGTCAACCAGTCGGCCGCCTTCTCCGACTTCCACGCGACCGGCGCGAACCCGGCGGCGAACGCCTGCCTCACCGACGCGGCGTTCGTCGCCGGCCGGTTTCGGGTCGTGCAGTCGCGCCGCCCGGCTCCGGCCGACCCCGCCTGAGCCACCCACACCCCGCCTGAGCCACCCACACCCGGCTGGCCGGGTCGCCGCCGTCCACAGCTCGCGGGTTCGGCGGGTCCGGCCGCGTCTCCCGACGGCATCGTCGGCGCATGACCGCGGAGCCCCTGCAGCGCATCAAGCTCTCCCGACCGGCTGACGTCGTAGCGATCATCCCCTACCTCGTCGGTTACCACCCCGAGCGCAGCCTCGTTGCGATGTCGCTGCGCGGGCCCCGCCGGCGGGTCGGCCTCACCCTCCGGCTCGACCTGCCACCGACCAGCAGCTGCGACCGGGCGATCGCCGCGGACGTCGGGGCGCGGATGAAGCACGACGGCGCGCACACCGTGGTGCTGGTCGTGTACGACGACGACCCGGCCGGGGACGGCGAGCCGCCGCGAACGGCGCTCGCCACGGCGGTCGCCGCCGCCTGCGGCGGGCGCGGGCTGCGGCTGCAGGACGCGATCCTCGTCCGCGGCGGCCGTTGGCGCTCCTACCTCGGCGCGGACCAGCGCTGCTGCCCACCCGAGGGCACCCTGATCATCCCCGCCGGCGATCCGGGCGGTGCCAGCCCGGTGGTGGCGGCCGCCGCCTACGCCGGGCTCGCGCCGCTGCCGAGCCGGCAGGCGCTGGCCGAGGTGATAGCACCGGTCAGCCGGGTCCGCCGCGCGAGCATGGAGCAGGCTCTGGACCGGGCGGCGGATCGGCTGGCGACGGCTCTCGGGGCCGGTCTCGAGCCGGTCGTCGCGGAGTCGGTGCGGCGCCTCGACGCGGCCGTCGACGGCTACGCCGACCCGGCGCAGCCGGCCGCTCTCAGCGACGACGGCTGGGCCGACCTGGTCGTGCGGCTGCGGCTCGTCCCGGTCCGCGACGAGGTGCTCGGCTGGGCGACCGGGCCGTACGCCGAGGCGCTGCGCGAGCTGCTGCTCGAGCTGGTCCGCCGGGCCGTTCCGCCGCAGGACCTGGTGCCGCTCACGGTCCTGGCGTGGGTCGTCTACCTCCAGGGCGGCGGGACGCTGGCGAGCATCGCCCTCGAGCGGGCGCTGACCCGCGATCCGTCGTACGGCCTGGCGCTGATCCTCGATGAGGCGCTGGCCCGCAGCGTTGCGCCGCGGGCGCTGCGCCGGGCCCGGCTGCCGTTGCGGGTCGGGCGGCACCGACCGGCCGGCCGGCGTCGGGCCCGGGCCGAGGGGGACCGGGACGCCGGCTGACCGCCGGAATCCCGCGCGCCCCTTCGGCGGTTGACACCGGTACAGCGTCGATCCCCGACCCGGGAGGAACCCCCGTGCTGTTCAGCCGCTCCAAGTCCACCCTTCCCGCCCCCGAGCAGGCCCTGCGTGGTCGTGACACCGCGCTGCGGGTGTCCGATCGGCATGCGGTCCTGGGCACCCCGCTCGCAGCGCCGTACCCCGCCGGGATGGAGACCGCGGTCTTCGCGATGGGCTGCTTCTGGGGGGCCGAGCGGGTGTTCTGGCAGACCGACGGGGTCTATTCCACCGCCGTCGGCTACGTCGGCGGGTACACCCGGAACCCGTCGTACGAGGAGGTCTGCTCCGGCCGGACCGGGCACACCGAGGCCGTCCAGGTCGTGTACGACCCGGCCAAGGTCTCCTACCCCGACCTGCTGAAGATTTTCTGGGAGGCGCACGACCCGACCCAGGGGATGCGGCAGGGCAACGACAGCGGCACCCAGTACCGCTCCGGGGCCTACTACCGCGACGACAGCCAGCGGGTCGTGGCGGAGCAGACCAGGGAGTCCTTCCAGCGGGTGCTGACCAGCGGCGGCTACGGGCCCATCACCACCGAGATCGCGCCGGTCGGTCCGTTCTACTTCGCCGAGGACTATCACCAGCAGTACCTCGCCAAGGTCCCGAACGGTTACTGCGGCATCGGCGGGACGGGGCT
>JBBSHH010000082.1:0-11277 GCA_038253225.1 Mycobacteriales bacterium | reverse complement strand
TTCGCGATGCACGTCGGGCTCACCGACCGCGACGTCTACCTGCACACGCTGCCGATGTTCCACGCCAACGGGTGGGGGATGCCCTTCGCGGTCGCCGGCGTCGGCCTCCCGCAGGTCGTACTGCGCAAGGTCGACGGCGCGGAGATCCTGCGCCGCGTGGAGCAGCACGGCGTGACCGTGATGTGCGCCGCCCCGGCGGTGGTCACCGCGGTGCTGACCGCGGCGGAGAGCTGGGACGGTGATATCCCGGGCCGCGGCACCGTCCGGGTCATCTGCGCCGGCGCCCCGCCGCCGTCCCGGACCATCGAGCGCATCGAGGCCGAGCTCGGCTGGGAGTTCATCCAGATCTACGGGCTGACCGAGACCTCGCCACTGCTCACCGTCAACCGGCGGCGGGCGGAGGAGGACGCGCTTCCGCCGGCGGAGCGGGCGCGGCGACTGGCCCGGGCCGGCACGCCGGCGATCGGCGTCGACCTGGCGATCGGCGACGACGGCGAGGTGCTGGCCCGCTCGAACGTCGTGCTGGCCGGCTACTGGCGACAGCCGGAGGCGTCCGAGGCCGCGCTCGAGGGCGGTTGGTTCCACACCGGCGACGGCGGTTACCTCGACGACGACGGCTACCTGACGATCGCCGACCGGAAGAAGGACATCATCATCACCGGCGGGGAGAACGTGTCCTCCATCGAGGTGGAGGACCGGATCTTCGGCCATCCGGCGGTCGCCGAGGTGGCGGTCATCGGCGTACCGGACGAGCGGTGGGGCGAGACCGTCAAGGCGCTGGTCGTGCTGGCCGACGGGGCCACGGTCACCGAGGCAGAGATCATCGCGCACTGCAAGGCGGGGCTGGCCCGGTACAAGGCGCCGACGTCGGTGGAGTTCCGCGAGGCGATCCCGCGCACGGCCACCGGCAAGATCCAGAAGTTCAAGCTGCGGGAGCCTTACTGGACCGACCGCGACCGGCAGGTGAACTAACAGCGGTGCCCGGCCGGACCTCACCGCGGTTCTTGCCGCTGCAACCGCCGCCCCACCGGCGTGATCGATAGCGACCGGGCGCCCGGTCAGCCGCCTTCGGCAAGGCTCGCCACCGCGACGTGTGCTCCCGGCGGTGGCAACCGGGGCGGGCCGGCCGAGACGATGAAGACGTCCGCGCCGGTCGGCACCATCGGGTAGAGCGCCTCCACGTCGGAGATCCGCATGCGAATGCAGCCGTGGCTTACGGAGTACCCGATCGAGCCCGCCGAAGGGGTGCCGTGGATGCGGATGTTCGGGGCGGAGAGGTTCATGGCCCGGGTGCCGAGCGGGTTGCTCGGGCCGGGCGGGATCGTTGCCGGCTCCAGCTTGCCCCAGCCCTGGTCGGGGTGCGGGTTGACCCAGGTCGGCAGGTACCGCTTGAGCGTGACGTGAAAGAGCCCCGTGGGGGTGGGGAAGTCCGGCGAACCGGTGGCGACCGGGAAGCTCCGGGCGAGGTGACCGTCCTGATAGACGTAGAGCCGGTTCTCCCCGGTGCGGACGAGGATGACGGTGCGGACGGCGGCCGGGTCGACCGCCGGTGGCACCGCGGCCGGCGTCAGCCGCCGCGGCACCCCGTCGTGCAACGACGCGGTCAGCGCGGCCAGCGCCAGCCCCGGATCGAGGCGCTGTCCGAGGTGCGCAGCGGTGAAGCGCAGCCAGCCGTGATGCTCCTGCACGGTGGCGTCGACCGGCGTCGACGACGCCTCCGCCGCGGCCCGCGCCGCCAGCGCCCGCAACGCCGCAATCGACGGCGCAGTCACCTCGACCGGTACCTGCGGAGCGGGGAGCGAGCCGGTCAGCCGGTGCCAGCTGCGGCTGAGCCACGAACCGCGACGGCTGTCCCGGACCGCGGCGTCGACCGCGGCGGCGGCGTCGGCGGTGACGCCGAGCGCGCGCGCCGTGACGGCGTACCGGCGGCCGGCGACCAGCAGGACGGCGGGGCGGTCGACGTCGCGTTCGGTGACCGCTCGCACCGCCGCCTCGGCCGCGGCGCGGTCCAGCCCACCGACCTCGACACCGCCCACCCGGGAGCCCTCCGGCAGCACGGTGAGCCGGGCCCGGTCCGACCGGTACGCCGCATACCCGACCCCGGTCGGGAGGGCGACCGTCAGCCCGAGCACCAGCCCGGCGGTGGCGGCGACGACGACGACCCTCGACCCTCGGTTCAACGCATGACCCCTCCCGACCGTGGCGGCCGGACCGGTTCGTGCCGCCAACAGCTCAGACGCCGGAGGGCCGGGCGAGGTTGTCCGCCGATGGCCGCAGTTACTCCGCCACCGGGTCGTCCGCGCCGGCGCGCGGTGCGGGTGCCGGGTTTCCGCGGTGGTGGGCGCCGTCCCCGCCGGCGAGAAGCCACGCGGTGTTGACCAGCGGCACGTGGCTGAAGGCCTGCGGGACGTTGCCGAGCTGGCGGCCGCTGCTCGGGTCGTACTCCTCGGCCAGCAGCCCGACATCGTTGCGCAGGGCGAGCAGCCGTTCGAACAGCTCCCGCGCCTCGCCGACACGGCCGATAGCGAACAGGGCGTCGGCGAGCCAGAAAGTGCAGGCGAGGAACACGCCCTCGCCGCCGGGCAGCCCGTCGTCGGTGATGCCGGGGTCGTAGCGACGCACGAACCCGTTGTCGCACAGCTCCCGCTGCACGGCCTCCACGGTGCCGACGACCCGCGGGTCGGTCGGCGGCAGGAAGCCGACCGCAGGGATCAGCAGGAGCGACGCGTCCAGCGCCTCCGAGCCGTAGTACTGGGTGAACGTGTTGCGGTCGGAGTCGAACCCCTTCGCGCAGACCTCCTCGTGGATGCTGCGCCGCAGCGTCTTCCACCGCTCCACCGGGCCGGTGAGCGCGGTCTGCTCGACGGTCCGCACCGCCCGGTCGGCGGCGACCCAGGCCATCACCTTCGAGTGCACGAAGTGCTGTCGGGAGCCGCGCACCTCCCACAGCCCGTCGTCGGGCTCGGTCCAGTGTCCCTCGAGGAAGTGCATCAGCGCGGCCTGCAGCCGCCAGGAGGCGTCGTCCGGCTCCAGCCCGGAGGCGCGGGCCAGGTAGAGGCTGTCCATCACCTCGCCCCACACGTCGAGCTGGTACTGGTCGACCGCGGCGTTGCCGACCCGCACCGGCACCGAGTTCTCGTAGCCCTTCAGCCACGGCACCTCGAACTCCGCCAGCCGCCGCTCCCCGGCCACGCCGTACATGATCTGCAGGTCGCTCGGGTCGCCGGCGATCGCCCGGAGCAGCCACTCCCGCCACGCCTTCGCCTCGGAGTCGAAGCCGCTGTAGAGCATCGCCTGCAGGGTGAACGTCGCGTCCCGCAGCCAGCAATACCGGTAGTCCCAGTTCCGGACGCCGCCGATCTTCTCCGGCAGCGAGGTGGTGGCGGCCGCGACGATCCCGCCGGTCGGGGCGTAGGTGAGCCCCTTCAACGTGATCAGCGAGCGGACGACCGCGTCCCGCCACTCACCGGTGTAGGTGCAGCCGGCCATCCACTCGGTCCAGAACCGCTGGGTCTCGGCCAGCGCCTGCTCGGCGTCGACCGCCTGCGGCGGCGGCAGGTGTGACTCCTTCCAGGTCAGCACGAACGCGACCCGGTCGCCGGCGCGCACGGTGAAGTCCGAGTACGTCGTGAAGTCCCGGCCGAACGACTCGATCGGGGTGCGCAGGTGGACCGCGTTGGGGCCGGCGACCGCCAGCAGGTCACCGCCGACCCGGCGCACCCACGGCATCACCGACCCGTAGTCGAACCGGATCCGCAGCTCCGAGCTCATCGGCACCGAGCCGTCGACGCCTTCGACGATCCGTACGACGTCCGGTGCCTCGCCGCGGGGCGGCATGAAGTCGATCACCCGGACGGTGCCCTCCGGGGTGTCCCACTCGGACTCGAGGATCAGCGAGTCGCCACGGTACCGCCGCCGGGTGCAGGTCTTCCCGCCGACAGGGGCGATCCGCCAGTTGCCGTTCTGCTCGTCGCCGAGCAGGGCCGCGAAGCAGGCGGCCGAGTCGAAGCGGGGGAAGCACAGCCAGTCCACCGAGCCGGACCGGCCGATCAGCGCGGCGGTCTGCATGTCGCCGATGACCGCGTAGTCCTCGATCCGTTCCGGCACCCGCTGAGCCACTGGTCCTCCCCATCGTCGCGCGTCGCCCGCGACCGTACGCTGACCGGGTGAGGCTCATCGGGCGCGCGACCCGGCAACAAGCCGCGATCGGCGTCGTCATAGCGGCGCTCGTCGTCCTGCTCGCCGTCATTTTCGTGACGCTGACCTACACCCGGATCGGCGCCGAGCTGCGCAAGCGCGAGCTCGTCGTCGCCTTCGCCCCGCACACCACGGCCGAGCAACGGCTCGCCGCCCGCGCCGCCTGCCGGCGCATGCCGAATGCGACGGCAACTCCGTTGAGCCCGGGCACCCTCGAGTCGGGGCGGATCAACAACGTGCGCTTCCGCATCGACAATGCGAGCTCCGCCCAGGTCGCCGCGCTGGAGAAGTGCCTGGCCTCCCAGCCCGGCGTCCGGGGATTCAGCTTTCCCGACGACCAGTAACAGGACCCCGTCCGGCGCCACGACGAGCCGGAAGGCAAAGAAGTATTTGCCACTCAGTCAGGGGGTTTCCATGAAAGCCGAGTGCGGGTAGCGCCGCCGCGGATGAACGGTCCTGTCGAGGAGGCGTTCGAGTGGCGAGCAACGTTGCGGCCGACCAGAACAGCGGCACGATCCGGAGTCTGATCCCGGCCCGGATCGACCGGCTGCCCTGGGCGAAGTTCCACACTCGGATGGTGGTCGCCCTCGGGATCGCCTGGGTCCTGGACGGGCTCGAGATCACGATTGCCGGTGCGGTCGGCGCGGTTCTCACCGAGAAGGACACCCTCCACCTGACCGCCGCCGCGGTCGGGCTCATCGCCACCGTCTACCTGCTCGGCGAGGTCTTCGGGGCGCTGTTCTTCGGCAAGCTCTCCGACGCGCTCGGCCGCAAGAACCTGTTCATCATCACCCTCGGCGTCTACCTCGCCGGCAACGCCGCCACCGCGCTGGTGTGGGGCAACGACGCCTTCGCGATCGGGTTCCTCTACCTGACCCGGTTCGTGGCCGGGATGGGCATCGGCGGCGAGTACGCCGCGATCAACTCGGCGATCGACGAGATGATGCCGGCGCGCTACCGCGGCCGGGTCGACATCGCCGTGAACGGCACCTACTGGGGCGGCGCGATCATCGGCACCCTGGGCGAGCTGTTCCTGCTCAACGTGCTGCCGCACGGCATCGCCTGGCGGGTCGGTTTCCTGATCGGCCCGATCATCGGCGTCTGCATCTGGAACATTCGCCGGCACCTGCCGGAGAGCCCCCGCTGGCTGATCATGCACGGCCGCGAGCAGGAGGCCGAGGACAACGTCGCCTACATCGAGCACGAGGTGGAGGGCAGCGGCAACGCGCTGCCCGAGCTGGACGAGACGAAGGCCATCGACATCCGGCCGCAGGGCCCGGTCAACTTCGTTCACCTCGCCCGGGTGCTGTTCGTCCAGTACACCTCCCGCTCCGTGCTCGGCGCCTCGTTAATGATCACCCAGTCGTTCCTGTACAACGCGATCTTCTTCACCTACACGCTGGTTCTGACCAAGGTCTACGGCATCGCCACCGGCTGGGCACCGGCGTTCCTCATCGCCTTCGCGGTGGGCAACCTGGCCGGCCCGCTGACGATCGGCCGCCTCTTCGACACGGTGGGCCGCCGGCGGATGATCTCCGGCACGTACATCCTCTCCGGCGCGCTGCTGGCGGTCACCGCGATGCTGTTCCAGGCCGGCGCCCTCACCGCCTACACCCAGACCTTCTGCTGGTGTGTGATCTTCTTCTTCGCCTCGGCCGGCGCGAGCGCCGCCTACCTCACCGTCAGCGAGATCTTCCCGTTGGAGATCCGGGCCCAGGCGATCGCGTTGTTCTTCGCGATCGCCCAGTGCTTCGGTGCCTTCGGCCCGTGGTTCTACGGCAAGCTCATCGGCAACGGGAGCAACCACGGCGCGCTGACCGTCGGCTACCTGATCGGTGCCGGCGTGATGGTCATCGGTGGGCTGGTCGAGGTCTTCCTCGGCGTCGACGCGGAGGGCAAGTCGCTGGAGGACGTCGCCTCCCCGCTGTCGGCGGTGTCCGCCGCCGGTCCCGCCACGATGGAGAACCCGCAGACCTGGAAGTCGGAGCGGCACCGGTAGCCGCGCCCGGGACGCCGTCTCAGCGGATCCGCTCGGCGCCGGCGTACACGTTCATGCTCTGCCCGCGCAGGAAGCCGACCAGCGTCATGCCGGCCTCCGAGGCCAAGTCGACGGCGAGGCTGGACGGCGCCGAGACGGCGGCCAGCACCGGCACCCCGGCCATCGCCGCCTTCTGCGCCAGCTCGAACGACGCCCGGCCGCTGACCAACAGCACGCTTCCCCGCAGCGGCAGCCGGCCGTCCCGGGCGGCCCAGCCGACCACCTTGTCCACGGCGTTGTGCCGGCCGACGTCCTCCCGCAGGCACAGCAGGTCGCCGTCGGCGCTGAACAGGCCGGCGGCGTGCAGCCCGCCGGTGCGGTCGAAGACCGCCTGGGCGGCGCGCAGCGTGTCCGGCATCGCGGCCAGCACCTCCCGGTGCACCACCACCGGGTCGCCGCGGACCTCCCACCCGGCGGTGGTGCGCACCGCGTCGATGCTGGCCTTGCCGCACACGCCGCACGAGCTGGTCGTGTAGAAGTTGCGGGCCAGGCCGGGGGGGAGCGGCGGGACCCCGTCGGCCAGCACGACGTCGAGGACGTTGTAGCTGTTCTGTCCGTCCTCGCCCGCGCCGGCGCAGTACCGCATGCCGGCCACCTCCTCGCCCCGGCGGACGGCGCCCTCGGTGACGAGGAAGCCGACCGCGAGGTCGAAGTCGGCGCCGGGCGTACGCATGGTGACCGACAGCGGTCGGCCGTCGACCCGGATCTCCAGCGGCTCCTCGGCGACCAGGGTGTCCGGCCGGTGCAGGGTCGCCCCCCCGTCGATGCGCACCACCGGGCGCCGGCTCGTCACCCGTCCCATCTGGGCTCGCCCCTCTCGACCGCTGCTGGCCGCCGGATCCCGCGCAGGCCCCGGGTTTGCTGTCCCGCCGAGGGTGACAGACCTCGCTCACCGGGTGCGAACCGGCTGGCCTAGGCTGCCGCCTGCAAGGGTGTGCCCGGCCGGAAACTCAAGGGGTGGCGTATGGGCGTCCGGACCTGGATCGAGGGCTGGCCGGTGCTGCGGCAGCTCAGCGGTGACGACCCGCTCGGCCGCGGCGCCGCGGCGCAGTCGGCCCGGTCGGTTCAGCTACGCCCGCGGACCTCGACCGCGGACCGCGTCGTCAAGTCGGTCTGCCCCTACTGCGCCGTCGGCTGTGGCCAGAACGTGTTCGTCCGGGACGGCAAGGTCGTCCAGATCGAGGGTGACCCGGACAGCCCGGTCTCGCGCGGGCGGCTGTGCCCCAAGGGCTCCGCCAGCCTGCAGCTGGTCACCGGGCCGAGCCGCGAGACCAAGGTCAAGTACCGCCGGCCGCACGGCACCGGCTGGGAGGAGCTCGACCTCGACACCGCCATGGACATGATCGCGGACCGGGTGCTGTCGGCCCGCGACGAGGGCTGGCAGGACATGGTGGACGGGAAGAAGGTGCGGCGCACGATGGGCCTGGCGAGCCTCGGAGGAGCGACCCTCGACAACGAGGAGAACTACCTCATGAAGAAGCTCTACACCGCCATGGGGGCGGTGCAGGTCGAGAACCAGGCCCGCATATGACACTCCTCCACGGTTCCCAGTCTGGGAGCCTCGTTCGGTCGCGGCGGCGCGACGACGTTCCAGCAGGACCTGGCGAACTCTGACTGCATCGTCATCCAGGGCTCGAACATGGCCGAGTGCCACCCGGTCGGCTTCCAGTGGGTGATGGAGGCCAAGGCGCGCGGCGCGAAGGTCATCCACGTCGACCCGCGCTTCACCCGCACCAGCGCGGTGGCCGACCTGCACGTGCCGATCCGCGCCGGCAGCGACATCGCGTTCCTCGGCGGTCTGATCAACTACGTGCTCACCGAGGACAAGTGGTTCCACGAGTACGTCGAGGCCTACACCAACGCCAGCACGCTCATTCGAGGTGACTTCCAGGACACCGAAGATTTGGACGGGCTGTTCTCCGGTTGGGACCCCGAGGGTCGGCACTACGACCCGTCGAGTTGGATGTACGAAGGCGTCGAGGTCGGCAGCGCGGCCGGTGACCGCAAGATTCCCGACTCCGACTCCGACTCCGACTCCGGCGGGGGTGAGGACGCCGGCGGCGGGGATGCCGGTAGCCGGGCGAAGCAGAGCAAGGAGGCCGAGCAGTCGCACTCGCTGGGCAGCGGCGGCGCGACCCTCGGGCACGGCGCGAAGATCCAGCGGGACCCGACCCTGTCCGACCCGCGGTGCGTCTTCCAGATCCTCAAGCGCCACTTCGCCCGCTACACCCCGGCGATGGTGGCGGAGACCTCTGGGGTGCCGGCGGAGCTCTTCCTCGAGGTGGCGGAGGCGCTGACGAGCAACTCCGGTCGGGACCGCACGTCGGCGTTCGTCTACGCCGTCGGCTGGACCCACCACACCACCGGCGTCCAGTACATCCGGACGGCGGCGATCCTCCAGCTGCTGCTGGGAAACATCGGCCGGCCGGGCGGCGGCATCCTCGCGCTCCGCGGGCACGCCAGCATCCAGGGATCCACCGACATCCCGACGCTGTACAACATCTTGCCCGGCTACATCCCGATGCCGCACGCCCGCCAGCACGAGAGCCTCGACGAGTTCGTGGCGGCCAACGCGAACGGCACCGGCTACTGGGGCCACATGCGCGCGTACACCGTCAACCTGCTCAAGGCGTGGTGGGGCGACGCCGCCACCGATGCGAACGACTACTGCTTCGACTACCTGCCGCGGATCACCGGTGACCACAGCACCTACAGCACCGTGATGGACCAGGTCGACGGCAAGGTCAAGGGCTACTTCCTGCTCGGCCAGAACCCCGCGGTCGGCTCCGCCAACGCCAAGATGCAGCGCCTGGGGCTCGCCAACCTCGACTGGCTGGTGGTCCGCGACCTCGTCGAGATCGAGAGCGCCGCCTTTTGGTACGACGGCCCGGAGATCGAGACCGGTGAGCTCGAGACCGAGCAGATCGGCACCGAGGTGTTCTTCCTGCCGGCCGCGGCGCACACCGAGAAGGACGGCAGCTTCACCCAGACACAGCGCATGCTGCAGTGGCACCACAAGGCCGTCGAGCCGCCCGGTGACTGCCGCAGCGAACTGTGGTTCTACTACCACCTCGGGCGCATCCTGCGGGAGAAGCTGGCCGGCTCCACCGACGAGCGGGACCGCCCGCTGCTGGACCTCACCTGGGACTACCCGGTCGAGGGGGAGACGCAGGATCCGTCGCCGGAGGCCGTGCTCAAGGAGATCAACGGCTGCGAGATCGCCACCGGCCGGCCGCTGTCGGCGTACACCGAGATGAAGGACGACGGCTCCACGCTCGGCGGCTGCTGGATCTACACCGGCGTCTACAAGGACGGCGTGAACCAGGCGGCCCGGCGCCGGCCCGGCCGCGAACAGTCCTGGGTCGCCCCGGAGTGGGGCTGGGCCTGGCCGGCGAACCGCCGGATCCTCTACAACCGGGCCTCGGCCGACCCGGACGGCAAGCCGTGGAGCGAGCGCAAGGCCTACGTATGGTGGGACGAGCAGCAGGGAAAGTGGACCGGTCACGACGTCCCGGACTTCCAGCCGGACAAGCGGCCCGACTACGTGCCGCCGGAGGACGCCAAGTCCGAGGACGCGATCGGCGGCGCCGATCCGTTCATCATGCAGGCCGACGGCAGAGGCTGGCTCTACGCGCCGGCCGGGGTCGTCGACGGGCCGCTGCCGGCCCACTACGAGCCGCACGAGTCGCCGTTCCGCAACGCCTTTTACCACCAGCAGGCCAACCCGGCCCGCGAGGTCATGAAGAAGCGGCCGTACAACCTGTACCAGCCGAGCGGCGACGAGCCGGGCAGTGACGTGTTCCCGTTCGTGTGGACGACGTACCGGCTGACCGAACACCACACAGCGGGTGGCATGAGTCGCTTTCTGCCCTACCTCGCCGAGCTGCAGCCGGAGTTCTTCTGCGAGGTCAGCCCGGAGCTCGCTGCCCAGCGTGGGCTGGTGAACGGCGGCTGGGCCACGATCGTCACGGCGCGGACGGCGGTGGAGGCGCGGGTGCTCGTGACCGAACGGATCGCAGCGATCGTGGTTCACGGCCGGGTCGTCCATCAGGTAGGTCTGCCCTACCACTGGGGCAGCAAGGGGTTGGCCACCGGCGACGCCGCCAACGAGCTGCTGTCGGTCTCGATGGATCCCAACGTGCACATCCAGGACAGCAAGGCGGGCGCCTGTGATGTGCGACCCGGTCGGCGGCCGCGGGGACCGGCGCTACTGGCCTACGTCGAGGAGTACCGACGGCGGGCGGGTGTCACGGCGGAGACGGGCATGGCCGTGAACACGGCGGAGACGGGCAGGGCCGTGAACACGGCCGACGGCAGCGGGGCCGTGAACACGGCCGACGGCAGCGGGGCCGTGAACACGGCCGACGGCAGCAGGACCGTGAACACGGAGGAAATGGGCGCATGACCGTCACCGCGAACCGGTTGTCCGGACCGCTGCCGGACCCGGCCGGGGACGCCGGCTACGCGACGCACCCACCCCGCAAGGGGTTCTTCACCGACACCAGCATCTGCATCGGCTGCAAGGCCTGCGAAGTGGCCTGCAAGGAGTGGAACTCCGTCCCGGAGGACGGCATCTCGCTGCTGGGCATGTCCTACGACAACACCGGCGCGCTCGGGGCCAGCACCTGGCGGCACGTGGCGTTCATCGAGCAGCCGAAGCAGCTCGGTCAGCAGGAACCGGGGTTGCCCCGACGGACCGCGGACCTGGGCATGCCGTCGATGACCAAGCCCGGGGAGGGCAGTGGCGCCGAGGTGCGCACGGAGTTCCGGTGGTTGATGTCCAGCGATGTCTGCAAGCACTGCACGCACGCCGCCTGCCTGGACGTCTGTCCGACCGGGTCGTTGTTCCGGACCGAGTTCGGCACCGTCGTCGTGCAGCCCGACATCTGCAACGGCTGCGGGTACTGCGTTCCGGCCTGCCCGTACGGCGTCATCGACCAGCGCCGGCAGGAGTCGCCGACGGTCGGTCTGGCCCAGAAGTGCACGCTGTGCTACGACCGGCTGAAGGACGACCAGACCCCGGCCTGCGCGAAGGCCTGCCC
>JBBSHH010000081.1:0-11838 GCA_038253225.1 Mycobacteriales bacterium | reverse complement strand
CGCAGCCAACGACGGCGCCGCCGGCGCCGGGTCGTCCTCGGTCATGACCTTCACACTGTGCTCCCCTCAGAGGCCGAAGACCTCAGGGTCGGACCGAAGTCCTTACACAGACCATCTGACACGCCCGCGGCGGTCGCCACCGTCGGGCTGTCCGCCGTCGCCGGCCAGGCCGCCACCCCGTCGAGCCAGTCGGTCACGGTCCCCGCCACCGCCGGGCAGACCGTCACCAAGACCTGGTCGGGCACCATCCCGGCCGGCACCAACCCCTCCAGCGACTGCACCACGCTGCCGGCCGCGGCCAGCGACATCGAGACGATCACCGTCGGGGTGCCGTCCGGGGCGTACAACGCGGTGACCGCCACGTTCACGTTCTCGATCACCTGGAAGCCGGTGGTGTCCTCCACCACCAGCGACGAGATCCTCACGGTCGTCGGGCCGCGGGCGACCGGCAGCGAGATCGGCTCGAGCGACACGTCGGCCTCCACCGAGACCGTCACCGGCAGCGACCTGCCGGCCGGCAACTACAAGGCGGAGGCCTGCGGCTTCGCGAACACCCAGCCGCAGCCCTACACCGGCAAGCTGGTGATCACCACCAAGAGCCGCACCAGCCAGACCGGCCTGCCCTCGGCGCCACCCAACGGGCTGGCGTTCTCGCCCAGCGTGGCCGCGGATCCGCAGCGGGACGAGGCCGAGCCGCTGATCGAGACTGCGCCGGACGGCCGCACCTACACCTGCGGGCCGAGCGGGTTCACCTCGGCGGCCGACTACGCCCAGGTGTCCACCGACGGCGGCAACCAGTTCCACATCCTCGGGACCCAGCCGCGCGGCCAGCAGGCGCTCGGCGGCGGTGGCGACTGCGCGATCAACCTGGCGCCGGCCAAGAACGCGCTGGGCAACTACCAGTACGCCTACGCGGGTCTCGGCGCGCTCAACGGCTTCACCACCTCCACCTCCGCCGACAACGGGCACACGCTGCTCAGCGCCGGCCCGCAGGACAACGGCATCACGAACACCGGGGCGCTCACGGACCGGCAGTGGAACGTCTTCACCGACGCCCAGACGGTGCTGCTGAGCTACAACCAGCAGGTCCCGCGCAACATCGTCGTCCAAAAGTCGGTCGACGGCGGTCTCACCTACGGCCCGATCACCGCGATCGGCGGCGCGAACCCGGACTTCCCGGGGCCGATGCGCACCCTGCCCAAGAACTTCACCGCACCCAACGGCGGCCGGATCGTGTTCTTCGCCTGGAACGCCGGCACCAACGTTAACCTCTCGGTCTCCTACGACCAGGGCGCGACGTTCAAGGACTGCGTCGCCGCGGTCGACCCCGGCGGCCCCAGCGCCGGCTTCCCGACCGCCGACTCCGACAGCGCCGGCAACATCTACATCGCCTACGCGAACAAGTCCTCCTTCAACACCTACCTGGTAACGCTGCCGCACGCGAGCCTGGCGAACTGCAACCAGGCCATCGGCAACAACCCCCTGACCGCCGCAGCGCCGAAGAACGTGCCGTCCGCGGTGGGCTTCTCCACGCCGCTGCAGGTCGACCGGGACAAGGTGCGCACGACGGTCTTCCCGTGGGTGGCGGCCGGCGGCGCGCCGGGCCGGGTCGCGGTCACGTTCTACGGCACCGAGACCGAGGGCGACCCCAACCAGGGTTCGTTCAAGGCCAGCTGGAACGTCTACGTCAACCAGTCGGTCAACGCCCTCGCCTCCGCGCGCACGTTCAGCCAGGTCAAGGCCACGACGCACCCGATGCACTACGACTCGATCTGCCTGCTCGGTCTGGGCTGCTCGGTCTCCGGCGGCGACCGGTCGCTGGCCGACTTCTTCGCGATCAAGTACAACCCGAGCTCGCACCGCCTCCAGGTGGTCTACGACAACGACGCCAAGAAGCCAGGTGAGGCCGCCGGGCACGTGGCCAGCCCGATGGTGGTCACCCAGATCGGCGGGCCGAGCCTCGGCGGTGGCACGGTCGGCGGCGGCAACTCCCCGGTGGTCCGGACGTCGTCGACCGACCCGACCGGTGACGCGGTGGCCAACTACTCCGGGCTGTTCTCGCCCGGCGTACCGGTCAACGAGCCGGCATCGGACTTCACCTCGGCGCGCATCAGCTCGTACGCCGCCAAGAGTGGCTTCACCGTCACGATGACGCTGGCCAGCCTGTCGACGACCAACCTGGCCAAGGCGCTGGCGGACACGAACTCCAAGTCGCTGCTGTACGTGCTGCGGTTCTCCGACGGCTACCAGCCGGCCGCCGTCGTCGCCCGCTACCAGCCGGCGGACCTGGTCTCCGGCACGGCGCCGCGGTGGACGTTCAAGTTCAACGACTACCAGACGCTGGCGACCCAGTGCCTGGCCGTGCCGAGCACCAGCGACGACAAGTGCCTGGCGTTCGGGGTGGCCGGCAAACCCGGCAACGGGGTGATCGGCCGCGTCGACACCACCGCCGGCACGATCACGATGTCGGTGCCGCGCAACAACGTGAACGACGGCAGCACCCAGCTGTTCGCGCTGTCCGGCGGACAGGGTGACCAGCAGCGACCGGCCCAGGTGGCGGCGACCAGCGGCGCCCGGTTCTACGACGCCTCGGCGTTCTCCTTCGGTGACAGCCAGCTGAAGAACGGTGACATCCAGGAGGTCCAGAGCTACCTCTACACGCTGGACAACACCCCGGCGATGGACTTCCTGCTGCCCTGACCCGCCCGGCCGCACCGATGATCGGTAGCGACCGAGCCGCGCAGCCCGCGGCTCGGTCGCTACCGATCTTGCTCGGGGGACGCAGGTCGCGGCGGGATCGGGGGTCCGGCCGGCGGTGGCCGGCGGTGGCCGCCGGCGAGCGACACGCCGGGCGCCGCTGCACGGTTTTGTCGGTGCGCCGTGGCACTGTCGGGGTTGTCAGCGACCGACCCGACCGCGGAGGTGCCGATCGTGTTCACGGAGCGGGACTGCGCGATCTGCGGCGACGGGCGGGAGTTCGAGCAGCCGCCGTGCCCCGACGGTCACGACGACTGCCCGGACCGGGCCTGCCGTGACTGCGGTGCCGCCATCGTGATGGGCACCTGGGACCCCGTGGCGGCGACCGCGGCCAACGCGGCCTGACCTCCCCGCGGCGAAGCGGCTCAGCCGGTGCCGCCGCCAGCCGCGATCAGCACGACCCCGCCAAGCGCGGTCAGCACACCGACGGCCTGCACCTGCCGCAGCCGCTCCCGCAGCAGCTGGCGGGCCAGCAGCACGGTGACCGCCGGGTAGAGCGACGCGAGGACGGCCACGATGCTGAGCAGGCCCGTCTGGGAGGCGACGGCATAGCAGGCGTTGGCGCCGACGTCGCCGGCGCCGATGACGGCCAGCAGCGGCTGCTCCCTGGCCAGCACCGGTGGGCGCCGGCGGCGGCCGGCCAACAGCCCGGCGGAGATGACGAGCAGCACCAGCGTGACCGTGGTGAGCCGCATCGCGAGCAGCGTCATCACCACGCTGGTCCGGCTGCCGTGCGACACCAGCACGATGACCGTCCCGAAACCGAGAGCCGCCGTCCCCGCGAGCAGCAGCGACCGGGTGCCGCCGCGGCTGGCGCGCAGCTCAGGGCCGCTCGCGAGCAGGACACCGGTCACGGCGGTGGCCAGTCCGAGCAGCTGCAGCACGCTGGGGGCGTCCCCCCCGGCGACTCCCACGACCACCGGCACCGTGACACCCATCGCGGCGATGGGGGCGACCACGCCCATGGTCCCGCTGGCCAGCGCCGAGTAGAACGCCCCGAGAGCGACCAGCCCCACCAGCCCACCGGCGACGCCCCACGGCAGGTAGCTGCGGTCGGCGCCGAACTCGCCGGTGAACCCGGCGACCGGAAGCAGGAATAGCAGCGACCACGCCTGCGACATGGCGATGACGGTGTAGACCGGCAGCCGGCGGCTCGTGGTGCCGCCGAGGAAGTCGGAGACTCCCCAGAGCAGGCTGGCCCCCAGCGCGAGCAGCGCGGTCATCGCGGGGACGGCGCGAGATCGGGCACCGGCCCGACCCTAAGCCGCGCGGCCGGACCGGTCCGGAGGTGGGGGCCGGACCGGCCTTGAGGGTGGGGCCGCTCGGCGCGCCGCCCCCGCTTGGCCGCCGGGCGACGCCTACCCTTCGACCATGCCCGCCCGGAGTGAGCCGGCGGAGCTTCCCGAGCCGTTTCGCCGGGCGGTTGCGTCGCTACGCGCGGCTGCGCTGCGCCCCGAGGTCTCCATCACCGAGACAGCGGCCCCTGGCCGGCTCGCGCCGTACGCCGTGGCGCTGGCCGGTGAGGTCACCGTCGATGGGGCGGAGGCGGCGAGCGGCCGGCTGGTGGTGCTGCACGACCCGGACGGACAGGACGGCTGGGACGGCACCACCAGGATCGTCGCCTACGTCCGGGCCGGCACCGACCTGGAGATCGCCGCCGACCCGATGCTGCCCGCGGTCGGCTGGAGCTGGCTGGTGGAGGCCCTGACCGAGCGCGGCGCCGGCCACACCGCACCGGCCGGCACGGTCACCCGGGCCGCGTCGGAGCGGTTCGGTGAGCTCTCCCGCACAGCCGCCGGCGCCGAGGTCGAGCTGCGCGCGGCGTGGACACCGCTCGGGGGCGACCTGGGGCCGCATGTGGCCGCCTGGTCCGACGTGCTCTGCTCGGCGGCCGGCCTGCCGCCGGTGACCCCGGGCGTGACTCCGATCCCGGCTCGGCGGCCCACCCGCCGTTAGCCTGCGAGCCCTTCCGGTCAGGAGGCCCGGCTGAGCAGGGCGGCGACCGACGTGGCTTGTCGGGGCAGCCGCAGCGTCAGCGTGGTGCCGTCCCCGGGCCAGGAGCTGACCTCGAGGGATCCGCCGGCGAGCCGGGCCCGCTCCCGCAGCAGGCCCAGCCCGACGTGCCGGCCGCGCTCCGGGCGCACCTCGTCGGGGTCGAAGCCGGGGCCGCGGTCGGTGACCGAGGCCAGCACCGCGTCCTCGCTGAGCTCGAGCAGCGCCTCGGCCTCGTCGCAGTCGGCGTGCTTGATGACGTTGAGCAGCGCCTCCTGGAAGAACCGGTACACGGTGATCGCGGTGACCAGCGACAGCGGGTGCGGCGACTGCGGCCAGCGCACCCGGACCTGCAGGCCGTAGCGGCTGAGCATGTCATCGCGCAGGCAGGACACCGCGACCGCCAGGTCCCCCTCGCGCAGCGCCGGCGGCCGGGTGCGGGCCATCACCGCCCGCACCTGCTCCTCGGCCTCGGCGACCAGCTCGCCCGCATGCTCGATCTCGTCGCCGTCCAGCGGTCGCATCGAGAGCATCGATCGGGCCAGCATCAGCGTCTGCGCGACCGTGTCGTGCAGCTCGGCGGAGAGCTGCCCGCGGGTGGCCTCCTCCGCCGCGACCAGACCGGAGAGCAGCTCGAACATGCCCGCGCTGGCGGTCTCGGCGGCGCGACGGTGCCGCTCGGCGACGTCGTCGGCGACCCGGACCCGCAGGTGCAGCGCGTCGAGGGTGCGGGCCAGCTCGAGTACCTCGACGCTGGTGTTGACCGAGATCCGTTCCAGCGCGGTCCCGCGGGCCGGCGCGGAGGGCTCCTGCAGCCGGCGTACGGCGTCGTCGCGCAGCGCCCGCAGCCCCGCGGCGAGCCGGTCGGCGGCGAGCGCGGCGGCCGCCCCCAGCGGCAGACAGGTCGCGACGGCGACACCGAGCGCGATCCGGGCCGGGTGGTCGAGCCGGCCGGCGGCGCTGAGCCCGACCGCCGCGACCAGCAGCGCCGCCAGACAGCTGACCAGGGTGCCGCCACCCGCCAGCACGGCGAGCGGCAGCACCCGGCCGGAGCTGGGGCGCCGCCGGATCACGGCAGCGCGACCTCGGTCAGGACACCGGTCGTGGTCCAGTCGTCCTCGGTGCGACTCGGCGCGGCCCGGTCCACCGGTGCGGCCGGCCCGCCGAGCCGGGCCAGTTCGGGATCGGCCGCGAGCGCGATCGCTCCGAGCAGGGAGGCGACCGCGCGCTCGACCGCGTGCAGCTCGCCGACGATGTCACCGACCGGGTCGGGACCGACCGGGGTGCTCGCCAGCCGGGACAGCCGGGTGGCGGAGTCGCGCAGCACCATCAACGCCGGGGCCGCATGCGCACCGAGGTCGCCGATCGCGCGCGCAGCCTGGTCCGCCGCGTCGGCCCGGTCCACGGCCTCGTCCCGGGACGCCGCCAGCTCGCCCATCGACAGCCACGCCTCGGCCTGGCCCACCAGCACCCGGGCCAGGGCGGCCTCGCGTCGACCGAAACCGGCCGCGCCGGCCGGCCGCCGAGCGACCAGCACGGCCAGCGGCGACGCGCCCGCGGCGGACCGGCCGAGGACGGCGGAGCAGTATGGCCGGCCGGCCTCCATCCCGGTGCGGACGCCGCCGGCGCCGAGGGCGTGCAGCACCCAAGGCTCGTCGAAGGCCTCCGGGTCGACCCGGCGCCGGGAGACGCCGTACTCGTCACCGGCGTAGCGGACCGGTCCGTCGGTGCCGAGCAGCACCATTTCGACGTCGGCCCCGCCGAAGAGCCGGGCCGCGGCGGTGAGCAGCACCTGCGCGGAGATGTCGGTGGAGCGGGCGTTGGCGCGCTCCTGGCCGCGGGCCAGCTCGGCGAACAGGCGAGCCTCGGCGGCCCGGCTGGTCTGCTCGTCGTAGGACAGCCAGAGCAGCACCAGCGGGACGACGAGCCCGAGCAGCCCGAGCGGGGCGTTCAGCGACAGCCAGGCGGCCAGCAGCCCGATGCTGGCGGTCCCGGCGGAGTGCACAGCGGCCAGTGGCCCGCTGCTCCACAGCAGCCGGGCGACGTTCTGCCGGGTCATGATGGCGACCGCCGAGGCGACCATCACGTTGTTGACGAGCCAGAACACACCCATCCCGGCGCAGGCGCCGGCGACCCCGCCGCCGGTGGCCGCCGCCACCCCGGCGCCCAGCGCCGTACCGGCGGCGAACTGCACGACGTTGAACTCGACCTTGAGCCGTTCCTGCCGGCGGACCAGCAGGGCCACCAGCAGGCCACCGCTCGCCGCCAGCACCGACCAGGAACCGGTCGCATAGACGAACGCCGCCGCGATCGCGCCCTCGGTCAGCGAGAAGTACCACCGCTGCCGGCCGAAGGACAGATGCACGACGTTGAGCTCGCTGACCGTGACGGTCGCGGCCAGCAGCGGCACCGCCCACCAGGTCGGAGCGCCCCAGCCGTCGCGGACCGAGAGCCCGAGGGCCACCGCGGCCGCGAGCGCGGCCAGCAGCCGGATCCGGGCGGCCGGTGGCACCCGGCGCGGCCTTACTCGCCCCATGACCGGCTGCCCCAGGTGCTCGCGCCCCAGGTGCTCGCACCCCAGGTGCTCGCGCCCCAGGTGCTGGCGCCCCAGGTGCTGGCGCCCCAGGTGCTAGCGCCCCAGGTGCTGGCGCCCCAGGTGCTCGCGCCCCACGGGTTGCTGCCCCAGGTGCTGGCGCCCCAGGTGCTGGCCGACCACGAGTGGCCGAGCCAGTCGGACCAGTCGCCGTGCCGCCAGGCGTTGCCGGCCCAGGCGACCTGGTCGAGGGACTCCTCGCCGGAGTGGGCGTCCGGACCGGCGGCGCGAGCCGGCAGGTTGACCAGACCGGCCCCGGAGCCGGCCGTCGGCAGCGGCAGCGCCGCCGCCCGCACGGCCTGCTTCACCTCGACCGGGCTGGCGTCCGGGTACGTCCCGAGGTAGGCCGCCACGACGCCGGTGGTGACCGCGGCGGCCTCGCTGGTGCCGGAGCCGCGCCACAGCCCGTTCGGCGTCTGCGCCTGCGGGTTGGTCCGGGCGATGAGCGAGTCCGGCGGCAGCTGGCCGAGGATGTGCACGCCGTTCGCCACCACGTCGGGCTTGTCGACCCCGGCGACCGAGGCCCGGCCGCTCCAGTCCGCGACCGCGCTCAGCGTGTTGGTGGTGTCCGCGGCGCCGACCGTGAGCGCCTCGGGGGCGTAGCCGGGGTCGGTGACCTCGTCGGGGTTGTTGCCGGCCGAGACGACCACGGTCACGCCGCTGTCCCGCACGTGCGCGACCGCGGCGGTCAGCGGGTCGGCGCCGTACCGGGGCTCCGGCCGGGGGGCGCCCAGGGAGAGGTTCATGACCGAGATCGGCCGGTGGCTCGCCACCCAGTCCAGCCCGGCCAGTACCTCCGCCAGCGACGTCTCCCCGGCCGCGTCGGCGACCTTGACGACGACGACCCGGGCCCCCGGGGCGACCCCGATGCCGCGCGCGGTGCCGGTGCCGGGCGCCACCCCGCCGGCGATCACGGTCGCCAGGAACGTGCCGTGCCCGTATCCGTCGGTGAAGGTGCCGGTGGTACGCGCGTCCCCGCCCTCGGAGAGCTCGGAGGTGTCGACGCCGTCGACGAGCCGACCGGAGGCGCGGTTGAGTGAGCTGGTGTCGCTGACGCCGGTGTCGACCAGCGCGACGGTGGTGCCGGCGCCGGCGGTCAGGGTGCCGGCCGCGTCGCCGAGCCCCTTCCACGGCACCACGCTCTCCCCGCGCATGTAGCCGTTGCCGGCAAGGCGCAGCCGCGAGTCCGGTGCGACGCCGCGCACCCGGGGGTCCCGGGCCAGCGCGGCCAGCGCGGCGGCGTTGCCCCGCACCACCTCGGCCTGGACCGACCCCAGTCGCGCGACGACCCGCAGCCCCGGCGCGGTGACCGGCCCGGACCCGGCGAGCGTCACGACCGCCGTCACCGCTCCGGCCGGGGCGTCGGCGCCCCGGCTCGCTGCGCCCGCAGCCACAGGTCCGGCGCCGATCCCGAGGCAGGTCAGGCCGAGGCCGGTGAGGCCGAGAGCCGCCGCGGTCCGCAGCTGGGTCCGTCGCCGAGAGGTGTGGCTCACGCGCTGTCCTTTCCGAGAGATGTCCCGAACCGAGTCCGGGCGTCCCGCCCTTGTTCGGCGGGTGCCGCCCATTGCTGTTGCCCGCGGCGACCATTGCTCCCAAGGACCACCCGGGTGGAGCAGTCGGGCTAGCGTGCCGCCGCCCGGTTGGCCGAGCGGCGCCCGGCCGGCCGGCCCCACTTCGCCGGTGCGAGCCGACCGGCTACAGCCGCCCCGCCACCCGGCCGATACCTCCACCGTTGCGTCCCGACCGGGGCGACACCCTCGGCGGACCCTCGCGGGTTGCGGCCGGACACTTTCTCCCTGGGAGGTACCAGTGACCACGCTGGTCGATCGGGCCGGATTCCCGGCCGCAACCGGGACGACACCGGGCTTCACCGCGATGGTCGTCGATGACCACCCACTGGTCCGCGAGTCCATGGTGAGCCGGCTGACCGCGATGGGCGCCAGCCAGGTCGTGGAGGCGGCCAGCGTCGCCGAGGCGCGGGCCCGGGCGCACGCCAGCGGCCCGCGGGACCTGTGCATCCTCGACGTGGGGCTACCCGACGGGTCCGGGCTGGACCTGCTGGCCGACCTGCGGGCCGCCGGCTGGGGCCGGCTGGTCGTGCTCTCCGCGGCCGACGACCCGTACTCGGTACGGGCCGCGTTCGTCGCGGGGGCGCAGGGCTACCTGCTCAAGTCCGCGAGCCCGACGGTGGTGGCGGACGGCGTCCGGCGGGTGCTCGACGGCGGGGTGTACGCCGACCCGATGGTCGCCTCCCTGCTCGCGGTCGGTCTGCGCGGGAACACCGCCACCGACGGCGTCAGCGACCTGTCGAACCGGGAGGTCGAGGTCCTCAAGCTGGTCTCCGACGGCCGGTCAAACAAGGAGATCGGCGAGGACCTGGGGCTTTCGGCGCTGACCGTGAAGAGCCACCTGGCCCGGATCTCGCGCAAACTCGGCACCGGTGACCGGGCGGAGATGGTGGCCCTGACGATGCGGGCCGGCGTCATCCGCTGACGCACCCCCGCCGCGCGGCGGACCGGTCGCTGTCGCTACCGGGAAGTACGGTAGATCGGTGACCTCGCTCGCCCGGGACCCCGGGACCGACGGGGAGCTGGACCAACCGGCGACCGACCCGGTCGAGGCGGCCCCGCCGGTCCCGCTCCTGATGCCGCGGGACGGCGTACCGCCGACCGTCGCGGACGCCCGGGCGCTGGCCGCGGCGGTCGGCGCGCTGGCCGCCGGGACCGGTCCGGTAGCCGTGGACGCCGAGCGGGCGTCGGGCTACCGGTACGGCCAGCGGGCCTACCTGGTCCAGCTGCGCCGGGCCGGCGCCGGCACCGCGCTGATCGACCCGGTGGGCTGCCCGGACCTGCGCGAGGTGGGGGCGGCGATCGCGGACGCCGAGTGGGTGCTGCACGCCGCCAACCAGGACCTGCCCTGCCTGGCCGAGATCGGCATGCGACCGGTCCGGATCTTCGACACCGAGCTGGCCGGTCGGCTGGCCGGCTTCGACCGGGTCGGGCTGGGCGCGATGGTGGAGTCCGTGCTGGGGCTGACGCTCGAGAAGGGACACTCCGCCGCGGACTGGTCGCAGCGCCCGCTGCCCGAACCGTGGCTGCGCTATGCGGCGCTCGACGTCGAGGTGTTGATCGAGCTGCGGGACGCCCTGGAGGCGGAGCTGCGTACCCAGGGCAAGCTCGGCTGGGCCGAGCAGGAGTTCGCCGCGATCGTCGCCGCCCCGCCGGTGCCGCCGCGCCACGAGCCGTGGCGGCGCACCTCCGGCATCCACCGGCTGCGTGGTCGCCGCCAGCTCGCGGCGGTCCGGGCGCTGTGGGAGGTCCGCGACGAGATCGCCCGCGGTCGCGACGTCGCACCCGGCCGGGTGCTGCCCGACGCCGCCGTGGTGGCGGCGGCTGCGGCGGCGCCGCCGACCCCCGAGGCACTGTCCGCGCTGCCGGTGTACGGCGGGCGCAGCACCCGCCGGCACGTGCCCCGGTTCTTCGCCGCGCTCTCGGCGGCGGCCCGCCTGCCCGACGACGACCTGCCGCTGATGGCGCCGCCGGGCGAGGGCCCCCCGCCGGCACACCGCTGGTCCGAGCGCGACCCGGTCGCGGCGGCCCGGCTGGCCCGGGCCCGCGCCGCCGTACTGGCGATCGCGGCGGAGCACCGGGTGCCGACCGAGAACCTGCTCCAGCCCGAAGCCGTCCGCCGGCTGGCATGGAGCCCGCCCGAACCGCTCGACGCGCCCGCCGTGGCAGCGGCGCTGCGCGCCGCCGGCGCCCGGCCGTGGCAGGTCGAGCTGACCGCCGCGGCGCTGACCGCCGGCCTCGCCGGTGGCTGACCGCACGATCGAGACCGCGCGCCTGCGGCTGCAGCCGGTCGATCTGGGCAGTGCCCGCGCGCTGCTCGCCGGCCGCCCGTCGGGGCTGCGGGCCGGCGCCGGCTGGCCGCACGCCGACACCCTCGACGGGCTCGGCATGGACGTCCGCGCCGGTGACCCCGACAACACCGGCTGGTACGTCGTGCTCCGCTCGACCGGTGAGGTGATCGGCGACTGCGGCTGGAAGGGCGGACCGGACGCCGCGGGCGAGGCGGAGATCGGCTATGGCCTGGCGGCGCCGTACCGCCGGCGGGGCTACGGCGTCGAGGCGGTGGCCGGGCTGGTCGACTGGTGCGAGCGGCAGCCCGGCGTGCGCCGGCTGGTCGCGGAGGTGCTGTCGGACAACACCGCCTCCCGGCGGCTGCTGGAGCGGACCGGCTTCACGGTCGTCGAGGTGCGGGCGGACGGCTACCTCCGCTACGCCCGTCCGGGTGACCCGCCGGCCACCGCCACCGGCAGTGGGGCCCGGTCATGAGATCCGCGCGGCATGATGGATTGACGGCGGCGGCGGAGGCGTAGTTAGGTTGCCCTAAGCCGCCCCGGACCCGAGGAGCATCGTGCTGGGCAACTACCTCATCGGCCTGCGCGAAGGCCTCGAGGCCGCGCTCGTCGTGGGCATCCTGGTCGCCTATCTGGT
>JBBSHH010000080.1:0-11869 GCA_038253225.1 Mycobacteriales bacterium | reverse complement strand
GTACTGCGTTCCGGCCTGCCCGTACGGCGTCATCGACCAGCGCCGGCAGGAGTCGCCGACGGTCGGTCTGGCCCAGAAGTGCACGCTGTGCTACGACCGGCTGAAGGACGACCAGACCCCGGCCTGCGCGAAGGCCTGCCCGACCCAGTCGATCCAGTTCGGCGACCTCGACGAGCTGCGCGAGCGGGCCGCCGGCCGGGTGGCGGCGCTGCACGACGCTGGCGTGACCGACGCCCGGCTCTACGGCCACGACCCGACCGACGGGGTTGGCGGCGCCGGCGCGTTCTTCCTGCTGCTCGACGAGCCGGAGGTCTACGGGCTGCCACCGGACCCGGTGGTGACGACAAGGGACCTGCCGGCGATGTGGCGCCGCGCCGGCGTGGCAGCGGTCACGGTGCTCGCCGGTGCGGTGGCCGCGTTCCTGGGGGCGGCCCGGTGAGCGTGACCCGGGACGGGATGTCCGCCGGACCGCCGGACCGCAACGCCCGGCTGTGGGACCGCGGCGGGCGGCGCCGCCGCGGCGGCGGCGGTGAGCGGGCGATGGTCCCGCCGGCGGAGTTCACCTCCTACTACGGGCGGCCGGTGGTCAAGGCGCCGAACTGGACGTGGGACATCCCGGCGTACCTGTTCACCGGCGGGCTCGCGGCCGGCTCCTCGCTGCTCGCCGCCGGTGCCGACCTCACCGGACGGCCCGCGCTGCGGAGGGCCGGCCGGCTGAGCAGCTTCGGGGCGCTGCTCGCCAGCACCTACTTCCTGATCCACGATCTGGGCCGGCCGTCCCGGTTCTACAACATGCTGCGGGTCGTCAAGCCGACCTCCCCGATGAGTGTCGGGACCTGGATCCTCGCCACCTACGGGCCGATGGCCGGGGCAGCGGCCGCCGGCGAGATGGTGGGGCTGTTGCCGGCCGGTGCGCGGCGGCGCCGGCTGGTACGCGCGCTGGGCTGGCTGAGCCGTCCGACCGGCCTGGTCGCCGGAGCCACCGGACCGGCGCTGGCGTCCTACACGGCGGTCCTGTTGGCCGACACGGCGGTGCCTACCTGGCACGAGGCCTATCACGAGCTGCCGCTGGTCTTCGCCGGCAGCGCCGCGGCGGCCGGTGGGGGGCTGGCCATGATGACCGTGCCCACCACGCAGGCTGGTCCGGCGCGACGCCAGGCGGTGCTCGGCGCCGCGCTCGAGCTCGGGGCCAGCATGCAGATGGAGCGCCGGATGCGGCTCGTGGGGGAGCCGCTGCACGAGGGGCGCCCGGGCCAGCTGCTGCGGGTCGCGAAGGCGCTCACCGTCGGCGGTGCCGCGGTCGGCGGACTGCTCGGCCGTCGGTCTCGGCTCGCGTCGGTGCTGGGCGGCGGCGCGCTCGTCGGCGGCTCGGTGTGCACCCGGTTCGGCATCTTCTACGCCGGGGTCGCTTCGGCCCGCGACCCCAAGTACACCGTCGTCCCGCAACGCGAACGCCTGGCCGGCGGCGCGCCGGGCGGGGCCGGGCCGACCGACCAGACGTAGGAACTCCGGCCGGGTCGGGTACGTCCCGCCGACCCGGCACGATCCCGCTTGGAGGACATGTGGCGAACCCCGTACAAAACACAAGGAGCAACGCGCCGACCCGGGGTCGGTGGGGCATCGTGGTGGCGGCGGTGCTGCTCCAGCTGGCGCTGGGCGCGGTTTACGCGTGGAGCGTGTTCAACAAGCCGCTGCAGGCCGAGTTCGGCTGGAGCAAGGCGCAGGCGGTGCTGCCGTTCGAGGTGGCGATCGGCACCATCTTCATCGGCACGTTCATCGGCGGCCGCATCCAGGATCGGCGGGGCCCGCGGCCGGTGGCGCTCGTCGGCGGCGTCCTGTACTCGCTCGGCATCATCCTGGCCTCGCGGGTGACCTCCAAGGATCAGCTGTGGCTTCTGGTGCTGACCTACGGCGTCGTGGGCGGCGTGGGGCTCGGCGCGGCGTACATCACCCCCATCGCCATGCTGGCGAAGTGGTTCCCGGACAAGCGCGGGCTCATCACCGGTATCGCCGTTGGTGGATTCGGTTTCGGCGCCGTGCTGACCGCGCCGCTGGCGAAGCGGCTGCTGGCCGGCACCGACGTGAAGCCCAGCGTGTTCCTGCCGCTCGGCCTGGCCTACCTCGTCATGGTGCTGCTGGGCGGCTCGTTCTTCCGCAACCCGCCGGCCGGTTACACGGTGCCGGGGTTCACGCCGGCGAGCACCGGCAAGTCGGTCGCCTCCGCCCGCACCTACACCCTCGCCGAGGCGTTGCACACCAAGCAGTGGTACCTGCTCACCGCCATCCTCACCCTCAACACCGGCTGCGGAATCGCATTGATCTCCCAGGCTTCCGACGCCGCCCAGGACGTGGCTGGTGCCAGTGCGGCGACGGCCGCCGGCCTGGTCGGGGCGCTGGGGTTGTTCAACGGCGGCGGCCGCATCGTGTGGGCGGCGCTGTCGGACAAGGTCGGCCGGATGCAGGCCTTTCTCGGCATGCTTGCGCTGCAGGGGATCTCCTTCCTGGTGTTGCCCCACGCGGCGGCGTTCGGAGTGTTCGCATTCCTCGCCGCGGTGGTCTACCTCTGTTACGGCGGCGGTTTCGGCACGATGCCGGCGACGGCGGCCGACTTCTACGGCACCCCGAACGCCGGTGCCATCTACGGCGCGATGATCGTCGCGTGGAGCATCGGCGGCGTCTTCGGCCCGCTGATCACCGCCCGCCTCTACGAGAGCAGCGGCCAGCACTACACGCTGCCGTTCACGGTCATCGGCATCGTCGCGCTGGTGTCGCTGCTGCTGCCGCTCATCACCCGGATGCCGGCCGAGTCGATCGCTAGCGGCGGGGCGTACCGGGACACCGCGGCTACCAAGCCCGCGAGCCGCTGACCGCTGGACCGTCGATCCGCGGCTCGGGCCGACCCGCATCACACGACCCGGACGCCGTCCTGCCAGACCTGCTCCACCCGCTCCGCCAAGGTCGCCAGGTCGTCCGGATCGCCGCGTACGACGACGAGATCTGCCCGCTTGGCCGGCGCGATGACGCCCAGCTCGGCGCCCAGGCCCAGGAGCTCCGCCGCCGCGGAGGTCGCCGCGGCCAGCGCGTCGGCCGGCCCCATGGCGCTGTGTTCCACCATGAGGGCGAGCTCGCGGAGGTTGGTGCCGTGCGGTGAGACGGGGCAGTCGGTCCCCATCGCGATGCGGACCCCGGCGGCGGCGGCGCGGGCGAACGAGTCGGTGTGTGCGGACAGCACCTCCCGGGACTTGCGGACCGTCGCCTCGGGCAGCGCCGCGCCGGCCTCGATGGCGGCCAGCAACCCACGGGGCGCGAGCAGCGTCGGCACCAGGTAGGTGCCGCGCTCGAGCATTAGAGCGATCGCCTCGTCGTCGAGGTAGATGCCGTGCTCGATGGAACGGACCCCGGCCCGCACGGCGGCCTTGATGCCCTCGCTGGCCTGTGCGTGCGCCATGACATACCGCCCGGCGGCGCGGGCCTCCGCCGTGAGCACGTCGAGCTCGGCGGAGCTGAAGTGCCCGGACCGGGGGTCGGACTGCGGCGAGAGCACGCCGCCGGACGTCGCGACCTTGAGAACGTCGGCGCCGTGGCGGATGAGCTCGCGGACCTTGCGCCGCATCTCTTCCGGCCCGTCGACGATGCCGGTCGGGCGGCCGGGGTGCGCCGCGCCGAACATGGAAAGCTCACCGCCGTAGGGCATCCAGGCGTCACCGTGCCCCCCGGTCTGGCTGATCATGGCGATGGAGATCTGCATCCGGGGTCCGGGGATGAGGCCGTCGGCGACCGCGCGCTTGACCCCGAGGTCCGCGCCCCAGGCGTCCCGGACCGTCGTGATGCCCAACGCCAACGTCGAGCGCAGGTTTCGAGCGGCCTCGTAGAACTGGTAGGAGAACGGCCGCTGCGCGCTGCCGAGCAGATCGGTCTCGCTGATCACCACGTGCACATGGCAGTCGAACAGGCCAGGCAGCAGCGTCCGTCCGGTGAGGTCGACCTCGACGTCGCCGTCGAGTCCCGGCCCACGTCGACGATCCGGGAGCCCTCGGTCACCACGTCGCCCGGTGCGTGCCGGGCCGGCTCCCGGTCGGGTCGAACACGTCCGCGCCGGAGAACAAGGTGCGCGTCACCGGGCCACCCTGGCATCTCCCGGTCGCCGCGGCGGCACCGGGTGGCTCGGCCACTACCCTGCCGCGGATGGGTGCTGCTCCGGCGGTTGCCGGTCCGGTCGTGGACTCGACCGGTGTGACGTTCCGGTTCCCCGACCCGGACCGCAGGCTCGTCGCCGTCTCGCTGGTGCAGGAGGTGGCCACGCCCAGGGCGGGCCCCGAGTTCGAGCGGAGCGGCGACGGCGACGGCGAACTCTGGCAGGTTCGGCTGGAACGGCCGGCTGTGGACCGGATGGAGTACCTGCTGGAGCTGCTGCACGCCGACGGCGGCCGTGAGCTGGTCTGCGACCCCCATAACCCGGTGCAGGCGCCCGGCGCGTTCGGCTCGAAGTCCGTGATGGAGTTCCCCGGCTACGCAGCGCCGGGATGGCTGCGCCGGGCGGCCGGCGGGCCGGCCGGCCCGGTGCAGGACCTGACGGTGCCCAGCCGCACCCTGGGCCGTGGGGTGCCGGTCCGGCTCTGGTGCAGCGCCGGCACCGACCCGGCCGAGCCGCTGCCACTGCTGGTCGTGCACGACGGCGTGCAGTACGCCGAGTTCTCCGACCTGCTGGTCATGCTCGACACGCTCAGCGCGCAGCGCACCTTGCCGCCGATGCGGGCGGCGTTGCTGCACCCGGTCGCCCGCGACGAGGACTACTCAGCCTCCCCCAACTACGCCGAGGCGCTGCACGGCGAGGTGCTGCCCCACCTGCACCGGCCGGCTCCGATCGCGCCCGGCCGCCGGATGCGGGTCGGCATGGGATGCAGCCTCGGCGCGCTCGCGATGCTGCACGCGCACCGCACCTACCCGCCGTCGTTCGGCGGCCTCTTCCTGCAGTCGGGCAGCTTCTTCCATCACCGCTACGACCGGTACGAGCTGGCGTTCGAGTACTTCCAGAGGATTCGTTGGTTCACCGACCGGGTGCACGCGAGCCGGGAATGGGACCAGCCGATACCGATCCGGATGACCTGCGGCCGGGTCGAGATGAACTTCGCGAACAACCGCGCGACGAGCCTCGTGCTCCGCCGGCAGGGGTACGACGTCGAGTTCTATCAGGTGCCGGATGCGCACAACTGGATCGGCTGGCGGGATACCTTTCAGCCCGGCCTGGTCAACCTGCTCGGGGAGCTGTGGGGATGAGACGAGAGCACGTCGTCATGCAGTCGCTGGCGGTCGGCGAGTCGAACCTGATCGCCTACGGCCACTACGGCCGGCCGCTGCTCGCGTTCCCCTCCGACATGGGCTGGGCCGCCGACTACGAGGAACGCGGCCTGATCGACGCCGTGGGCGGCCTGGTGGCGGACGGCCGGGTCAAGATCTACTGCGTCGACAGCTATGACTCCGCCAGCTGGCGCAACGACAGTTTGCCGTTGGAGGCGCGGGCGCAGGCACACCAGAAGTTCGAGGACTACATCACCAACGACGTGGTCCCGGCGATCTACCGGGACTGTGGCGGTCCCACCGACATCATGGTGACCGGCGTCAGCTTCGGCGCCTTCCACGCCGCGAACTTCGCCCTTCGACGCAGCGACCTGTTCCCGCTCGCGATCTGCCTGAGCGGTGTCTACGACATGTCGCGGATCGGGTGGGGCGAGCGCGGCGACGCGTTCTACTTCAACAATCCGCAGGACTACGTCGCGAACATGACCGGCGAGCATCTGGACTGGCTGCGCCGTCGGGTCCGCCTGCTGCTCGTCTGCGGGCAGGGCATGTGGGAGGACGACAGCGCCAGCGGCGCCCTGCCGAGCACGTTGCGCTTCGACGCGGTGCTGACCGACAAGGGCATCCGGCACGAGACCGACCTTTGGGGCCACGACGTAGCGCATGACTGGCCGTCCTGGCGGGCGCAGCTCGCGCACCACCTGCCCCGCTTCGTCTAGCGACTACGTCGGTCCGTCCACGACGTAGGTGGGTACGACGCTGCCGGTGCCGGCGGTGACGTTGAGCAGCGCGGAGGAGGACAGCCGGCTCAGGCAGCCGCCGACCTGCCCGTAGTAGAGGTAGCGGTCGAGGTCGACGGTGAGGTCGAGGAACCGCACGTCGCTGCCCAGCGCCACCGGAAAGGACTCCCGCGGCGCCGGCACCGCCTCCTGCACCACATAGGACCGGGTCTGCGCGACGGAGACCGCCTGGTCCCACTCGTGGTCGTCGATGGTCCAGCCCAGCACCACACCGCGGCCGCCGTACTCGTCGTTGGGCTTGAGCACCAGCTGTTGGCGATGCGAGCACAGGTAGCCGATGAGATCGACGATGTGCTGCCCGTGTCGGGTGGTCGGGCCCGGCCGCACCTTGCGCGTCCACGGGATGTGCCGTTCGATCGCGCGGCGCTGCGCCGAGCTGTACAGCGTGGCGTAGCGGGGGTCGGAGAGCAGCGCGAGGCTCATCTTCTTGTCGACCAGCTTCGCGCGGAAGGTGTTGACGCAGCAGACCGCACCGGCCAGGTAGGCGTCGGTCAACGCGCGGTCACCCTCGTCCTCGCTGGCCAGGAGCTCGGTGACGAGCACCCGTTTGTACACCAGGTTGACGGGCTGGCCGTCGGCGTAGAGCACCCCGCCGCGGAAGTCGAGATCGCCGGGGCCGCAGATGACCGTCGGGATACCGCGGCCGACGAAGTAGGCGCGGAACATCTCGAACTCGGTCAGCGTGGGCAGGCCGGGCCAGTCCACGATCGCCAGCGCCGGCGCCGGCGCGCCGCCCCACTCCCGGAACGCTCGCAACATCGCGGCCAGCTGGTGATCCCGGACGGGCAACGACCGGAGCCGGAACCGCTTGCGGAACTCCTGCATCACCGGCAGCGCCTCGAAGACCTCGGTCAGGTTGTCGCCGTACGCCATGCCGGCCGGCGTCTCGGCGTTGTACTCGACGAAGCGCAGCTCGTCGGTGAAGAACCCGTCCAGCCGGGAGGATGGCGAGGAGGCGGCGGCGCCGGGTCGGGCGAGTGCCAGCCGTTCCTCGGCCGGCTCGAGGTCGAGCTCGGCGCGTAGGTCGGCGTCGTCGAGCAGCGCCGTCTCCAACGCGCGGAACGACGAGTAGACGGCGTGCGAGGCCGCCACCACCCGGTCGTATCGGGCATGGTCGATCAGGTTCGGCCGGAGCGCACTGCACAACGGATGCCGGCCGAAGAACAGGCTCCGCTGGGCCTGACCGCCCTGCAGCACCCCGACGCTCTCGGCGGCGAGAAACTCATCGGTCAGCAGTTCGTGGTAGACCGCCGCCGGCTCGCTCACCGCCGCATCCGCTCAGCCACCGGCGTCGGCCGGTGCGACGTGCCGCCACCACAGCTGCTGACCGTGCCATGGCGGCCGGGCCTCGCCGCGGGCGTAGCGCAGCACCAGGTCGCTCATTGTGGTCGATGACCCAGGCGAAGTTCTGCTCCTTGATGGAGAAGTTGTCGAAGTCCGGCGCCGGGTTGAGGAAGTCGATCGCGTAGAGCGTGCCGTCCTTGACCGCGAACTCGACGGTGTCCATGTCGTAGCCCAGCGCCCGGGTCAGCGTGCGCGCGTCCTCGATCGCCCGCTCCCGCAGCCAGCCCTCCGGCGGGTGGTCGACGACGTACCGCTCGAAGAAGGACCGCTTGGGGTCGTAGCGCAGCGGCAGGATGTCCTCGCCGATGCAGATGCATCTGACGTAGTCGTCCCAGTCGATGAACTCCTGCAGGATCATCGTCTTGGTGCCGGTCTGGTCGTAGGCGGAGATCAGCTCCTCGACGCTGCGGACGAGGTAGACGTCCTTCCATCCGCCACCGGTGTTCGGCTTCATGACGGCGGGGAGGCCGGTGTAGCCGACGATCCCCTCCCAGTCCATCGGGTACTGCAAGTTGCGCAGCGACTTGTTCTGGTCGATGTCCGGCGGGTAGTCCTTGTTCGGCAGGATGATCGTCTTGGGTACGGCGACCCCGACCTTGCGGGCCAGCGTGCACTCGAAGAACTTCTCGTCCGCCTCCCACCAGAACGGGTCGTTCACCACGACGGTCCCGAGCAAAACGGCGCTCTTGAGGTACGCGCGGTAGAACCCGACCTCGTGGGAGATCCGGTCCACGATCACCGAGTACCGGGGCGGCTCCTCCAGCTCGCCGGCCCCGCCGATCGAGACCATCTCGGCGTGGATGCCGTCGGCGCGGCCCTTCTCGCTGACCGCCTCGAGGAACGGCAGCGGGAAGGTGTTCTCCATACCCACCAGCAGGCCTACGATTTTCCCCATGGTCGCCTCACCTCGGGACGCGCACGACAAGTGGAAGTGCGAGGCAGTCTGGCACGACCGGATCGTCAGCGGATGACGAGCGTCGTAGCACCCCGGCGGGGGACCAGCTCGCCGATCACCGGGGCGCCGGGAATCTCGCCGGCGACCAGCAGCCCGCCGGAGGTCTGTGCGTCGGCGAGCAGCAGCAGCTCGACCTCCTCGGCGGCCCCGGCGTCGAGGTGCGGGCGGACCCAGTCGAGGTTGCGCCGGCTGCCGCCGCTGACGTAGCCGGCCGCGGCGGCGGCTCGGGCGCCGTCCAGGTAGGGGACGGCGGCGGCGTCCACCACCGCGGTGACGCCGCTCGCGCGAGCGAGCTTGTGCAGGTGACCGAGCAGCCCGAAGCCGGTGACGTCGGTGGCGCAGCTGACCCCGGCGGCCAGCGCCGCCTCCGACGCCGCCCGGTTGAGGGTGACCATCGTCTCGACCGCCTGCGGGAACACCTCACCGGTCGACTTGTGCCGGTTGTTGAGCACGCCGAGGCCGAGCGGCTTGGTCAGCGACAGCGGCAATCCGGGCTCGGCGGCATCGTTGCGCAGCAGCCGGTCCGCTGCCGCGATGCCGGTCACGGCCATCCCGTACTTCGGCTCCGGGTCGTCGATGCTGTGACCGCCGGCGACGTGGCAGCCCGCTACGGTCGCGACCGCCAGGCCGCCGCGCAGCGCCTCGGCGGCCAGCTCGAAGGGCAGCAGGTCCCGCGGCCAGCACAGCAGGTTCACCGCGATCAGCGGTACGCCGCCCATGGCGTAGATGTCGGACAGCGCGTTGGCGGCGGCAATCCGCCCCCAGTCGTAGGCGTCGTCCACGACCGGGGTGAAGAAGTCGGCGGTGGCGAGGACCGCCCGGTTGCCCTCGATGCGGACGGCGGCGGCGTCGTCACCGTCGTCGAGCCCGACCAGCAGCTCGGGGGCGCCGGCGAGGGGGCGGCCGAGCAGCCCGGCGACGACTCCTTCGAGCTCCCCGGGCGGGATCTTGCAGGCGCAGCCGCCGCCGCGGGCGTACTGCGTCAGCCGGTAGGTCATTGCCGTCAGCGTCACGGCCGGAGCGTACGTGCCGCCGGCCGTAGGCTGGACGCTCGCCGTCAACCGGGGGTACGCATGGCCGTCGCGGACCTCACCTCGGAGCAGTTCTCCCGGCCGTCGCCGCGGTTGTGGGTGGCCCGGCAGGTGCTGCTCGCCGGCGTGGCCGGGCCGGTGACGGTGGCGGTGGTCGGGCTGACCTGGTTCGCCACCACGGTCGGCCTGGCCGCTGCCGAGCTGGGCGGTCTGGCGGTGGTCACCGCGCTGCTGTGGCTGGCCCTGCGCGGTCGCTACCGCTCCTGGGGGTACGCCGAACGCGCCGAGGACCTGCTCGTACGCCGTGGCCTGCTGGTCCGACGCCTCTCGGTCGTTCCGTACGGCCGCATGCAGTTCGTCGATGTGACTGCCGGCCCGATCGACCGGTGGTTCGGGCTCGCCACCGTGCAGCTCCATACGGCGGCCGCCGCATCCGACGCCCGGATCCCCGGGCTGGCGACCGCCGAGGCCGGCCGGCTGCGGGACCGGCTCGCCGCCCTCGGTGAGTCGCAGGCCGCCGGCCTGTGACGTCCGCGGCGATGACCGACCGGGCGGCCGGCTGGGCGCGGCTGCACCCGCTCTCCCCGCTGCTCCGCTTCAGCCGGGCCGTGTTCGTGCTGCTGGTCGCGGTGGCACCACGGACGCTGGCCGGCGACACCGGCGGGGCGCGGCACTCCTGGCCCGAGCTGGCCGTGCTGATCCTGGCGGTGGCCGCTGGCGTGGTGTCGTGGGTGGTGACGCGATGGCGGGTGGCCGGGTCGGAGCTTCAGATCGAGACGGGGTTCCTACGGCGGCAGTCGATCCGGGTGCCCCTCGCCCGGGTGCAGGCGGTGGACATCGTCCGGCCGCTGCTCGGGCGCGCCCTCGGCCTGGCCGAGCTGCGGGTGGTCGTAGCCGGCTCGGGCGCCGGCCGGAGCCGGCTGGCATACCTGCGTGACGAGCAGGCCGAAGCGGTCCGGGCCCGGCTGCTGGCGTTGGCGCACGGGCTGCACGAGGAGACCCCCGAGCCACCGGAGCGACCGATCAGTAGCGTGGGCAACGGCCGGCTCGTCGTCGCGAGCCTGCTGGGAACGCCGACCGTCGCGCTGCTGGGGCTGGTCGCGTTCGCCGGTGCGGCGGCCGCGCTGTCCGGGCGGCCCGCGGTCGCGGTCAGCGTGCTGCCCGCCATCTTCGTGGTCGGCTCCGCCGTGCTGACCCGGGTGAACCTGGAGTTCGGGCTCAGCGTCGCCGAGGCGCCGGACGGCCTGCGGGTCCGCGGTGGGCTGCTGCAGACGCGAGCCGAGACGATTCCCTACGGGCGGGTGCAGGCGCTGCGCTGGGTAGAGCCGCTGCTGTGGCGGCCGCTGCGATGGTGCCGGCTCGAGGTCGACGTGGCGCGGCAGCGCCGCGAGCGGGGCGACGACAGCGGGAGCAACGCATCGGAACGCGCGCTGTTGCCGGTCGGCTCCCCGGGCGAGGTCCGGTCCCTGCTCGAGCGGGTGTTTCCGGGGGTGGATCCGCTGGCGCCGCTGGCCCGGCGGCCGCCGGCGCGGGCCCGGGCCAAGGCACCGCTGTCCTTCCGCAACCTCGGGGTCTGGTACGACGACCGCTATGTGGTCACCGGCGGCGGCCGGGTGAGCCGCACGATGGTCGTCGTACCGCTGGAGAAGGTGCAGAGCCTGCGACTGGTGCAGGGGCCGCTGGCGCGCCGGCTCCACCTGGCCACCGTGCACGTCGACCTCGTCGGCCGCCGGTGGCGGGCCGCCGCCCGGTGCCGCGATGCGGTCGAGGCCGCGGACCTGCTCGACCGGCTGACCGAGCTGGCCCGCCGGGCTCGCGGCCGCAGTGCCGGTCCGGCCGACCGGCGTACCGGCGGGTCGGTCGGGGACGCTGGCTGAGCGGCGTGGTCTCGACGACGACCGGGCCCTGATCCGCGGGCGGCACACTGGGTTCATGAACAGCGGCGTGGTGCGGCGGGTCGACTTCGGCTACTTCGTCCGTCCTGCGGAGGAGACCGCTTCCGGTGCTGCTCGGGTCGAGCCGTGCCTGGGCTACCTCGTGGACCACCCCGGCGGGCTGCTGTTGGTGGACACCGGAATGGGACGTTACGCCGACGTCGATGCCCACTATCGGCCGCGGCGTCGCTCGCTGTCGGCCGCGCTGTCGGCCGTAGGCCACCGACCCGCCGACGTCCAACTGGTGGTCAACTGCCACCTGCACTTCGACCACTGCGGCGGCAACCCGGACCTGCCCGGTCGGACGATCTTCACCCAGCGCGTCGAATTGGAGCACGCGCGAGGCGCGGACTACACGCTGCCGGAGCTCGTCGACGCGGCTGGCTTGCGCTATGAGGAGCTGGACGGAGAGGCCGAGGTACTTCCGGGGGTGCTCGTGGTGCCGACCCCAGGCCATACGCCGGGACACCAGTCGATCGTCGTACGCCGGGACGACGGCACGGTCAT
>JBBSHH010000079.1:0-12001 GCA_038253225.1 Mycobacteriales bacterium | reverse complement strand
TGCTGGCGCTGCGGCCCTTCGGCTGGGGGAGTGAGTTGGTGGCTCGGGCGGCGGCGCGACTGACGCTGGTGAGCCGCGGCCTGGACCCACAGGCACTGAGCGTGCCCGAGGTCGGATACGCCCAGCGCGCGGGCGGGTACGCCGCGGCGACGACCAGCTACGCGTCTGGGGGCGCCGACGGCCTTCGTGACTGGCTGCTGTTCTGCGCCGGCGCGGTGGTCCGCGGCGCGGTGGAGGGGTTGGCGGTGTGCGCCGCGCTGGAGCGAGCCGGCGCTTGACCCGAGCCGCGGACTGCCGGCGGGACGCACGAACGGCGCCCCCCGCAAGGGGCGCCGCCGGCGCGGACGCCGGGTTACCAAGCATGCACCCTGGAATGTCGGCCAGGTGGCTTGCGCCGCCTGTCACGACTGCCTCTCGCGGCTGGTCGCAGGTGGGTGCCCGGGTCCGTACCTGCTGTTCTACGCCGGTCCGCCCGCGTTGGGAAGGCCCAGATCAACAAATCCTAGCCGGGTCGGCGACGCTGGGTGAACCACGCCAGCCCGAGCGCGGCGGCCCCCATCGTCATCGCGGCCCCCGCCAACACCGGCCCCGACGGTCGGCGCAGGTGCGGCATCCGAGACCGCGCCGGCACCGGTCGGGCGAACGTCAGCACCGGCCAGCCGCGCTGCGCCGCTACCCGGCGTAGCCCGCGATCGGGGTTCACAGCCACCGGGTGGCCGACCGTCTCGAGCATCGGCAGGTCGGTGACGGAATCGGTGTAGGCATAGCACTGGGCCAGGTCGTAGTGGTGGCGAGCCGCGAGCGCGCGGATGGCCGCTGCCTTGCCCTCGGCGTAGGCGTAGAACTCGATGGCGCCGGTGTAGTGGCCGTCCTCGACGACCATGCGGGTCGCCACGACCTCGTCGGCACCGACCAGCTCGCCGATGGGCCCGACCACCTCCTCGCCCGAACTGGAAACGATCACGACATCGCGGCCGTCGGCATGGTGACGCTCGATCAGCGACGCGGCTTCGTCATAGATCAACGGGTCGATCAGCTCGTGCAGCGTCTCGGCGACGATCTCCCTGACCTGCTTGACCTCCCAACCGGCGCAGAGGTCCTGCAGATATGAGCGCATCCGGGCCATCTGGTCGGCGTCGGCACCGCCCACCTGGAAGACGAACTGGGCGTAGGTGCTCTTCAGCACGGCGCGCCGGTTCATCAGTCCGCCCTGGTAGAACGGTCGGCCGAACGCCAGCGCGCTCGACCTCGCGATCACGGTCTTGTCGAGGTCGAAGAACGCGGCCGACTCGGGGGCCCCGGAGGGCGCTGGGGCGGTCACCGCCCGAGCATAAGGTCGGGGTTGCACCGCCTGGAAAAGATGACGGGGGTCGAGGTTTGCCCAGGTGGTACGCCGGAGAAGACGGCCACTGACGGTCCTTCGGGCCACCAGACGGGTCCGGCTCCCACCCCCCCGGGGTTCGGACCTCCGCGACGACCCCCGCTACCCCCCCAGCGGGGGTCGTCCGCTGTCCGGACCGGACTCGTCCAGGCCCGCGCCGCTGCCGTCCACAGATCACGCCCACCCGGCCGCCGTCCACAGTTGCCGTCCCGTCGCCAGCTCCCGCAGCGGTCCACCGCCACCGTGGTGCTTCCGACGCTGGGAGGTTTCGTGGGCACCGACGACACCACCGCGGCCCGGCCGCTGCTGCTCACCGGCGACCTCCGGCTGCTCGACGACGTGCTGCGGCTCGCCGCGGCCGCTGGCGTCGAGGTCGAGGTCTCCGCCGACCCGGGCAGCGCCCGACCGGGCTGGCAGGCCGCGCCGGTCGTGCTGGTCGGCGCCGACCTCGCCGGCCCGCTGGCTCACCTCGACCTGCCTCGCCGCGCCGGAGTGGTCCTGATCGGCGACGACCTGGACGACGCCCAGGTCTGGCAGCAGGCGGTGGCGGTCGGTGCCGAGCGGGTCATCTTCCTTCCCGACGCCGAGCCGTGGCTGGTCGAGCGGCTGGTCGATGCGGCCGACGGTGCGCCGTCAGCCGCCACGGTGGTCGCCGTCGTCGGGGGTCGGGGCGGCGCCGGAGCCACCACGCTGGCCTGCGCGCTCGCCGTCACGTCGGCCGCCACCGGTCTGCGCACGCTGCTCGTCGACGCCGACCCGCTCGGTGGCGGCATCGACCTGGCGTTGGGCGGCGAGTCCACCGACGGCCTGCGATGGCCCCAGCTCGCCGCCACCCGCGGCCGGGTGCCCGGCCCGGCCCTGCGCGACGCCCTGCCCCGACTGCGCGAGTTGAGCGTGCTCTCCTGGGACCGTGGCGATGCCTTGGTGATCCCACCGGAGGCGATGGCCGCGATGCTCGGAGCCGGTGAGCGCGCCAGCGACCTCCTCGTCGTCGACCTTCCCCGCTCGCTCGATGATGCGGCAAAGGTGGTGCTGGAGCGTACGAGCGTCGCCTTGTTGGTGGTCCCGGCGGAGGTCCGGGCCACCGCCGCCGCGGCCAGGGTCGCCACCGCAGTGGCCATGCGCTGCGCGGACCTGCGGGTCGTCGTGCGCGGACCGGCGCCGGGCGGGCTATCCGCCGATCTGGTGGCGGACTCACTCGGGCTCCCGCTCGCGGGTGAGCTGCGGGCAGAGCCCGGTCTCGCTGCGGCCCTCGAACGCGGTGACCCGCCGGCCGCCAGGGGCCGCGGACCGCTGGCCGAGTTCTGCCTCGCCTTCCTGACCGAGTTCGCCCCCCGGCGGCGCGCGGCGTGATGTCCCGGGAGGGGCGGGTGGGGATCCCCCTGCAGAGCGAGCTGCTGGCCCGGGTCCGGGCGCGGCTGGCCGCCGATGGAGCCGAGCCGACCCCAGCCAGCGTGGCCCAGGCACTGCGCAGTGAAGGCGGCGTGCACGGCGACGGGCAGCTGCTCGCGGTGCTGCGGTCGCTGCAGTCGGAGATCACCGGCACCGGACCGCTGGAGCCGCTGCTCGCCGACCCGCGGGTCACCGACGTGCTGGTGAACGCCGCCGATGACGTGTGGATCGACCGGGGCAGCGGTCTGGAGCGCACCGCGATCCGGTTCTCGGACGAGGCCGCCGTTCGGGCGCTGGCGCAGCGGCTGGCGGCCCGCACCGGTCGCCGCCTCGACGAGGCGGCACCCTACGTCGACGCCCGTCTTCCCGGGGATGTCCGCCTCCACGCTGTGCTCGCACCGATCGCCCGGGCCGGCACCTGCATCTCGCTGCGGGTGCCGCGCCGGATGACGTTCGGGCTCGAGGAGCTGGTCGATGCCGGCTCGGTGGCGCCGGGCCTGCCAACGCTGCTCCGGGCCGTGCTCACCGCTCGGCTCGCGTTCCTCGTCAGCGGCGGTACCGGCACCGGTAAGACGACCTTGCTCTCGACGTTGCTCGGGCTGGTACCGGCGACCGAGCGCATCCTGATCGTCGAGGACTCCAGCGAGCTGCGCCCGGTTCACCCTCATGTCGTTCGGCTCGAGGCACGGCCGCCGAACCTTGAAGGAGCCGGCGCGGTCACGCTGCGGGACCTCGTCCGGCAGGCCCTGCGGATGCGGCCGGACCGGCTCGTCGTCGGCGAGGTCCGCGGTGCGGAGGTCGTCGACCTGCTGGCCGCTCTCAACACCGGTCATGACGGCGGCTGCGGCACCGTGCACGCCAACAGTGCGGCCGACGTCCCGGCCCGGTTGGAGGCGCTGGCCGGGTCGGCCGGCCTTCCGCGGCATGCGCTGCACAGTCAGCTCGCCGCTGCGGTGCACCTGCTGCTGCATCTCGACAGGGGTCCGAGCGGCGTCCGCCGCCTCGCCGAGGTGCGGGTGCTCAGCCCGGACCCCAGCGGCCTGGTCCGTACGGAGCTGGCCCTACGGGTCGGTCCCGGCGGCATCGCGGATCGGTACGCCGGTGTCGAGCGGTTGGGAGGCCTGCTCGCCGAACGGGGGGTTGCGTGGCCGTGACCGGGGCGGCCCTGTTCGCCACGGCCACCGCTGCCACGGCGAGCTGGCTCGTCACCGCAGCGCCGACTCGACTGTCGAGGATCACCCCGCGACCGCCTCGCGGCGCCCCACCGCGCTGGCTGCTGGCGGTGCCGGTTGCCCTCGTGGCGGGGCCGGTGCCGGCGATCGTGGTCGCGGTCGGGCTGATCGCGCTGCCGGGGGTGCTGGCGGCCGGGCAGCGCTCGCGGGAGCGCGCCGAACTGCCGGCGGCGACGGCCGGTTTCGCCGCCGCCCTGGCGGCCGAGCTGCGCGCCGGTGCGCCTCCGGAACGGGCGTTGGCTCATGGCCTCGCCGAGGCGCCACCGGCGCTGCGCCCGGCGCTGCGCCGGGCCATGGGCGCGGCCGAACTCGGTGGCGATGTCGCTGGTGCGCTGCGCGGCGCGGCCGCCGCGCCGGCTCCTGGGCCGCTGGTTCGGCGTCTCGGCGGCGCGGTTGCATGGCTGGGCGCCCGACCGGACGCTCCGGCGAGCGGCTCGCGGTGGCCGCAACGGCGCCCGGACCTCCAGGAGACAGCCGTGCTGGGCCAGCTTGCAGCCGCGTGGCAGGTCGCGCACGAGTCGGGAGCCGGTCTCGCCCCGGTGCTCGACACGCTCGCGGAGGCGTTGCGGGCCGCCGACCGCCGCAACCGCGAGACCGCTGCCGCGTTGGCCGGCCCCCGGACCACGGCCTGGCTGCTGGCGGCGCTACCCGCGATCGGAGTGTTGCTCGCTGCCGGGCTCGGGGCCCGGCCGGGTGACGTGCTGCTGCACACCCCGCTGGGGCTGGGCGCCCTGCTGGCCGGCGGCGCGCTCGACGTTGTCGGGGTGCTCTGGACCCGCCGGCTGGTACGACGCGCGATGGCGCCGTCCTGACCGGCCCCGCGGTCGCCGCGATCATGCTGGCGGTCGGGTCCGTGTTCACGCTCGTCGGCCGGTGCTCGGGTTCCGAGCGGCTGGCCCGGGTGCGAGGCCGCTCGACCGCGGCTCGGGGGGCGGCATCCGCAGCCCGAAAGCCGGCCGCGGCGGCGTCGGCGGCGGCCCGGCGCTGGCGGCGGGCGACCGCCTCCGGTGTGGCCGGCGGTGCGGTGGCCCTGGCACTCGGCGGGCGGTTCGGGCTGGCGCTCGGCGTCGTTGCGGCGGTGCTGCTGGACCGCGCCCTCGGTCGCCTGCCGGCGCGGGCCGTCCTCGAGCGGGCTGCTGCCGTCCGGGCCGACCTGCCGGTGGCGCTGGACCTGCTCTCCGCGTGCCTTCGGGCGGGCACCGCGGTCCCGCGCGGGCTCGAGCTGGTCTCGACCGCGATGCCGGGACCGCTGGGCAGCGATCTCCGGGTGGTCGCCGCGGCCCTGCGGCTCGGTAGCCCTCCCGAGCAGGCGTGGCAGAGCGCCGCCGGCTGCCGTGAGCTTGTCTCGGTGGCCCGAGCGCTCGTGCGGGCCACCGAGAGCGGGGCGGCTCTCGCCCCCGTCGTGGCCGGGCTGGCCGCGCAGCAGCGGGCGGTGGACCTGCTGGCGGGTGAGGTCGCGGCGCGCCGGGCCGGGATCCTGGTCGTGATCCCCCTCGGCCTGTGCTTCCTGCCCGCGTTCCTCCTGCTCGGTGTCGTGCCGGTCGTCCTCGGCCTCGCCACCAGCGTCCTCGGCTAGCGCAGGCCGGCTTGTCCACCGCCGGGCGCGCCGAGCCGACGGTCCACAGATGGCCCCCGACCCCTGCTGTGCACCGACCCACCCGACCCAGGCTCGGAGCTGTCACGGCAACGGCCGCGACCGCGCCGGCCGACGCCGGCAGCTCCTGGGAGGTCCCATGCAGCGAGTCCGCGCCATCCTCCGCTCGTCCGAGGCCGGCATGACCACCGCCGAGTACGCCGTGGGCACCGTGGCCGCGTGCGGTTTCGGCGGCGTGCTCTACAAGGTGGTGACGAGCCCGGATGTCCTGCACCTGATCACCAAGGCCATCTCCAGGGCGCTCACGATCCTGTTCTGATCACCGGCCGGCCGGTTCGGCCGTCGCCGTGGGCGCAGCCCGGCGATGGTCGGAGCGGTAGCCCGCCGGCACGCCCTCGGACCGGACCACGAATGGAGCAGCGGTGAGCAGACGGCGAACCCGCGCGGGCGGCGGCGGCGGCGACGGCGACGGCGGAATGGTGACGGCGGAGGCCGCGGTCGCGCTGCCGGCGCTGTTGACCGTGCTGGCCTTGGCTGTCTGGGTGCTGGGGGCCGCGCTGGCTCAGGTCCGCTGCGTCGACGCGGCCAGGGAGGGTGCCCGTGCCGCTGCCCGCGGCGAGGCACCGGCAGTCGTGGTGGCCACCGCCCGCCGGGTCGCTCCCGCCGGCGCCCGCGTGCGCATCGTCACCGGCGCCGGCCTGGTGACGGTGCGTGTGTCGGCCACCGTCCGTCCGCTCCGGTCGGTGTCCAGCGGCCTGCCGGCGCTGGCGGTCGGCGGGGCGGCGACGGCGGCCGATGAGCGGCTTGTCGGAGCTGGCCCGTGAAGCCCGCGCCGCGGCCGGGCCCGCGGTCCCCGTCCCGACCGGCGTACGACGGGCGTTGGGGGACCGGACGGCGGCTCTCGCGGGCCGGGAACGACATGGGCTCAGGGTCGGTCTACGTGCTGGCGTTGACGCTGGTGGTGGCGCTGACCAGCTCCGCGGCCACCCTGCTGACCTCGGCGGTCGCTACCCGGCACCGAGCCGCCGCGGCGGCGGACCTGGCCGCCCTCGCCGCCGCGGCCGCGGCACCCGCCGGGGCGGCGTCGGCGTGTCGACGAGCCGCGACGGTGGCCGCGGCCGGTGGCGCGACACTCACCGGCTGCAGCCTGCTCGGCGCGGTAGCGCAGGTGTCGGTGGCGATGACCGGTCGCGGCCCGCTCGCCGGGTTCGGCCCTGCCCGCGCCCGGGCCCGGGCAGGACCGGCCGACGTGCCGCCGGGATCGGACCCGCCGTCGGCGTCAGCGACGGAAGAAGCCGCCCCGCTCCTCCTCGGCTGGGACATCGCTGCCGGTAGCGGACTCCTCGGGGCGGAGCACCCGGCCGCTCCCCTCCGGCGGGCGCGACGCGGTGCTAGCGCTGCGCCGGGCCCGCTCCTCCTCCAGCTCACGCTCCAACCGCTCCTTCTCCGCCGTGAGCGTGGACGCCTGCGCGGTGCTGTCCCGGACGATCCGCCGACGCTCGACCCGGCGACGCCGGGCCCGGGCCGCCCCGCCGAGCAGAAGGAACAGCCCCAGGGCAAAGACGAGCGCGGTGACAGCCCCGGCGAGGAACAAGCCGCCGACGGAGACGTTCGACAGCGACACGCCGAACGCCTCGGCGTGGACATGTGCGGTATTTGACGCGACAACTCCGGCGGCGAAGACGCCCGCCGCGATCGCCAGCAGCAGCCCGAGTACCATCAGACAACACATCCTTTTCTCATGCGGCATGCGGAAACGCCGGCGCCCCGGTCGCGGCGGTGATACCCGGCCGCTGCCCCGGATATCCGCCCGACCCGGCCTGGAGTCAGGCCTCCGAGGACGACCAGAGCTCGGTGAGCAGCGCGCTGAGGAGCCGGCGCGCTCCGGCCTTGTCCAGCGGCGAGTTGCCGTTGCCGCACTTCGGGGACTGGACGCACGACGGGCAGCCCGCCTCGCAGCCGCAGGCGCCGACGGCCGCCTCCGTCGCGGCCAGCCAGTCCCGACCGGCCGAGTAGCCCCGCTCGGCGAACCCGGCGCCGCCGGGATGGCCGTCGTAGACGAACACGGTCGCGCGGCCGGTGTCGAGGTGCAGCCCGGTCGATACCCCGCCGATGTCCCATCGGTCGCAGGTCGCGAACAGCGGCAGCAGCCCGATCGATGCGTGCTCGGCGGCGTGCGCGGCGCCCGGCACGTCCGGCCACGCCAGGCCGGCGCGGTCGAGCAGGTCATCGGTGACCGTCCACCACACCGCCCGGGTCCGCAGCTGGCGTGGGGGCAGGTCCAGCGGCACCTCCCCGAGCACCTCGCCGGTCAGCACCCTTCGGCGCAGGTAGCCCACCACCTGGCTGGTCACGTCGACCGTTCCGAAGTGCAGCGTGGCGGCCGGCCGGAGCTGCGAGCGCAGCGTCTCGACGACCGCGAGGTCGGTGCGGTCCCGCGCCGAGGTCGAGTAGCCGGGGTCGCCCGGGTCGACCAGCGCCACCGCCTCGTCGAGGTCCAGCGAACGCACGACGTAGGTCTCGCCCTGGTGCAGGTGGACCGCCCCGGTGTGCACACTGCTGTGCGCGGCGGCGGCGTCCACGGTGCCGAGCAGCCGGCCGGTCGCCGCCTCCACGATCCGGATCGGCGGGCCGCCGGCCCCGCGGATGTCGGCGAGGTCGCTGGCCCGCTCCCGGCGGGTCCAGTACCAGCCGGCCGAGCGATGGCGCAGCAGCCCGCGCCGGACCAGGTCGGGCAACAGGCCGGCGGCCGCGGGTCCGAACAGCTGCAGGTCCGGCTCGGTCAACGGCAGCTCGGCGGCCGCGGCGCACAGGTGCGGCGCGAGCACGTAGGGATTGTCCGGGTCGAGCACGGTTGCCTCGACCGGCCGACCGAACAGCGCCTGCGGGTGGTGGACCAGATAGGTGTCCAGCGGGTCGTCCCGGGCGACCAGCACCGCGAGCGCACCCCGACCGGCCCGACCGGCCCGACCCGCCTGCTGCCAGACCGAGGCGACCGTGCCGGGGTAGCCGGCGAGCACGACGGCGTCGAGCCCGGCGACGTCGACGCCGAGCTCCAGCGCGGGGGTGGCCGCCAGGCCGAGCAGCCGCCCCGACTGCAGGGCCGCTTCGAGAGAGCGCCGCTCCTCGGGCAGGTAGCCGGCCCGGTAGGCCGCGACCCGGTCACAGAGCTCCGGCGCCGCCTCGGCCAGCGCCCGCCGAGCCGAGAGAGCCACCGCTTCGGCTCCGCGGCGGGACCGGACGAAGACCACCGTGCGGGTCCCCTCGATCACCAGGTCGGCGAGCAGCTCGGCTGCCTCGGCGGTGGCGGAGCGTCGCACCGGCGCGCCGTTCTCTCCGGTCAGGTCCAGCAGCGGCGGTTCCCACAGCGCGAACTCCGTCGCTCCCCGCGGGGAGGCGTCGTCGGTGACCGGCTCGACCGGCAGCCCGACCAGCCGGGTCGCGGAGGTCACCGGGTCGGACACCGTCGCGGAGGCCAGCACGAACACGGGGTCGGCGCCGTACCGGGCGCAGACCCGCCGCAGCCGGCGCAACACCGCCGCGACGTTCGAGCCGAACACGCCCCGGTAGCCATGACATTCATCGATCACCACGTACCGCAGCCGGCGCAGGTACGCCGCCCACCGGGCGTGCCCCGGCAGCATGGAGCGGTGCAGCATGTCGGGGTTGGTGAGGACCAGGTCCGCGTAGGCCCGGACCCAGTCACGCTCGTCGGTCGGGGTGTCGCCGTCATAGGTCGCTGCGCGCACCGAGGCGAGCCGGAGGGAGCGCACTGCCCGCAGCTGGTCACCGGCGAGGGCCTTGGTGGGGGCCAGGTACAGCGCGGATGCCGGCTCCGGACCGAGCAGTGCCGACAGGATCGGCAGCAGATAGGCCAGCGACTTGCCGGACGCGGTGCCGGTGGCGAGGACGACCGACCGGCCGCTCACCGCCAGCTCGGCGGCCACCGCCTGGTGCAGCCAGGGCCGGTGCACCCCGCCCAGAGCCAGCCGGTCCACGAGCAGGTCGGGCACCCACCCGGGCCAGTCGGTGCTCCGGCCGGGCCGGCTGGGGACCTGCTCGACGTGGGTGACCCGCTCCCGGCGGCGGGGGTCGGCCAGCAGCCGGCCCAACGCGCCGTCCGGCGCGGCGGTGGCCGGACCGCGCTCCGGCAGGTCGGCGAGGGTGGCTGGCACTGCCCCGCAGTCTCGCACCCCCCGGCCGAGCGGCGCGACGCCCCAGAGCGGCGGCGGGCCGGCTGGACGCGCGGGGGCGGGGCGGACCAGCGTGGTTAGATCGCAGAGCCTGGGGTAGCGGTGGGCGCGACCACCACCCAGCACCGTCTGCTGTGCCCATAGCTCCTGGAGGACCGCGTGGACCTGTCCCTGTCGACCCGCTCCGAGGGCGACCGCACGGTGGTGGTGGTGGGGGGTGAGATCGACGTCTACACCGCCCCGAAGCTGCGGGAACAGCTCATCGACCTGGTCTCCAGCGGCAACTACCACCTGGTGGTCGACATGGAGGGCGTCGAGTTCTTGGACTCCACCGGCCTCGGTGTGCTCGTCGGTGGTCTCAAGCGCGTCCGCGCTCACGAAGGATCGCTGGGCCTGGTCTGCACGCAGGAGCGGATTCTCAAGATCTTCCGTATCACCGGTCTGACCAAGGTCTTCCCGATCCACGCCTCGGTCGAGGAGGCCCTCGCCGCGACCGACTGACCCTCGAGCGGTCGAGTCTTAGCCGGAAGGTAGGTCCGAGAGGGAGTTTTCGACACATCCATGGCCACCGTCGAGGTCCGCTTCAGCGCTCTGCCGGCTCACGTGCGGACCGCCCGGCTGGTGGCCACCGCCGTCGCCCGGCGAGCCGGGGTCGAGGAGAGCCTGCTCGACGAGGTCCGGCTGGCGGTCGGCGAGGTCTGCTCCCGGGCCGTCGGGCTGCATCAGCAGCACGCTCCCCTGGAGCCGGTGCTGCTGAGCCTGTCCGACGACGACGGCCGGTTCACGGTGACCGTCGTCGACGTTGCGCCGGCCGGCGAAGCGGTGGCGGAGAGCTTCGACGGCATCGACCCGGAGGCCCTCGCCGCGCCGGCCGCCACCGACGCCGACGGGCAGCAGGTCGGCGCCCGGGCCGGCGCGCCCACCGACCTGCTGCCGGCCGGCTTCGGCCTGGCGGTGGTCACCGGGCTGGTCGACGACGTCGAGGTCAGCACCGGCGACGACGGCACCGGAACCAGCGTCCGGATGACCTGGGTCGCCAGCACCGCTCGCCCGCCGGCCACGATCTGAGGCGCAGCGGCCTCGGGGGCACCAGCGGGGCCGAGCCCCGGGGGCGTACCGCTCGCATCATCTACACTGCAGCCGCCGCCGGGCGGCGCTTTCGTCACGCCTCGCGTGACGCCTGCTCCCGGCAGTCCCCGCCGCGCCCGCACCGGCCGCCGTACCGGGGTCATGTCGGTCACGTCAAGGAGGACGTATGTCCCGGCTACACCCCCTCGGCGCCGCGGGCGGAAGGCTCGCCTCGATCGGTGCGGGGGACAAGACCCTCGTCGTCATCATCGCGGCCGTCGCCATCGCCGCGTTGGCGGTTGCGTACTACTTCGTCCGCGAGGTGCTCGCCGCCGACCAGGGCACCGCCAAGATGCAGGAGATCTCCCGAGCGGTGCAGGAGGGTGCGGCGGCCTACCTCACCCGACAGTTCCGGACCCTGGCGGCCTTCGCGGTCCTCGTCTTCCTGCTTCTGCTGCTGCTGCCGGCGGACACCGCGGGGGTGCGGATCGGCCGGTCCCTGTTCTTCCTGATCGGCGGCTTGTTCTCCGCGTTCGTCGGCTGGGCCGGCATGACACTCGCGACCCGGACCAACGTGCGGGTCGCCGCCGCCGCGCGCAACGCGGGAGCCAAGCAGGCCCTGCGGCTGTCGTTCCGGGCCGGTGGCGTCGTCGGGATGCTGACCGTGGGGCTCGGCCTGTTCGGCGCTTCGGTCGTGCTGCTCGTCTACAACAACCATGCCCCACAGGTCCTCGAGGGCTTCGGCTTTGGCGGCGCCCTGCTCGCGATGTTCATGCGGGTCGGCGGCGGCATCTTCACCAAGGCGGCGGACGTGGGCGCCGACCTGGTCGGCAAGGTCGAGCAGGGCATCCCGGAGGACGACGCCCGCAACGCGGCGACCATCGCCGACAACGTCGGTGACAACGTCGGTGACTGCGCCGGGATGGCCGCTGACCTTTTCGAGTCCTACGCGGTGATGCTGGTGGCCGCGCTGATCCTCGGCCAGTCCGCGTTCGGCGCCAAGGGACTGGTCTTCCCGCTGATCGTCCCGGCCATCGGCGTCATCACTGCGCTGGTAGGCATCCTCGCGGTCAACCCCCGGGATCGGGACCGCACCGGTATGAGCGCGATCAACCGCGGCTTCTTCGCCTCGGCGGCGGTC
>JBBSHH010000078.1:0-12181 GCA_038253225.1 Mycobacteriales bacterium | reverse complement strand
GGGCGGGGCGGCCCGTGGGCCACCCCGGGCGGTGGCGACACCGCGACACCGCTGTGAGGGGCCCGCCGCGCCTGCACGAGCCGGCCGGCCGCCGAATCGTACTGGTCGGCGGCCGGAGCGCCGCGTCGCCACCGCTCGAGCAGCCCCACCTCAGCCGCCGGCGGCGTTCTGGCCGTCGGTCTCGTCGTACGCCGCCGGGCGGCCCTCCGGCGGGACCAGCGAACGGGCCAGCAGCTGAGCGACGTCGAGGACCTGCACCGAGCCAGGAGCCGCGCCGGCCTGCTGCTTCGCGGTCACCGCATCGGAGAGCATGACCATGCAGAACGGGCAGGCGGTCGAGACGACGTCGGGCTCCAGCGCGAGCGCCTCGTCGACCCGCTCGACGTTGATCGACTTGCCGATCCGCTCCTCCATCCACATCCGGGCGCCGCCGGCGCCGCAGCAGAAGCCCCGCTCCTTGCAGCGCGGCATCTCCTCGGTGCGCAGCCCCGGTACGGCGGCCAGCACCTCCCGCGGCGGGGTGTAAATCTTGTTGTGCCGACCGAGGTAGCACGGGTCGTGGTAGGTGACCTTCTCCTCGACCCGGGTGACCGGCCGCAGCCGGCCCTCAGCGACCAGTCGGCCCAGCAGCTGGGTGTGGTGCACGACCTCGTAGTGGCCGCCGAGCTGCGGGTACTCGTTCGCGATCGTGTTGAAGCAGTGCGGGCAGGTCGCGACGATCCGCCGGGCGCCCACGTTGTTGAGCGTCTCGACGTTGGCCTGACCGAGCTGCTGGTAGACGTGCTCGGCGCCCAGCCGGCGGGCCGGGTCACCGGTGCAGGACTCCTGCGGGCCGAGGACCGCGAAGCTCACCTCGGCGGTGTGCAGCAGCTCGGCGACGGCCCGCGTGACCTTCATCGACCGGTCCTCCGACGCACCGGCGCAGCCGACCCAGAACAGGTAGTCGACGTCGTCCGGCAGCCGCTGGCCGGGGTGCAGCACCCGGACGTCGAACGGCAGCCCGTCGGTCCAGGCCAGCCGCTGCCGGGCCGGCAGGCCCCACGGGTTCCCTTGGGTCTCGAGGTTGCGCAGCATCGAGCCGGCCTCGCTCGGGAACGCCGACTCGACCAGCACCTGGTGGCGACGCAGGTCGATGATGTGGTCGACGTGCTCGATGTCGACCGGGCACTGCTCCACGCAGGCGCCGCAGGTGGTGCACGACCACAGCACGTCCGGGTCGATCACGCCGCCTGCCGCGGCGGTGCCGACCAACGGTCGGTCGGCCTGCGCCCGGGCCTCGGCGGGCACCGTGGCCAGCCGGTCATCGTCGGCGTCCGCGCCGCCGGCGAGCAGGTACGGCGCCTTGGCGAACGCGTGGTCGCGCAGGTCGGTGATGACCAGCTTGGGGTTGAGCGGCTTGCCGGTGTTCCACGCCGGGCACTGCGACTGGCACCGGCCGCACTCGGTGCAGGTGGCGAAGTCGAGCAGCCCCTTCCAGGTGAAGTCCTCGACCGCGCCGCGGCCGAACACGTCGTCCTCGCCGGGGTCCTCGAAGTCGATCGGCGTACCGCCGGAGAGCATCGGCAGCAGCGCCCCCAAGGCGTCGGGTCGACGGGAGAACGCGACGTTGAACGGCGCCAGGAAGATGTGCAGGTGCTTGGAGTAGACCACCAGCACCAGGAAGCCGAGGATGACCGTGATCTGGGCGAGGACCCCGACGGTCTCGACGCCCTGCGCGAACCGGCCGGCCGGCAGCAACTGGCTGGTCGCCTTCGACGCGAACGCCCACCAGCCGGCGTCGGCGTAGGGGAAGTGCCCGGTGCGGATCTGCGCGCCGCGGTAGAGCAGCAACGTCCAGACCACATTGAAGATCATCAGCAACACCAGCCAGCCGGCGCCGGTGTGCGACCGGTAGAACCGCGACCGGCGGCCGAGCCGGGCCGGGGCCTGTCTCAGCCTGATCGCCGCGAACGCGACCAGCGCCAGCAGTACGGCGACCGCGAACAGGTCCTCGACGAAGCCGAGCCACGCCATCCGGCCGACCACCGGGATCGCGAAGTCCGGGTCGACCAGGGCGCCGTACGCCTCGAGGATCGTCGCGCCGAGGACCACGAAACCCCAGAACGTGACGAAGTGCGCGATACCGGGCACGGTCCACCGGAGCAGCTTGCGCTGCCCGAAGACCTCGGTGGCCTCCGCCCACAGCCGGGCGCCGGCGTCGTCGGTCCGCCCGGGGGCGGGCTGGCCGGTGCGGAGCAGCCGGGCGAGCCACCACACCCGCCGGCCGGCGATGGCTCCGGCGACCAGGGTGACCAGCGCGCCGATGGCCAGCCGCACCGAGCCTCCTGATCGTGCCGGCGGACGCCGTCGCCCGGAATCCTCGCACGTGAGGGCCGGGGTACGGCGCCGGGTCAGGGCAGCGCGACCCCGACCAGCCAGTGCAGCAGCGGCAGCACGAACAGCGGCGCGGTGACCACGACGAGGCCGAGGACGACGAGGGCGGCCAGCAGCCGGACGGCGACCGACGGGCCGCCACCTGGCCCGCGCAGCGTGCTGAGCATGGCGTCAGCCTAGGGCCGGCGCCGGCCGTCAGGAGCGATCAGCCAGCGATCGGCCAGGCTGGATACGGACGCAGGAAAGTTGAGCCGGAAGAACTCACGCCGGTTTGACGTTCCGGCCGGAGGCAAGCACCATTGAGCCGAAGCGACTCAACTAGAGCACTCTAGAGCACCGGAGGGTTAACCATGGCTCGTGCGGTCGGTATCGACCTCGGCACGACGAACAGCGTCGTCAGCGTCCTCGAGGGCGGTGAGCCCTACGTGATCTCCAACGCCGAGGGTTCCCGGACCACCCCGTCGGTCGTGGCGTTCGCGAAGAACGGCGAGGTCCTCGTCGGGGAGGTGGCCAAGCGCCAGGCCGTCACCAACGTCGACCGGACGATCCGCTCGGTCAAGCGGCACATGGGCACCGGCTGGACGATCGGGCTGGACGGCAAGAACTTCACCGCGCAGCAGATCAGCGCGTTCGTGCTGCAGAAGCTCAAGCGGGACGCGGAGGCCTACCTCGGCGAGCCGGTCACCGACGCGGTGATCACCGTACCGGCGTACTTCGACGACGCCCAGCGGCAGGCCACCACCGAGGCCGGCACGATCGCCGGCCTCAACGTGCTCCGGATCGTCAACGAGCCGACCGCGGCGGCGCTGGCCTACGGCCTGGACAAGGGCACTGAGCAGACGATCCTCGTCTTCGACCTCGGCGGTGGCACGTTCGACGTGTCGCTGCTCGAGCTCGGGGAGGGCGTCGTCGAGGTGAAGAGCACCTCCGGCGACACCCACCTCGGCGGCGACGACTGGGACCAGCGGATCGTCGACCACCTCGTCGCCCAGTTCAAGAACGGCCACGGCATCGACCTGTCCAAGGACAAGATGGCGATGCAGCGGCTGCGCGAGGCGGCCGAGAAGGCGAAGATCGAGCTGACCAGCTCGACCGAGACCACGGTCAACCTGCCCTACATCACCGCCTCCGCCGAGGGTCCCCTGCACCTGGAGGTCAAGCTCTCCCGGGCCGAGTTCCAGCGGATGACCGCCGACCTGCTCGAGCGGTGCAAGGGCCCGTTCTCGCAGGCGATCAAGGACGCCGGGATCACCGTCGACGGCATCAACCACGTCGTGCTCGTCGGTGGCTCCACCCGGATGCCGGCCGTCGTGGACCTGGTCAAGGAGCTGACCGGCGGCAAGGAGCCCAACAAGGGCGTCAACCCGGACGAGGTCGTCGCGGTCGGCGCCAGCCTGCAGGCCGGTGTCCTCAAGGGCGAGGTCAAGGACGTCCTGCTGCTCGACGTCACCCCGCTGAGCCTGGGCATCGAGACCAAGGGCGGGATCATGACCCGGCTGATCGAGCGCAACACCACGATCCCGACGAAGCGGTCCGAGGTGTTCACCACCGCCGACGACAACCAGCCCAGCGTGCAGATCCAGGTCTACCAGGGTGAGCGCGAGATGGCGGCGTACAACAAGCGGCTCGGCATGTTCGAGCTCACCGGCCTGCCGCCGGCACCGCGCGGGCTGCCGCAGATCGAGGTCACCTTCGACATCGACGCGAACGGCATCGTGCACGTCTCCGCAAAGGACCTCGGCACCGGACGCGAGCAGTCGATGACGATCACCGGCGGTTCGGCGCTGCCCAAGGACGACATCGCGCGGATGATGCGCGACGCCGAGCAGTTCGCCGAGGAGGACCGCAAGCGGCGGGAGGAGGCCGAGACGCGCAACACCGGCGAGTCGCTGGTCTACCAGACCGAGAAGTTCCTCGCCGACAACGCCGAGAAGGTCCCGGCCGAGGTCAAGACCGAGGTCGAGGGCGCGATGGGCGAGCTGCGGACGGCGCTCGGCGGCACCGACACCGCCGCGATCCGGACCGCCACCGAGAACCTGTCCCGCGTCAGTCAGAAGCTCGGTCAGGCGATCTACGCCGACAGCCAGGCCGGGGCGGCCGCGGGTGCCGGCGCCCCCGGCGCGGCCGACGGCAGCGACGACGACGTCGTCGACGCCGAGATCGTCGACGAGGAGACCCGGGAGGGTGGTGCGGCGTGACCGCACCGTCCGAGCGACCGGACCCGGAGGAGTCGGAGTTCGACCCGAGCCGGCTGGTCTTCCGCGACAAGCGGCGGATCGACCCGGAGACCGGGGCCGTCCGGACGCCGGCCGGCGGGGGCGCTGCTCCCGCCGGCCGCGCGGCGCAGCCGACCCCCGGCGAGCCGACCCCCGGCGAGCCGACCCCCGGCGACCCGAGCGCGGCGCTGGTTCGCCAGCTGGAGGAGCGGACCGGAGACCTGCAGCGGGTCAAGGCGGAGTACGACAACTACCGCCGGCGGGTCGAGCGGGACCGGTTGGCCGTCGCCGACCAGGCGCTGGCCAGCGTCCTGGTCGGCCTGCTGCCGGTCCTCGACGACATCGGCCGGGCCCGGGCCCACGGCGAGCTCTCCGGCGGCTTCCGCTCGGTCGCCGAGGCGTTGGAGGCGACGCTGACCAAGCTCGGCCTCACCACGTACGGCGCGGCCGGCGAGCCGTTCGACCCGACGGTGCACGAGGCGCTGCTGCACTCCGTCTCGGCGGAGGTGACCGAAGCCACCGCGACGGAGATCTTCCAGCCCGGCTACCGGCTGGGTGAGCGGATCCTGCGCCCGGCGCGGGTCGCGGTGGCCGCGCCCGGCGAGCCCGAGCCGGCGCCGGAGCCGGCGGGGGCCGAGGTGCCGGCCGACGACGCCGGCGCCGCCCGGTAACGACGACCGAAGGTCACCCGAGAGGAGGGACGCCGATGAGCGCGCGGGACTACATCGAGAAGGACTACTACAAGACCCTCGGCGTCTCGAAGGACGCCACGCTGCCGGAGATCAAGAAGACCTACCGCAAGCTGGCCCGCAAGTTCCACCCGGACGCCAACACCGGGGACAGCACGGCGGAGGAGCGGTTCAAGGAGATCTCCGAGGCCTACGACGTCCTCTCCGATGAGAAGCGGCGCAAGGAGTACGACGACGCGCGGGCGCTCTTCGCCGGCGGCGGCTTCCGGGTGCCGGCCGGCGGGGGAGGGCCGGGCGGCGCGGGCGGGTTCACCTTCGACCTCGGTGACCTCTTCGGCGGCGCCGGCACGACCGGGGGCGGGGGGGCCGGCGGCTCGGGCGCGGGCGGCCTGGGAGACATCTTCGGTGGCCTGTTCGGCGGCAACCGCCGCAGTGCCACCGCCGCGCCCCGGCGCGGCGCCGACGTCGAGTCGGAGGTGACGCTGGCGTTCGCCGAGGCGGTCGACGGCGTGACCGTGCCGCTGCGGCTGTCCACCCCGGGACCGTGCGGCACCTGCTACGGCAGCGGCGCGAAGCCCGGCACCGTGCCGCGGGTCTGCCCGCAGTGCTCGGGCACCGGCAGCGTGCCGCGCAACCAGGGCGGGTTCGCCTTCGCCGAGCCGTGCCGGGAGTGCCGCGGCCGCGGGCTGCTCGTCGACGATCCGTGCCCGACCTGCGGCGGCACCGGCGCCACGATGACCGAGCGGAGCCTGACCGTCCGGATCCCGGCCGGGGTCGCGGACGGCCAGCGGATCCGGCTCAAGGGCAAGGGCGGCCCCGGGGAGCGTGGCGGACCGGCCGGCGACCTCGTCGTGCTCGTGCACGTCACGCCGCATCGGGTCTTCGGGCGCGCCGGGGAGAACCTCACGGTCACGCTGCCGGTGACGTTCGCCGAGGCGGCGCTGGGCGCCACCGTCAAGGTGCCGACGCTCGGCGGCGCCCCGGTCTCGGTCAAGATCGCGCCGGGGACCAACGGTGGCCGCACGCTGCGGGTGCGCGGCAAGGGGGTGCCGCGCCGGGACGGCAGCCGCGGCGACCTGCTGGTCTCGGTCGAGGTCGCGGTGCCGCAGAAGCTCTCCGCCAAGGCCCGCACCGCGCTGGAGTCCTTCGCCGCCGAGTCCGACGGTGACCCGCGGGCGCACCTGATGGAGCTAGCCGACCGTGGCTGAGCTGGTCGCCGGCCGCCCGGCCGGCGCCGAGGACCTGCCCGTGTACGTGATCTCGGTGGCCGCCCAGCTCTCCGGCATGCATCCGCAGACGCTGCGCCAGTACGACCGGCTCGGGCTGGTCTCGCCGGGTCGCGCCACCGGCCGGAGCCGGCGTTACTCCGCCCGCGACATCGACCAGCTTCGTGAGGTCTCCCGGCTCTCCCAGGAGGAGGGCGTCAACCTCGCCGGGGTCAAGCGCATCCTGGAGCTCGAGAACCAGGTCGCCGCCCTGCGGCGCCGGATCGCCGAGCTGCAGGCCGACCTCGAGACCACCACCCGCGACGCCGAGCACCGCATCGTCGCCGCGCGCGCCGAGCACCGCCGCGACCTCGTCCCGGTCCACCGGGCCAGCGTCGTGCTCTACCGACCGAAGCCCCTCCCCCGGAAAGACGTCACGTAGAGATGGCCACTCCCAACGTCGCCCTGACCACCCGCAGCCAGCAGGCCCTCTCCGACGCCGTCCGCCGCGCCGCCGCCGAGGGGCACGCCACCGCCGAGCCGGCCCACCTGCTGCTCGCGCTGCTCGGACAGGCCGACGGCACCGCGGAGCCGCTGCTGGCGGCCGTCGGCGCGGACGTCGCCGGTGTCCGCAGCGCGGCCGAGCAGCTGCTCGACCGGCTCCCGAGCGCGACCGGCGCCACCGTCGCCGCGCCGGGCCTGGCCCGCGCGTCGCTGGCCGTGCTCAACGACGCCGCGGACCGGGCCCGCTCGCTCGGTGACGAGTACATCTCCACCGAGCACCTGCTCGTCGGGCTGGCCGGGTCCGGCGGCACCGGGCCGACCGGCATCGCCACGCTGCTGGCCGGCGCCGGTGCGACGCCGCAGGCGTTGCTGGCGGCGTTCGAGACCGTGCGCGGTCACGCCCGGGTCACCTCCCCTGACCCGGAGGGCACCTACCAGGCCCTGAGCAAGTACGGCATCGACCTCACCGCCGCCGCCAAGGCCGGCAAGCTCGACCCGGTGATCGGCCGGGACACCGAGATCCGCCGGGTGGTGCAGGTGCTGTCCCGGCGTACGAAGAACAACCCGGTCCTCATCGGCGAGCCCGGGGTCGGCAAGACAGCGGTCGTCGAGGGGTTGGCGCAGCGCATGGTCGCCGGCGACGTGCCGGAGTCGCTGCGCGACAAGCGGCTGGTCTCGCTCGACCTCGGCTCGATGCTGGCGGGCGCGAAGTACCGCGGGGAGTTCGAGGAGCGGCTCAAGGCCGTCCTCACCGAGATCCGCGAGAGCGAGGGCCGGATCGTCACGTTCATCGACGAGCTGCACACCGTGGTCGGTGCCGGCGCGGCCGAGGGCGCGATGGACGCCAGCAACATGCTCAAGCCGATGCTCGCCCGCGGCGAGCTGCGGATGGTCGGGGCCACCACCCTCGACGAGTACCGCAAGCACATCGAGAAGGACCCGGCGCTGGAGCGACGCTTCCAGCCGGTGCTGGTGGGCGAGCCCTCGGTCGAGGACACCATCGGGATCCTGCGCGGGCTCAAGGACCGTTACCAGGCGCACCACAAGGTCGACATCAGCGACGCCGCGCTGGTCGCCGCCGCGACCCTGTCCGACCGCTACATCACGGCCCGGTTCCTGCCGGACAAGGCCATTGATTTGATCGACGAGTCGGCCTCCCGGTTGCGCATGGAGATCGACTCCCGGCCGGTGGAGATCGACGAGCTGCACCGCCAGGTCGACCGCATGAGGATGGAGGAGCTGGCGCTCGAGTCCGAGAACGACGCCGCGTCGAGGGAGCGGCTGGAGCGGCTGCGCCGCGAGCTGGCCGACCGGCAGGAGGAGCTCAGCGCGCTCAACGCCCGCTGGGAGCGGGAGAAGGCGGGGCTGGACCGGGTGGGCGAGCTCAACCAGCGGCTCGAGGAGCTGCGCGGGCAGGCCGAGCGGGCCCAGCGCGACGGCGACCTGGCGGTCGCCAGCCGGCTGCTCTACGCCGAGATCCCGGCCGCCGAGCAGGATCTGGCCGCCGCCCGGAGCACCGCGGAGACCGCCGAGGCGATGGTCAAGGAGGAGGTCGGCCCGGACGACATCGCCGAGGTCGTCGCCTCCTGGACCGGCATCCCGGCCGGCCGGCTGCTGGAGGGCGAGACCGCCAAGCTGCTGCGGATGGAGGACGTCCTGGACCGTCGGGTCGTCGGGCAGCTCGAGGCGGTCCGCTCGGTCTCCGACGCGGTCCGTCGCGCCCGCGCCGGCATCTCCGACCCGGACCGACCCACCGGCTCGTTCCTGTTCCTCGGCCCGACCGGCGTCGGCAAGACCGAGCTGGCCAAGGCCCTCGCGGAGTTCCTCTTCGACGACGAGCGGGCGATGACCCGCATCGACATGAGCGAGTACGGCGAGAAGCACTCGGTGGCCCGCCTCGTTGGGGCACCGCCGGGCTACGTCGGCTACGACGAGGGTGGCCAGCTCACCGAGGCGGTCCGGCGCCGGCCGTACTCCGTCGTCCTGCTCGACGAGGTGGAGAAGGCGCACCCGGACGTGTTCGACGTCCTGCTGCAGGTTCTCGACGACGGCCGGCTCACCGACGGCCAGGGCCGCACCGTCGACTTCCGCAACACGATCCTGATCCTCACCTCGAACCTCGGCTCGGCGTACGTCAACGACCCGCTGTTCGACGAGACGAAGAAGCGGGACGCGGTGCTGGCGGTGGTCCGGGAGACGTTCAAGCCCGAGTTCCTCAACCGGCTGGACGAGGTCGTGGTGTTCAACGCGCTCGACACCGGGGCGCTCACCCGCATCGTCGACCTCCAGATCGACCGGCTGGCCGGCCGGCTCGCCGGCCGCCGGCTGGTGCTGACCGTCACTCCCGCCGCCCGCGAGTGGTTGGCGCTGACCGGCTACGACCCGGTGTACGGCGCCCGCCCGCTGCGCCGGCTGGTGCAGTCGGCGATCGGGGACGGGCTGGCCAGGGCGCTGCTCGGCGGCGACGTCCGCGACGGCGACGAGGTCGTCGTGGACGTGGCGCCGGACGGTTCGGGGCTGGCGCTGCGCGCCGGCGCGCCCGTCGGCTCCGCCGCGAGGTAAGGCCCGACGGGTCGCGCCGATGACCGGTTGCCACCCGGGCGCACGAATTGTCCTACTCGCCCTCCGGTCGAGCCGCCGCTAGTTTGGCGATGACCGGTCGCGTCCGTTGCCGGCCAGGTCGGCCCGGATGCCGGGTCAGGACCGGGGGGGACCCGGAATGAACCGTTCGCGTCGTTTTGTGCTCAGCGTCGCCGTCGTACCGCTCGCGCTGCTCTCGACACCGTTGGTGGCCTCGGCGGCCGCCCATCCTGCCGTACCCGCTCGGGCCGCGGCGGTGGCTCCCCGGCTGCAGTCGGCGACCGCTCACGCGGCGGCGGTCGCCGGCGCGACCCGCCGGCTCAGCGCGCTGCAGCAGCGGCGCCTGCGGCAGGGCTACCTGGTCCCGGACCAGGCGGCGTACGACCGGGCCACGGCGGCGGCCGACCGAGCCGCCGGCCAGCCAGCGGCCCGTTCCCTGACCGGGCCGCTCGCGCCGGCGCAGAGCCGGAACTTCGCCGGCATCAGCGGCGCCGCCAGCGCCCCCTCGGACTCCACCGGGGCGATCGGCACCACCCGATACATCGAGACCACGAACGACGGCTACGGGATTTACAGCCGGACCCCCGCGCTCATCAGCAGCGGCAGCCTGGCCAGTCTGGTGGGGGGCGGAAGCTCCGACAGCGTCTTCGACCCGCAGGTCATCTGGGACCCGGGGACGAGCCGCTTCTACTACGCCGCGGACGACATCGACGTTGCCGGCAACAATCTCATCGCCATCGGCTTCAGCACGGACGCGTCCCCGAGCAGCTCCGCGGACTTCTGCAAGTACGTGCTCAACTACGGTCCGGCGGATTTCCCGGACTACCCGAAGCTCGGGGATACGCAGAACTTCATGCTGGTCGGGGTCAACGTCTTCACCGGCCCCAGCTACACCGGCTCGGATATCGTCGCGGTCACCAAGCCGGCCGCCGGCACCAGCTGCCCCGCCGCGACGACGTTCGGGGTCACGACCAAGACCGACATCAAGAACGCGAGCGGCACCGCCGCCTTCACCCCGGTGCCGGCGAACCAGACCGACACCAGCGGCACCGGCTGGGTGGTGGCCCGGCCGGCGTCCATTCCCTCGACCGGTGCCACGTTCCTCTCGCTGTACAAGGTGACCCGCAACACCACGACCGGGGCTGCCGTCGTCAGCGCGGCGAGCACCGTCGCGGTGCCGGCGTACAAGATCCCGGCCTCGGCCCAGCAGTCGTCCTCGACCCGGACGATCGACACCAGTGACACCCGCAACACCCAGGCCGTGTCGGCCATCGACCCACGCTTCGGCACCGTGGCGCTGTGGACCCAGCACACGGTGCTCGGCGGCGTCGGTGCCGAGGTCCGCTGGTACGAGATCAACGTGGGCAGCCACGCCCTGTTCCAGAGCGGCAAGGTCACGAGCGCGACGAAGTTCGTCTTCAACGGCGCGATCTCACCGGACCGGCGGGTCAACGGCACGGCGCGCACCTTCGGCTCGAACATGGTGATGAACTTCGACACCAGCTCCACGTCGACGTTCCCGGACATCGAGGTCGTGTCCAAGGTCGGGTCGGGGGCGCAGTCGACGCCGACCCTCGTCATCACCTCCACCGGCCCGTTGCAGGAGTTCGAGTGCTCGGGCGGTCATAAGTGCCGGTGGGGCGACTACGCCGCTGCCACGCCCGATCCGGCGTCGGCCACCACGGCCTCCGCCGGCCTGGTGTGGGGCACCAGTCAGTACACCCGGGACGGCCGGATCAATCCGGGCGGGGTCAACTGGCTGACCCGCAACTTCGCGCACCGGCCGTAGCGCCCGCACCGCTGGTCGAACGCGGGGGCCGCCGACGCCGTGGCACAGTTCCCTCGGACAGTCAGCCGAAGGGGGAGGCATGGCGGGCAGCTACGACGTGGTCGTCATCGGCGGCGGCCCGGCCGGGGAGAACGTGGCCGAACGGGCGGTCCGCGGCGGGCTGACCGCGGCCGTCGTCGAGGAGCGGCTGCTCGGTGGTGAGTGCTCGTACTACGCCTGCATCCCCAGCAAGGCGCTGCTGCGCCCGGTCGAGCTGGTCGCGGCGGCCCGGCGGCTGCCCGGGGCGGCCGAGGCCGTGAGCGGACCGGCCGACGCCGCTGCCGTGCTGAAGCGGCGCGACCAGTTCATCCATGGTGAGAACGACGCAGGCCAGGTGGGATGGCTCTCGGGCGTACCGGCCGAGCTGGTCCGGGGCCACGGCCGGCTGGCCGGCGAGCGGACGGTGCTGGTCGACCTGCCCGACGGCGGCAGCCGCGAGCTCGTGGCGCGCCACGCCGTCGTCCTGGCGACCGGGACCACACCGTCCGTGCCGCCGGTCCCCGGACTGGCCGCGGCCCGACCGTGGAGCAACCGGGAGGCCACGACCACCGGGTCCGTCCCGCGTCGGTTGGTGATCCTCGGTGGCGGCGTGGTCGCGGTGGAGATGGCGCAGGCGTTCCGAGGTCTCGGGTCCGCGGCGGTCACCGTGGTGGCGCGCGGGCCCCGGGTGCTGTCGCGTTACCCGGAGTTCGCCAGCCGGCTGCTCACCGAGGCCATGACCGCCGACGGCATCGACGTGCGTACCGGGGTCACCGTGACATCGGTCGACCGGCCCGGGTCGGGCGG
>JBBSHH010000077.1:0-12247 GCA_038253225.1 Mycobacteriales bacterium | reverse complement strand
CTCCGCGGAAGCGGCGGCCGGCCGTCACGACGGTGACCGAGCGCGCCCAGTTCAGCAGGGTGGCGGCGAACCCGGCCAGGTGCGGGTCCCAGCCGAGCGCGACCACGTCCCGGTCGCGGACCTCGTAGCCGTCGCAGGCCGGGCAGTGGAAGACGCTGCCGCCGTAGTGCTCGACCAGCCCGTCGACGTCGGGCAGCGTGTCCTCGACCCCGGTGGCGAGCACCAGGCGGCGCGCGCCGAGTCGGCTGCCGTCCTCGAGCCGGACGGTGAAGTCCCCGGTGCAGCCGCCCACCCCCACCACCAGACCCGGCCGGCAGGATGCGGTCGGGTAGCGCCCCAGCTCCTCCCGTCCGCGCTCCAACAGCTCCATCGGCGCCTGCGGGTCCCGGCCGAGGTAGCCGTGCGACCGCTCGACCCGCACCGCCCGGTAGTCCCCGGAGTCGAGGAGGACGACGTCGCGGCGGTACCGCGCCAGCCACAGCGCCGCGGCCAACCCGGCGGCGCCGCCGCCGACGACGACGGCGTCGTGCCGTGTCATCCGGCCACCCGCAGGTCCGTCCGGCCGACGACATCGACGGCGGTACGGCGCGGCCGACCCGGAGGGAGCGTGCGGGACACGGCGGCCGCCGGAAGGCGCGGCAAGGGTTACCGGCTCGCTGCTACCCGGTTATCGGAGGTCGCGCACCTGTCCGGGCCAGAGGTCAGTAACGGTAGGTGCGCATGTAGTGCGCGGCCCGAGCCCGGGCCACCCGGGCCCGGCGCGGCGCCACCCGCTCCCGCAGCGCCTGCGCCTCGGACAGCTCCCGCAGCAGCGCCCGGCGGCGGGCGGCGCGGGCGGCTCGATCCGCAGGCGCTCGCCGCGCCGGCATCGCGGCATCCGCGTCGAAGGCCTCGGCGGTCACCTCCGACGCATACCCGAGCTGAGGTGGCCCGCGCGCCAGTCGTCTGTACCCTCCGGGTCGGTCAGCTGGCCGTACCGGGCGGCCGTTCGGGGCCTGGCCGGCCGGCTGCCGGTCGATCGACCGATGGCACACTGCGGCCCATGCGCACGTTGGTCGTCGATCACCCGCTGGTAGCCCACAAGCTCACGACGCTGCGTGACGCGCGCACCGACTCACCGACGTTCCGCCGGCTCGTCGACGAGCTGGTCACGCTGCTGGCCTACGAGGCGACCCGCGACGTCCGGACGGACCGGGTGACCGTGACGACCCCGGTGGCCGAGGCGACCGGGGTCCGGCTCGCCCGTCCGGTGCCGCTGGTGGTGCCGGTGCTGCGCGCCGGGCTCGGGATGCTCGACGGCATGACCAGGCTGCTCCCGACGGCCGAGGTTGGGTTCCTCGGGATGGTGCGCGACGAGGGCACCCTGCTGGCGACGACGTATGCGACCCGGCTCCCGGCGGACCTCACCGACCGCCAGGTCTACGTGCTGGACCCGATGCTGGCGACCGGCGGCACGCTCACTGCCGCCGTCCGGCTGCTGGCCGAGCGGGGCGCCGTCACGGTCACCGGCATCTGCCTGCTGGCCGCGCCGGAGGGGATCGCCGCGATGGAGCGGGAGTTCACCGACGACTCGATGCCGGTGACCGTGGTGACCGCGGCGCTGGACGAGAAGCTCAACGACCGGGGCTACATCGTGCCGGGCCTCGGTGACGCGGGCGACCGGCTCTACGGGCTGGTCTAAGCGCCGCGGCCGTCACACCGGGCGGAGGAACGTCACCGCGCCGATCACCGTGTGGCCGTCCGGTGCGTGCAGCGGGGCGCTGATCACGTCCAGGGTGAGCACCCGGGCGTCCGCGCGGCGGATCCGCACCAGCGCCCGGGCAAGCGTGTCAGCGTTCAGCGCCTGGCGCGCCGGGTCCGCGCAGGCGGCGCCGGCCTGCGTCGGCCGACCGCTGCCGAAATCGAGCTGCTGCACCGGTCCGGCCAGCAGCGGGACGCCGATCACCTGCGCCAGCCGCGCCCCTAGCAGCTCGACGGCCGCGGCCGATGCCGCCGCGACCAGCCCGTCCGCCGTGACCACCGCGACCGCCTCCGCCGCCGACCCGACAGCCGTCACCCAGGCCGTGAGCGGACCGGAACTGATCGTCCGACCGGTCGACCGAGGCGGGAGCCGGCGCAGCGGGGGTACGCGGAGCTTCACCGCTCTTTCACCAGGTAGGCGACGATGCTTCAACGCTAGGTGCCTAAACAGCGTCGCGAATCAACCGATCGGCGGCAGTGACGGGTACGTTCGCTGGGCCGTCGGGCCCAACGACTAGCGTCTGCACGGGCAGCAGGGAGGGCATGTGGACGACGACACCACGCTCGGATCCGGGCGCGAATCCGGGCTCGAATCCGGGCTCGAATCCGGGCTCGAATCCGGGCTCGAATCGGCGCTCGAACGGACCGAGGCGGACGTGGCAGCGGCGACCCGAGCCGCTGCCGCGCTGACGGCCGAACTCAAACGCGCCCGCCTCGCCGCCGCCGCTGGTCAGCTGCGCGACCTGCGCAAGGCGCTGGCGGCGGCCGCGCTCCGCGCCGGTGAGCTGGCCGAGCAGGTGACGCGCGCCCGGGACGGCTACGACGTGAACGAGGTCGAGCTGCTCAGCACCGCCGCCTACCGCAAGGAGCTGCTCGGTCGCGCCGCCAGCACCGGGCTGTCGATGTTCGAGGAGGACGAGCGGCTGCTCTGCTACCCGTCGCTGGTGCGGGTCCTGCCGGCCGAGCTGGCCCTCGAGATCGACCGGCGACGGGACCGGCGGCTGCGCCCGTCGGTCGTCGTGGCGACGCTGCGCGCCGCCCAGGAAGCCGGCCCCCGGTTCAAGGCCGAGCCGTTCCTGCGGAGCCTGCGGGCCGGGTACGAGCTGGTGGTCGCCCAGCAGGGCAAGTCGCCCGGGGCCGTGGTGCCGCTCACGGCGGTGTACGACGTCCTGACCCTGCTCCCCGGCCAGGCGCGCGACTACGGCAAGCAGGAGTTCGCCCGTGACCTCTACCTGCTCGACCAGAGCGGCGTGCTGACCGACAAGGGCAGCGGCCGGCAGTTGCGGTGGGCGGCGAGCAGCGGAACCCGCTCGACCGGTGTCCTCACCACGGTTGCCAGCAGCGGTCAGCAGCAGCGCTACTGGGGTGTGGCCTTCACCGGAGCACCGGGGAGCTGACCGTGGCCGAAGCGCTCGGGAGCGGGCTGCCGCTCGGTGGCAGCGGGCTCACCGTCGAGGACTACGTCGAGTTCGTCGCCGCGGAGTACCTCGGTGACTACCTGCGGGCCGGCGGTGCCGCGGTCCGGGTCATCGTCGCGGGCGACGACGGCGTGGCGGGCCGTTGGCATCGCGGGCTGGCCGCGGCCGCGGCCGACGACGGCTACCTCTACGTGCCCGTCGACGCGGCGGAGACTCGGGTGCACCTGATCGACAAGCTGTACGCGTCGGTGGCGCGGGCGGTCGACTGGGGTGAGCTGGCCCGCGACGTGGTCCGCGGCGCCTGGGCCCAGCTCGGCATGCCGGCCCCGGGGCCCGCCGCCCTGTCCGTCGCCGCGGTGGCCGCCAGCCACGACCTGGACCCTCGCGAGGCCGCCCGCAGCATCCGCCGGCAGCTCGAACAGATCCTGCTCCGCGACGCCACGCTGGCCCGCGAGTTCCGGCTGGCGATGCTGCGGCTCTGCCAGGCCGAGCTTGGCACGCTCGACGTCGCGGCCAGCGAAGGTGCCGCCGTTCTCGCCTGGTTACGGGTGGAGCCGGTGGCGCTGCGGGAGCTCAAGTCCGCGTCGCTGTTCACCCGCGTCGGCCGGCACAACGCCCGGGCGCTGCTGGTCTCGCTGGCTGCGTGGCGGTATCGGACCGTCGGCACCGGCGTGGTGCTCGACCTCGACCTCGGCCGGCTCGCGGTCAGTCGCCGGCCGCCGCTGGACGAGCGCCTCGGGCACTACTACACCAAGGCCGCGGTGCTCGACGCCTACGAGGTGCTCCGACAGCTCGTCGACGCCACCGACCAGCTGCAGGGCATGTTCGTCGCGGTCACCCTGCCGCCCCATCTCGTGACCGACGACACCCGGGGGCTGCCGGCGTACAGCGCGCTGCACCTGCGGGTGGTGGACGAGGTCCGGGACCGCCGCCGACCCAACCCGTACGCCGCCCTGGTGCGGCTCGAGACCCGGCTGGAGGCGGTGCGGTGAGCCCGGTACCCGCGGCGACCCGGCTGACCGCCCGGCGGGCCGTCGAGGCGCTGCGCTCCGGCGTGCCCAGCCGGGACGCCGTCGCCGCGCTCGGCAGCGGCCAGGCTGACATCGAGGAGCGCTTCCACCGGCTGCTGGACGGGGCCGGAGCGCCGGTCCCCCGCGGCGGTGGGCGCGGGCTGCTGCTCGGCGGCGGCTTCGGGGCCGGGAAGAGCCACGTGCTCGAGCACCTGGCGCACCTCGCGCTGCAACGCGACTTCGCGGTGAGCCGGGTGGTCGTGAGCAAGGAGACCCCGCTGTACGACCCGGTGAAGGTGCTGCGCGTCGCGGCCGACTCCGCCGTGCTGCCCTCCGGGGCGACGGGGGCGGTGGCCGAGGTCGCGGCTGGCCTCGACCCGGACACCCCGGCCCACGTGGAGCTGCTGCGCTGGGCCAGCAGCGGCCGGGCTCCGGTGGACGAGCGGTTCGCCGTGACGCTGAGCCTGCTGCCGCGGGTGGCGGCCACCGACGGAGACTTCGCCGAGCGGATCGTCCGGTTCTGGGCCGGCGACGGGCTGGGTGTCGCCGAGCTGCGGCGGCACGCGAAGGAGGCCGGTGAAGGACGACCGGCGCTCGCCGCCGTACCGGCCCGTGAGCTGGCCCGGCAGCGGTTCCGTTTCCTGGCCCGGCTGTTCGTCGCCGGTGGCTGCTCCGGCTGGGTGCTGCTCTTCGACGAGGTAGAGCTGATCGGGCGTTACGCACCGCTGCAACGCGGCCGGTCCTACGCCGAGCTGGCCGGTTGGCTGCGGCCCGACAAGGAGGACCCGTCCTCCCCCCTGGTCTCGGTGCTCGCGATGACCGACGACTTCGACGCCGCGGTTCTCACGGCCAAGGACGACCTGACCAAGGTTCCGGAGCGCCTGCGGCGCAAGCAGACGCCCGAGTATGACGACCTGGCGGCCGCGGCGGAGCTCGGCATGCGCGCCATCGAGCGGCAGATGGTGCTGCTGCGGTCGCCCGACGCCGACGAGCTCGACGCGGCGTACAGCCGACTTCAGGCGCTGCACGGCGAGGCGTTCGGCTGGGACCCGCCGGAGGTGAGCGGCCTCGAGCGGCTCGGGGCGACCCGGATGCGGCAGTACGTGCGGGCCTGGATCAACGAGTGGGACCTGGTCCGGCTCGACCCGGACTTCCGGTCCGACACCGAGGTGGTCGATGTCGCCACCCGGTACGACGAGCAGCCGGAGCTCTCCGACGGCTCGTGACCCTGGGGTAACTCGGCTCGGCCGGGTGCCGCAGATCCGTATCGGCATCTCGGGCTGGACCTACGCCGCCTGGCGCGGCTCCTTCTATCCGCCGCGGCTGCCGCATCGGCGGGAACTCGAGTTCGCCTCCCGGCAGCTGAACTCCATCGAGCTCAACGGCTCCTTCTACTCCCTGCAGCGGCCGTCGAGCTACCGGACGTGGTTCGAGCAGACCCCGGCGGACTTCGTGTTCTCCGTCAAGGGCGGCCGCTTCATCACCCACATGAAGAAGCTCGTCGGGGTGGAGTCGGCGCTGGCGAACTTCTTCGCCTCCGGGCTGCTGGCCTTGGGCGACAAGCTCGGTCCGGTGCTCTGGCAGCTGCCGCCGATGCTGCCGTACGACGCAGACCGGCTGGCCGGGTTCTTCGAGCTGCTGCCGCGCTCGACGACGCAGGCGGCCGAGCTGGCGCTGGGTCACGACGACCGGATGCAGGACCGGTCCTGGACGGCTGTGGACGTCGATCGCCCGATCCGCCACGCGCTCGAAGTCCGCCACGCCAGCTATGAGAACGCCGAGTTCATCGGCTTACTGCGCCGGCACGACATCGCCCTGGTGACCGCGGACACGGCCGGCAAGTGGCCCTTCCTCGAAGACCTGACCGCGGACTTCGTCTACGTCCGGCTGCACGGCGCCGAGGAGCTCTACGTCAGCGGCTACACCGAGGGGGCGCTCGAGGGTTGGGCCGAGAAGGTGCGGGCGTGGACCGCCGGCGGCAGCCCGCCGAACGCCCGGACGGTCGGCCCGGTGGAGCGTGCACCCGCCGCAGCCGGCCGGGACGTGTTCGTCTACTTCGACAACGACGTGAAGGTTCGGGCGCCGTTCGACGCGATGTCGCTGAGCGCCAAGCTGGACGTGCGCAGGCCCTGACCGCACCGGACGACGTTGCCCACAGGCCGCCGCAGCGATCGGTGCCGGGCTGTCACCGGGCTCCGGTAGACAGGGACCTATGCCACCGACCGCAACCGCGCCGCAGCCGCCGGCCGATGCTGCGCTGCGCTCGCAGGCGGCGGAGCTGCTGCGCCGGCTCGCCGGTGACACCGCCGATCTCCGCGAGGACCAGTGGGCGGCGATCACGGCTCTGGTGAACGACCGGCGGCGGGTGCTGGTCGTGCAGCGGACCGGCTGGGGCAAGTCCGCGGTCTACTTCATCGCCACCGCGCTGCTGCGTGCCCGCGGTGCCGGCGCCAGCGTGATCGTCTCCCCGCTGCTGTCGCTGATGCGTAACCAGGTCGCCGCGGCGGAGCGGGCCGGCATCCGCGCCCGCACGATCCACTCGGCGAACCTCGAGGAGTGGAGCGCGGTCCACGCCGAGATCGCCGCCGGGTCGCTCGACGTGCTGCTGGTCAGCCCGGAGCGCCTCAACAACCCGTCGTTCCGCGACGACGTGCTGCCCCGCCTGGCCGCCGACACCGGGCTGCTGGTGGTCGACGAGGCGCACTGCATCTCCGACTGGGGACATGACTTCCGGCCCGACTACCGTCGGATCCGCACCCTGCTCACCGACCTGCCGACCGGCGTCCCGGTGCTGGCCACCACCGCGACGGCCAACGCGCGGGTCGTCCAGGACGTCGCGGAGCAGCTCGGTGCGCTCGGCCGCGGTGACCCGCCGCTGGTGCTGCGCGGCCCCCTCGACCGCGCCAGCCTGCACCTCGGCGTCCTGCCGCTGCCCTCCGACGCGCACCGGCTCGGCTGGCTCGGTGAGCATCTCGGGGACCTGCCGGGTGCGGGCATCATCTACACCCTCACCGTCGCCCAGGCCGACGAGGTGGCCGGATTCCTGCGCGGCCGCGGCTTCCCGGTCGCCGCCTACTCCGGCCGGACCGAGACCGCCGACCGGCTGGCCGCCGAGGAGGACCTGCTCGCCAACCGGGTCAAGGCGCTGGTCGCCACCTCCGCGCTGGGGATGGGCTTCGACAAGCCAGACCTCGGCTTCGTCGTCCACTTCGGCGCCCCCCAGTCGCCGATCGCCTACTACCAGCAGGTCGGACGCGCCGGCCGCGGCGTCGACCGGGCGTACGTTCTGCTGCTGCCCGGTGCCGCCGACGAGGCGATCTGGAGCTACTTCGGCGGCCTGGCGTTCCCGCCGGAGCCGGCGGTACGCCGCACGCTCGCGGCGCTGAGCGACGCTGGTCGGCCCATGTCGACTCCCGCGCTGGAGGCCGCGGTCGAGCTGCCCCGGTCCAGGCTCGAGACGATGCTCAAGGTCCTCGACGTCGACGGGGCGGTGCGGCGGGTGCGGGGCGGGTGGACCGCCACCGGCGAGCCATGGGCGTACGACGCCGAGCGCTACCAGCGGGTGGCCGCGACCCGGACGGCCGAGCAGCAGGCGATGCGCGACTACATCGCCACCGACGGCTGCCGGATGGAGTTCCTGCGGCGAGCCCTCGACGACCCGGCGGCGGCGGCGTGCGGGCGCTGCGACCGGTGCGTGGGGCCGTTCTGGACCGCTGCCGTGACCGAGGAGACGCTGGGCGCCAGCCGGGCGGAGCTCTCCCGGCCGGGGGTGGAGGTGGAGCCGCGCCGGCTGTGGCCGACCGGGCTGGCCGCGGTCGGCGTCGCGCTGTCCGGACGCATCCCGGCCGGGGAGCAGGCCGGGGCGGGGCGGGCGGTCGGGCGGCTCAGCGACATCGGCTGGGGCCCGCGGCTGCGCGAGCTTCTCGCCGACGACGCCGCCGACGGACCGATCCCCGACGACGTGTTCGCCGCCGTCGTCGAGGTGCTGCGCGGCTGGCGGTGGGAACGGCGGCCGGTGGCGGTGGCCAGCGTCCCGTCCCGGCGCCGGCCGGTCCTGATCGGCTCGCTGGCGGAGCGCATCGCGGCGGTCGGAAGGATGCGGTGGCTCGGCCCGGTCGAGCGGTCCCGCTGGCCGCAGTTCCCGGTGCCGCGCAGCAACAGCGCTCAGCGGGTCCGGCTGCTCCACGACGCGTTCACGGTGCCGGCCGCGCAGCGCGACGCGCTCGCGGCCGAGGCCAACTCACCGGTGCTGCTCGTCGACGACCTGCACGACACCGGTTGGACCGCGGCCCTGGTCGGCCGCGAGCTGCGCCGGGCCGGTGCCGGCGCCGTGTTACCGCTGGCGCTGGCGCTGGCCGGCTGACCCTGGCGGGGAAGGTCCGGGCCGACCGGCGACTTGGCCAGAGCACAGGCAGTACCGACGCAACACCCGGAGGCAACAGTGCAGCACCGCACGCTCGCCGGCACGCTGACCGTGTCGGCCGAAGGACTCGGCTGCATGGGGATGAGCGAGTTCTACGGCCGCGCCGACGATGGGGAGGCCCTCGCCACGATCGGTCGGGCGCTCGACCTCGGCGTGACGTTCCTCGACACCGCCGACATGTACGGCCCGTTCACCAACGAGCAGTTGGTGAGCCGGGCGATCGCCGGCCGTCGAGACGAGGTGGTGCTCGCCACGAAGTTCGGCAACGAGCGGCGACCCGACGGCTCCCGGGTCGGCATCAACGGCCGGCCGGCCTACGTCCGGCAGGCCTGCGAGGCGTCCCTGCAGCGGCTGGGTGTCGACGTCATCGACCTGTACTACCAGCACCGGGTCGACCCCGACACCCCGGTCGAGGAGACCTGGGGGGCGCTGCACGAGCTGGTCGAGGCCGGGAAGGTGCGCCATCTCGGGATCTCGGAGGCGGCGCCGGCGACGATCCGGCGCGCCCACGCCGTCCATCCGGTCACCGCGGTGCAGACCGAGTACTCGTTGTGGACTCGGGACCCGGAGGACAACGACGTACTGGCCACCGTCCGCGAGCTTGGGATCGGCTTCGTCGCCTACTCCCCGATCGGCCGTGGCTTCCTCACCGGCGAGATCCGCAGCGTCGACGACCTCGCGCCGGACGACTTCCGCCGGCACAACCCCCGCTTCCAGGGCCAGAACTTCACCCAAAACCTCGAGCTGGTCGACCGGGTCCGCGAGATCGCGACCGGCAAGGGCGTCACCCCCTCCCAGTTGGCGCTGGCGTGGGTGCTGCACCAGGGTGGCGACATCGTCCCGATCCCGGGCACCAAGCGGGTCCGCTACCTGGAGGAGAACGCCGCCGCGGTCGACGTCGAGCTCTCCGCCGACGATCTGGCCGCGATCGACGCCGCCGCTCCGAGCGGTGCGACCGCCGGTGACCGCTACCCGGACATGTCCAGCGTGCACGTGTGAGTGACAGCGGTGCCGCCACACAGAATCGACCGGGCCGCCGCCGTGGGGCATCCTTGGGCCGGGGGATGGCCCTCCGGGCTGCCGGCGTTGGCGGCAGCGGGCGTGGCGTCACTCGACCGGGAGGCTCGCGGTGCTGGATCCGACCTCACTCTATGAGCTCACGACGGACCTGCCGGCGCTGGACCGGCCGGTCCTGCTCCAGGCGCTGAGCGGGTTCGTCGACGCTGGCGGTGCCGCCGGACTGGCCCGTCAGCACCTGCTCGGCGCGCTCGAACACCGAGCGGTCGCGACGTTCGACGTCGATCTGCTGCTGGACTACCGGGCCCGGCGCCCGCCGATGCTCTTCGTCGACGACCACTGGGAGCACTACGAGGAGCCGACACTCGCCATGCACCTGCTGCACGACGCGGCCGGGGTGCCTTTCCTGCTGCTCGCCGGCCCCGAGCCCGACGTCCAATGGGAGCGCTTCGTCGCCGCCGTGCGCACCCTGGCCGACCGGCTGCAGGTCCGGCTCACCGTCGGGTTCAACGCGATCCCGATGGCGGTCCCGCACACCCGGCCCATCGGCATCACCGCGCACGGCTCACGACCGGAGCTGGTCGCCGGCTACGAGCCGTGGGTGCGGACCATCCAGGTGCCGGCCAGCGCCGGCCACCTGCTGGAGTTCCGCCGCGGGCAGGCCGGTCAGGATGCGCTCGGCTTCGCGGTGCACGTGCCGCACTACCTCGCGCAGGCGGAGTACCCCGCCGCCGCGGAGACGCTGCTGGACGCCGTATCGAAGGCCACCGGGCTGGTGCTACCCGCCGGCGACCTGCACGCCGCGGCCGAACGCACCCGGGCCGACATCGACGAGCAGGTCGGTCAGTCCGAGGAGGTGGCCGCGGTGGTGCGCGCCCTCGAACAGCAGTACGACGCGTTCGTCGGTGGCCGGTCCCGGAGTTCACTGCTGGCCGACGAGGGGGGCGCGCTGCCCAGCGCCGACGAACTCGGCGCCGAGCTGGAGCGCTTCCTCGCCCAGCAGACCCGGCGCCGGGACCAGCCGGACGGCTGAGCAGCGGCGCGGGGGGCGAGGGTCGTGACGACAGGCGGCGCGGACCGGGCGGTGCCGATGGCCACCCGGGTGCGCAGAATTCTGGCCGAGCGGCTTCCCGAGCTGACCCGCCAGGGCGCAACCGCGCTCGACGCCCACGAGGCGGTCGCGTTCGCGGCCCGCTTCGAGCTGGGTTTCGCCGACCTCTACGAGTCGCTCGGGGTCGTGTACGGACCGGAGCACGACCTCGACGGCCTGGTCGACACGTTCGTCGGCATCGCGCTGCGGGCAGCGGCCGACCGCCCGAGCGAGCTGCGGGACCAGGACCGGCGGCGTGAGATCGATCCCGGCTGGTTCCAGCGCGCCAGCATGATCGGCTACGTCGCGTACGTCGACCGGTTCGCCGGCCGCCTCCCCGACGTCGCCAAGCACCTCGACTACCTCGCCGAGCTCGGGGTGACGTTCCTGCACCTGATGCCGCTGCTCGAGCCCCGGGCCGGGGAGAACGACGGCGGCTACGCCGTCCGGGACTACCGCGCGGTCGACCCCCGGCTCGGCACGATGACCGAGCTGGAGGAGCTGGCGCGGGAGCTGCGGGAGCGCCGGATCAGCCTCTGCCTGGACGTGGTGATCAACCACACCGCCCGTGAGCATCCCTGGGCCCGCGCCTGGGCCGCGGGCGACCCCGACTACGCCGAGTTCTACCTGAGCTTCCCGGACCGGACGATGCCCGACGCCTACGAGGCCAGCCTGCCGGAGGTGTTCCCCGAGACCGCGCCCGGCAGCTTCAGCTGGGACGACGCGGCCGGCGGGTGGGTGTGGACGACGTTCCACGACTACCAGTGGGATCTGAACTACGCCAACCCGCGGGTGTTCGCGGCGATGCTGGACACGATCCTCTACCTGGCGAACCGCGGGGTGGACGTGCTGCGCCTCGACGCGGTTCCGTTCACCTGGAAGCGACTCGGGACGGACTGCCAGAACCAGCCGGAGGCCCACGCGCTGCTGCAGGCCCTGCGCGCGCTGGTCCGGATGGCGGCGCCAGCGGTGATCTTCCAAGCGGAGGCGATCGTCGCGCCGGACCGGCTGGTCGGCTACCTGGGGGCCCACGAGCGGTACCGGCCGGAGTGCGACCTGGCCTACAACAACCAGCTGATGGTGCTGCTGTGGAGCAGCCTGGCGACCCAGGACGCCCCGTTGATGACCGGCTCCCTGCAACGGCTGCCGGAGGCGCCGCCGCCCACCGGCTGGGTCACCTACCTCCGCTGCCACGCCGACATCGGCTGGGCCGTCAGCGACGACAATGCCGCCGCCGTCGGCTGGAGCGGCCCGGCGCACCGACGGTTCCTGGTGGACTTCTTCGCCGGCCGGTACCCCGGTTCCTACGCCGCGGGCGCCCCCTTCCAGGAGAACCCCGTCACCGGTGACGCCCGGACGTCGGGCACCGCGGCGGCGTTGTGCGGCATCGACCGGGCCCGGCGCAGCGGCGACCCCGACGACCTCGACCGGGCGATCCGTCGGCTGCTGCTGCTGTATTCGGTGGTGTTCTCCTACGGCGGCATACCGCTGATCTACATGGGCGACGAGATCGCGCTGCCCAACGATGCGGGCTACCTCGACGACCCGG
>JBBSHH010000076.1:0-12551 GCA_038253225.1 Mycobacteriales bacterium | reverse complement strand
TGCTTAGCGGGGTGTTCGGGTTCCATGAGAGCAGCTGCCCGGTGCCCTGGCGCGCGTAGCTCATCGGGGGCTTAGGCCCCCGTCCCGGCCTGGAAGATCGTCTCTGCGACGTACTCCACAGCCGGGTTAGTCAGCGCCACCCCGGATGGGATGTTGTAGGCGAGCCGGAGCTCGCTCGTCGAGCCCATGTCCACGACGTCGCGGAAAGCGTTCTCTGCGGCGAAGTCGTGGCAGCCGAAGCCCCACACACCGCCGATGTCGACCCCGTAAAGCCGCTCATTGTGCTCGCGTAGGTGTTGGCCGTCGGCGAACTCGTCGGGGGTTTCGTTGCCGGCGAACCGCCACGATTGGCGGCCGAAGTTGGTCGCGGTCATCGGCAGCGGGGCCGCCGGGTTCCCCGACAGCACTTGGTAGTACACGCGCAGCAGGCTCTTGCCGACCCCCTGGCCGATCAGCCGGGTTTCGTTGTCGCCGTTGCTGGCGCCGGCAAGGCGGGCCTGAATCAGAGAGTGAAAGACCCCGAGCTCTGGAACGACGATCTCGCCGTCGGCGCCCAGCGGGATCGAGTACTTCGTGGCGATGACCTGCAGGGTGCCGGTCAGCGCCGCGGTCGCGCCGCCGGTCAGGGTGAACAGGTTGCCGGCGGTCTCCCAGTCGACGACCAGCGTCAGGTCCGTCGAGGACGTCGCGGCGAAGATCGCGCCGGCGAGGTCTACGTCGTCCTCGGCGACCGGCACCCACCAGAACAGCTCCACCGGGTACGTCCCGGCGGTGACCGCGGACGCCGAGCCGGCGCCCCATGACTCACTAGCGCTGGCAAGGGTGCCCTGCGTGCGGGCGACGCCGGCGACGGTCTGCGCGACGCCGCGGTCGTTGCGGTCCGCGCGAGACATGAACTCCCGGACCTTGAGCTTGAGGCCGGACGCGTTGATGATGTTGGACTGTCCGTTAGCCGTGAACCGGATCTGCCGGGCGAGGTCGTAGGGCCAGCGGGCCGTCGTCGCCGCGGTGCCGGTCGGGGTGGTCACGACCAGCGAACCGGAGAACTTGAGCAGCAGCCCGCCGAGAATGTCGGCCTTACGGACCTCGACAAAGTCCTGCCCGCCGAGGCCCGCGTAGGCGGTTTGCTTCTCGAGGGTGGTGTGCCGGCGGGTCCGGGCGAAGAACTCCGCGGGCCGGACGCTCTCGGCGGGAACGGCGATGCCCTGCATGTAGCGCATCGGGGCCGCGGTCGCGGTGGGGCTCATTAGCCGTTTCTCCTGACGAGATAGTCCCGGTAGGTGCGTAGCCCGCCGTTGGGCACCCGGTCGGCGGCGAGGTTGAGGACGGTGAGGCTGAGCAGGCTGGTGCCGCCGACGGCGAGCCAGAACGTCAGCGGGCGGCCCCGCACCTACGCCGCCCGGCGCAGCGTGGTCACGCCGCGGGCGCCGCCGCCCTTGTAGGTCTCGTAGCCGATCACCACGGCCAGCGAGATAACGGCGGTGTAGAGGATGCTCTTGCCGGACACAGGCGCCTCCCGAGGGGTGTTGGGCACCAACCCTCGGTAGCGATCACCCCCTAGGGCAAGCCGCGGCCCGGTATTCCGGGCACGAATAGGCCCACTAGGCCGATCGGGCCTATCGGTCTAGCGCAACACGTCGGGCCAGCCGGCGAGATTAAACCTTCCCCGCGCGGGCCAGCTGCCGCAGCCCATCGCGGTCGAGCGGGCCTCGGCGGTGCTCCCGTCGCCCATGCTCACGGCGACGTGATGCGCGCCGGCGGCCTGCCCCGTCGAGGTCACGAACAGCAGCGCGCCCCGGGTGCCGATCGCGACGTCAACGGGCATCACCCGGCAAGCCGCGGCCTGCAGCCAGCTACCGTCGCGCCAGACCACGCGGGTGGCTTGGAAGATGGCCCACTGCACCAGCTCGGAGCAGTCCAGGGCGGCGGGGTGCGGCTCGGCGAGGTTCACCACCTCGGCGCCGAAGATGTACCGCGGCTTGCCCGGCCCGGTGACCAGCTGGTGCGCGGCGTCGGCCATCATCCCGCCGGGCAGCGCCGCCGGGCGCAGCTGGGCCTCGAGCGCGTGCATGGTCTGCGGGCCGACGATCCCGTCCACCCCGATGCCGGCGTGCGTCTGAAACCGGCGGGCCGCGGCGTCGGTGCCGGCCCCGAACCGCCCATCGACCCCGGCCGGTCCGCAGCCATAACCGCGATGGGTGAGCAGCGCCTGAGCCTGTCCGACGGTCGGGGCGGCCTGCGGGTCCTTCGCGTGCTCGCGGGTGCTCAGGTTGAGCGTCATCGGGGTCTCCTTAGAGGGGGAGCGGCGGGCATCGGTACAGCTGGGCGTCGCGGGCATCCCAGAGCAGGAACCAGAACTTGCCGCGGCGGGTGGTCTCCTCGAGCTCGGCGTCGAGCCGGGCCGGGGGGTAGCCGATGGTCTCGGCGACCCGGGCGCGGTCGGCCGGATTGGGCAGGGTGAACAGCGCCACGTAATCGGCCTGCTGCAGGCACAGCGGGTCGATGTTCATGGGCCGCGGGCCGCACATAACTGCCGACGCCGGGCCGTAGTGCCGGCTTTGCATGAGCAGCCGGCGCAGGTGCGGCGGGGTCCGCCCGGGCGGGCTCGCCTCGCCGATCTCGTCGAGCCAGACCATGCACCGCCGGTCGGAGGGCCACAGGGCGAGCCCGACGGCCCGGTCGATGTCCTCGCGGTACGTCGCCGAGCCGGGGTCGGCGTGAAAGTGCAGGTTTCGCGGTTGGCCGTCGTCGCCTCGGGCTGGGAACCGGCCCGGTAGCGGGGTCGTGATGACCTCGCCCGGCGGGTCCGGCTCGGCGTCGCGGTTGACGTCAATGACGATCTTGTCATGCGGGTAGTCGGCGTAAAGCTGGCGGGCAAGCTCGCTCTTTCCCGACTCTTTGCGGCCGACGCAAAGGATCAGCTGCGAGGCCGCGCTGTCCATCACCGGAAACCGGGCCTCGGTCGGCGCCGGCTCGCTCACCCGTCGGCCGGCGCGGCGGGCTCGTCCTCCTCGACGGGCAGCAGCCGGTCGAGTAGCGCGCCGCCGGCGACGTAGACCAGGCCGAGCACGACGACGACGGCGACCTCGCGGGCCAGCCCGGACAGCGGGGCGGTCACGTCGCCGACCCTTCCTGGCCGTTGCTGCTCAGGTGCCCGGTCTGGTCGGCGAGCCCGACCCGGCGTACCCGCCGCAGGTGCCGAATCAGGTTGAGTTGCTTGGCGATGTAGACGGCCAGCGCTATCAGCGCGCGCAGCGCGTCGGCCAGGTCGGGGTTTGCCGCGGCCGCGCCGAGGTCGCCGCGGCGGCCGATGATCTCGGCCAGCGGCACGGCGAGCCCGTTCTCGTCCTGCTCGTCGGTCAGGTACAGCCCCGAGTTGAGCTCGAGCTCATCGCGGGTCACGGTCTCGTTGAGCAGCCCGCCGGCCGAGCGGACCCCCTGCCGTATCGCCTCCTGCAGCTGCCGGCGGTCAACGGGGGAGAGCGGACGGGAGACCGTCGGCGGTGACTCCGGCTCGGGCATTGAGTCGGCGGACGGCGGCGCCGAACCGGGGGCCTCGCCGTCGAGGTCGAGGCCGTCCACTTGCCCCGGGCTCGCCGGGGGTTCCCCCATCGTCGGCGGGCTGAACAGCGGCGCGCGCAGCGGCGGCCGGCGCGGGGGCGACCCGGGCGGGCTCAGGCTCGGGGGGGGTGGGCTCGACGACGCCGGCTCGGCGCTCATAGCTGGTCACCTCGGTCACGCGGTAGGGGTCATCGGGAGCGGGGGCGCCCGTCCCGGCCGGCGCCGCGGGGGTGTCGGCCGGGATCCGGCGCGCCCGTACGGGCAGCTCGCAGCCGTCCCGGGAGCAGCCGCCCTGCCACGTCGACCGGCCCGGGTCGGACACGGTCTCGGTGGTGTGCCCGGCCCGGCAAGCGCCCCGGACCCGCACCCCGACGGTTTGCCGCTTGGTCACGCGCCGCATACTTGACCTAGCGCAGAGTATTCGTCCAGGTATGACCCCCGGGAGGTCCGTTGCCCGCTCGAATCGAAGTGCTCCCGGAGCTCCCCGAGCGGCTGCGCGCGGCCGGATCAGCGGTCCGGGACGCCGAGGAACAGCTCGAGTTGTCCCGGCAGCTGCGCGACCGGGTGATCCTTGAGGCCGTCGACCACGCCGGGATGCCGCAAACCCTCGTCGCTCGGTTCGTCGGCCTCTCCCAACCCTCGGTGGCCCGGACGCTCGCCGGCAGCCAGGCCTAAGGCTCGGCCCGTCGTCGGGCCGTGGAACAGCTCGAGTTGCCCCGGCAGCTGCACGCGCCACCCCCCGCGCGCCGGCGGTAGGCCCCGGGCGTCGGCGGGCAGCCGGCCCTCGAGCTCCCCGCGTTCGTAGCCCCATAGCCAGCCCTGCCGCAGCAGCACGCAGCCGCCGGCGAACGCGCCCATGCCGGCGAACAGCTGGCCGATCACAGCGCCGCCGCCGCGGTCATCGGAGCTCGAGATAATCGGGCCGCCGGTCCGGTCCGGTCCGGCCGGGCGCGGCGGATCCGGCGCCGGCCTGCAGCCGGTCGAGGGCGTGCGGGCCGCACAGGGCCTCGCCGGCGACGGCGGTCAGCGCCGCCGGCACTTCCTCGACGGCGAGCCAGCCAGCCCGGTGATGCTCGAGCAGGCATCGGGCGCAGAGCAGCCCGCCGGGCTCGGGCATCACGTCGCGCCTCCCGACGGCGGCCGCCGGCCGCCGCCCTTGTCAGCGCGTTTGCGGGTCTGAGCCGCCCGCAGGGCGGCCTTGGCCGCCTCGCGGGCCTCGGTCGACGCGGGCGGTACGGGCGGCGGCTGGACGTAGCGGACGTACGCCGGCCCGTCGGTCGGTCGGCAGTCCCGGCAACCGGCTCGAGCCCGGTGGTGCCGGGTGCATCCCGGCCGGCGTGCCGGCCGGGGGAAGTGAGCCGCCCGCAGGGCGTCCGATTCGTCGTCGTCGACCGGCTGGCCGTCCGGGGAGGGGGGGACTACAGGGGGGGAAGGGGGTACGGGGTAGGTGGGGGGGCAGCTCGCCCCCACCCTGGGGGCGTCCTGCCCGGGCGGCGGCGTGCCGGCCGGGACCAGCTGCAGCCGCGGCATGACCACGGTGTAGCCGTTCGTCCGGCCGGTCGGGTCGCCGCCGACCTGGACGCGCAGCAGGGCGGACCGCTCTAGGTGGCGCACCGCCGCCCGGGCGGTGCGCTCGTCGATGCCGGCGTCACTTGCGATCAGCGCCATCGAGGGATTCGCGTTGGTCCCGTCGGGGTCGGCGTAGCTGGCGATCACGAGCAGCACCAGCTTGGCCAGGCCGGCGCCGACCCGCTCACCACGGCCGACAGTCACCCGCCGGCAGTGACGGATGCAGGCCCACGGATCGGCGACCCGGCGGCGGGCCTGCGGCTGGACGGCGCCGGCGGCGGCGGTCACAACGTCGACCGGGGCGGCCGGGCCGCGGTGCGGCGCTCGGCGTAGAGGGCTCGGCGGCCGCCGGCGGCGAGCCTGAACCGCTCGTCGACGAGCTGCTCGAGCAGCTGCGGGGGTTGATCCAAAGCAAGCATCGGGCTCTCTCCCTGGCAATTCACAGGAAGCGAGCCCGACACGCGCGCAGCACTAGACCTAGCCGCGGCCTAGCGGCTAGATTCGCGCGCAGCAGGATCTCTCCCTGCGCAGTGATGGAAGACGGGGCCCCGCGGCCTAGCGGGGCTTTCGTCGTTGTGGGGGCGCGAGCTGCTCGCGCGGGCTTCCGGGCGCCCGCCTAGGGGCGCGTGGGCTCGACTGGGGTCAAGCGCCGATAATGTACAGAGTGCGGCGGATCATGGACCCTGGCACTCTCGGCGCAGCCGACGACAGCGGCCGCTTCCGGTACGTTCCAATCCACCTCCGGCCGACTGAGCGTGGCAATTCGGTTACACGGCGGCACCCTAGCCCCCGCCGCCGCCCCCTACCAGGGGGCACCGACAAAGCTGGGTGCCGACGCCTACCGTCCCACGATCCGGCGCACAGAGGACGGACCCCACGCCTTACCTTGGCGCGTCGTGGACATCGCGCGCGATGTTGACCGGCTCATCCTGTCGGCGACCTGCCGATAAGACAGCCCGTCGCGGCGCCACTTTCGCATCAGAGAGATTGCCCGCTGCTCGGTTCCGACCGTGACCAATTCGCCACCGACCGCCCGATAACCGTAGGGCGGCCGGCCGTGGCCGTAGCCGCCGCGGGCGATCTTGCGCCTCTTGCCGGCGTCCATCCGCAACCGAACCATCGCCCTTTCGTACTGGGCGACGACGCCGAGGATCTGGCGGATCATGGCCCGGGTCGGGTCGTCCGGGTCGTCGGTCAGGTAGGCGTCCTCGGCGGGGCTGGTCGAGTGCAGCTCGCCGCCGGCCCGCCGGATCTCGACGAGAAGTTGCTCCTGTAGCACGAGATCGCGGGCCAGCCGGTCGACGCGGTAGACCACGATCGCGCCGACGGTGCCACTCTGGACGGCCCCGAGCGCGGTGGCGAGGCCGGGCCGCTCGAGCAGGTCGGCGGCGCCGCTGCGGCCCTCGTCGCGGGCCACCAGGTAGACCCGGTGGCCGTGCTCGCGCGCCCATGCCCGGATGGCGGCCTCCTGCACGCCGAGGCCCTGCCCTTCGACTTGGCGGTCGGTGCTGACCCGCAGATACGCAATCACCCTCACACGGTCACAGCGTGCCACAATCCGGCCCCGGAACGGATCAGCCGGCGCAGGGTGTTTCGGTGCCGTCGGGTGCGGTGTAGATCGGGGTATCGCCGAGCCGCTGCGCCACCAGGTCGCCGGGGGCGAAGAACAGCGACCAGCGGCCGTGGACGAGAACGGCGCCGCAGCGGGCGCAGGTCTGCCGGCGGTCGACGATGTAGCCGGGGCACCAGCTGCGGTCCTCCCGGCAGTCGATGACGGCGCCGGCGACGTGCTCGACGGAGGCCAGCTGGCGGCCGTCGTTGCGCCACCGCCTCTCACGGACCCACACGGCGCGGAGATCATCGAGCAGCCGGGCGGCGTCGTCGGCCAGCTCGCCGGCCGCCTCGACGACGACCCGCTCGAGCAACGCCGCGGTGCGTTGCCGCAGCTCGTACGCCCCCCGTGTGCCCACCTACCTGGGCATGGTCCACCCTCTGACCTGCGGCGTAGTGTTATTGGTAAATACCGGTATGCCTGACCGCTCGAGCAGGGGCCTACCGCCCGAGGGCGAGGAAGCGCCCGGTGTAGCTGGTGCTCGGGGTGCCGGTGAGGGCCTGCGACCGCCACGGCAGCGAGGTCGCCGACACGGCCCCGTTGAGGTTGAGGTCGAAGTTAGTCCCGCCGGCGGCCTGCCCGTTGACCATGACGACGGGCGCGGCGGTGAACCCGTAGGCGGTCAGGTCGACCGCGCCGGTGGCGACGGCGCTGGCGGTGTGCGTGACGGTGAACGTGCCGGCGGCGAGCCGCAGCGGTGCGGCGGTGCTCGAGCCGGCGGCGTCGACGGCGATCGGGGCGCCGCCGGCGGTCCGTACGACGTCGGTCAGCAGCTCGAGGACCGACGGGGGGCTGCCGGCGCCGGCGCCGGCGGGACCGGCGCCGGCGGTTAGCCGGAGCAGCGCGGCCCGGGTCGCGCCGGTGACCAGCGCGGGCGACGCGAGCTCGAGCACCCCGGCGGTGCCGGGCACCCGGAGCTCGCCGGGGGCGGCCTCGTTCGCGGCGCCGGTCCAGAGCCGCAGGGCGTTAGTGGCGCTCGGGGTGAGCTCGACGCGGGCGGCGGGCGGGGCGGCGGTGCGCACGGTGCCGGCGGTGACGGTGCCGGCGCCGGCGGCGGCGTTGAGGTCGACCAGGACCGTCACCCCGTCGGCGGCGTAAAGCCGCAGCCCGCTACGGGCGCCGGCGCCGGCGCCGGCGACGCCGAGCTCGACGCGGCTCCCGGCCGGGTCGCCGACACTGAGCAGCCCGGGCACGGTGTAGGCGCCGGTCAGCGCCCCCGACGTAATCGCGTCGGCGGGCAGCGAGGTCAGCGGGTTGCGGAAACTCACGTCGCCTGCCGGCGCATGACGGACCACTGGGCCCGGGCGGTGCCGACCGCGCCGAGGCTCGCGCCGGACCAGACGATGACCAGCGCGGTGCCGGCGAGCAGCTGAATCGGGCTCGAGTTGTCGGCGACGTCGAGGTTTCCGGCGTCGCTGCCGTCGAGCAGCCGGGACGGGTCGGCGGTGTCGACGTAAAGCCGCGCCCTCGTCGCCGACGTCGAGGTCGAGCTGACGACGAACCGGTCGACTAGCCAGACCTCGCCGTCGGGGACGGTCGGGAACTGCACGACCATGCTGCCGGTGGCGCCCGCGGGTTGGCTGCTAAGCGCCCGCTGACCATAGTCAGCCAAATAGAGGCCGGCGGCGCCGGGCGCGGCCCGCGGGAGCAGCACGGCGGGGCTCTAGCCGGGCAGCAGCTTGGCGGCGAACGGCCTCGACTTGCCGCGGTTTTCGTAGGCGTCGTAGAGCAGCAGTGAGCCGACGACATAGGCGAGCACGCCGCCCCATAGGGCCGTCTGACGGTCAGCGACCCACGGTCGGGGTTTCTTGGCCACGGTCGGCCTCCTAAGGGCTTAGCGGGGCGGTGGGGGCCGCGGCGGGGTCCGCCTCGGGGTCGGGCTCGGTCGCCGGCGGCGGGGCCGGCAGCGTCGTCGGTAGGTGCCGGGGGACGGTGGCGCCGGCGCCGCCGGTGAGCGCGGAGAGCAGCACCGCGCCGAACAGGTCAGGGACGGCATGCCCGGTCAGGATCAGGACGACGATCGCGACCAGGGTCAGCACCGCTACCCCGTACAGCGGGAGCTCAGGTCGACGTTGCACGCAGGGCCTCCCGGTGCTCGACGAGGGCCTCCGGGGGCTCGAGGGCGAGGGCGGCGTCGCTCACGCGGTCGGCCAGCGCCTCGACGCGGGCGTCGAGCTCGCGCACCGCCTCCCAGCTGGCGTCAACGTCGGCCTTGAGCCGCTCGGCGATAGCGCGGATTGCGCCCTCACCGGTCCGGCTGTCCCAGTCGACCCGCTCGAACGCTTCCCCGAGCTTGCGCACCGTGCCGGTCAGCTCGTCGACCTCGGAATCGAGCGTGTCCAGGTTCCCAGCCAGGGTCGGCACACGGTCGAGTGAGCCGAGCACGTCGCGCAGCTCCCCGATGAGCTCGCGCATGGACCGCCAGCCGGGCCGGACCAGCTGGCGCCAGACCAGCGCGAGGAACGCGGAGATCGCGAGCAGCGCGCCGGCGGCCGCGCCGGCGCCGGTGAGCGCGCTCACGGGACCAGCGCGGCGTAGGGCTGCGCGGTGCAGGTCACCAGCGAGGCCGCGGCGATGGAGGCCGGCAGGTCAGCCAGGCCGGCGACCTGCCCGGTGAGCCGCGGCGCCATAGCGCTCTCGGTGGCGCCGGCGGCGGTCAGCTGACCGGTGCCCGCCAGGGTCGGGACGGCGAAGGTGGTCACGACCAGCGCGCCCACGGCGTAGCGCCGGCCTCGCACCTTTGCCAGCGACGCCGGCAGCGCGCGGGTGTAGGCGGTGCTCGCCGCGGCGAACAGGGTCACATCGTTGTCGGTGGCGCCGGCCGCGGACAGGTCGCCGTTAGCCGCCTCGAGGAAAATCGCCATGCGGCACAGGGTCGGGGTCGCGCCGGCCGCGCTGGTGCCGGTGATCATCCTTAGCGCGGTAATCGTCTCGGTCTTGCGGGCCGTGAAATAGACCAGCCGCAGCGAGCCGGCGACCAGGATTCCGTTGCCGGTCAGGTACTCGCGGGGGAACAGCTCCTCCCCGACGGTGAGCAGGTCGCCCGAGGTTCCGATGTAGGGCTCGAGGCTGGCGAGGTCGGCCGGGGTCGCGTAGGTGCCGGGCGCGACCGCGCCGGCGCTGACGCCGGACCGGCTCACTGCTCGGCGCCGCCGAGGTACACGGCGCCCTCTACCTGCCCGGCGGTCACGTCGAGGTAGACCCCGGCGCCGACCGACAGACCGCCGGGGCCGAACCAGTCCCGGATCGACTCGCCGGCGGCGAGGCTCACGATGGAGAGCAGCTTGCCGCCGGCGTCGGCCCCGTCGCGGACGTAAACCAGCGCGGCCGCCGCGCCGGTGGTCTCTCGTAGCGAGAATCCGAGCAGAGTGCCGGCGCTGGCCATAGCCCGCAGGTTGACCCCGCCGACGGTGACCACTTTCGCGCCTTGATCGGTGACGCCGCCCGAGCTCGTCGCGAGGTCGGTGCGCAGCTGCTCGAGGAAGGTCTCGAACAGCATCGCCTGAGCGGCGATCTCGTCGGCGTGCGACCCGCGGGCACTCATGCGACCACGGCCGCGGTCGCCGCCGCCCCGGCGGCCTTCCCGGCGGTGTCGTCGACCTGCGCGCGGACTTTCGACACCGCCGGCTGCACCCCGCGGTAAAGGCCGAGCACGACCAGGGCGGCGGCGGCGCCGAGGAACAGCGTCGTGACGGCGATCCGGCCGGCGCCGCCGACGACGGCATTGACCCCGCCGGTGATCGCGCTCGGGATCCCGGTCACGGTGTCCAGCGCGCCGCCGAGGCCGCCAGCCAGGCCGCCGACGACGTCGCCGGCGCCGCCGAGCGGGTCGCCCAGCTGGCCGCGGATGATGCCGCCGGGCACCTTGAGCAGGTCCCGCCAGCCGGTCGCCTCGAACGTGCCGGGGGCGCCCGACGCCGACGCGCCCCGCAACCCCGCGGCGACCGTGGACAGCTGCCGTTGCGCGGTTCCGTTGGTGTAGGTCGACCACGGCCGCAAGTTGCGGCCGCCGCCGGCGATGGAGTACGCCGCCCGGGCGTTGGCCGCCGGGTCGCCTAGCTGGGTCGCGTCCCGCGGGGTGCCGCGGCCGCTCTCGGCCTTGAGGGAGCGGATCTGCCACAGACCGACCGACGGCCCCCACGTCGCGTCCTCGAGGCCGACGTCGCCGACCGCGGCCGGGTCGAGCCCGCTCTCGGCCATCGCGATGGCCACCATCATCGGCGCGGTCGCCGCCGAGAAACCGGCCTGGCGGGCCAGCGCGTACACGGTGGCCGAGCTGAGCGCGCTCATCGCGGCGGCGGCCGGAACGCTGCCAGCGGGTCGGGCCGGGCGACCGCGCCGCCGGGTAGGGCCGGCAGCGGCGCGGGGAACGCGCGTACGGGCGGCGCCGGGCGCGGGCTGGCCGCCGGCAGCTGGGCCAGCCAGCGGATCTGGCCGTGCTCGTCGGTCGGGGCGGCCGCCGCCGCGGCCGCCGCCCGGGCCGCTGTCTGCCCCTCGAACCAGGACTTCTGAGCCGGGGTGAAGTTGCTCCAGCCGATCGAGCTGCCGCCCTCGAACGCGCGCTTCTGCGGGGTGGTGAGCCGCGCCCACGGAAGCGCCGAGCGCGGCCCGGCCGGGCTGGCGGCCGGCGCCGGGGCGGGGCTCGGGGCGACGGTCTCGGGGGTGACCGCCAGCTGAGAGAGCTGAGTCTGCAGGGCCTCGAGCTGGGGCTGCAACGCGTCATAGACGTCGTTAACGGTGCTCGAGTACGGGGCGAGCGCGGCGGTGCCCGCCACCCCGGCGCCGCCGCCAGCCAGCGCCGCGGCCGCGGCCGGGTCGGCGGCCGCCGTCGGGACCGCCCGCCGGCGGCGGATCAGCGCCAGCCCGACCACGCCGGCGCCGCCGGCGGCGAGGGCCTGAGCTTGGTGGACGTGAAGCCAGCTGGTGAACGCGGCAAGGTTCATCGGCGCCGCCGCAGCCGGTCGGCGAAGATCCGGCGGGCCGGGTCGGCATAGGGACCGTCGGTCAGGCCGGTCTCTATCGTCGCGTTCTGCTCCCGGAACCTTGAGCCGTTGTGAGCCAGGAACGCGGCGCCGGTGAAGGTCTGGACGGCGAGCGGGGCCTGCCCCTGAAAGGTGCTGGACGGGTCATCGTCGGCGCCGGCGTAGACGGTGCCGATCTCCCCGCGTAGGCCGCGCAGCCCCATACCGCCGAAGGCATGCACGACGGCCTCCCCGAGCGGGTCGCCGCCGTAGTCGACGACGGTCCGGGCGACGGCGTTACGGGCGGCGGCGCGGCGGCCGCGGGCGGTGGTGGGCATCAGCGGCCCTGGAAGGCCTTCACGTCGACGGCGAGGCCCTGCGCGCCGGCGCCGATGACCTTGCCGGCGTTGCTGCCGTTGTAGACCACGAGATAGAGCGCGATGGCGCCGAAACCGTAGCGGGCGAGCCGATTGAGCATGACGTGAACCCTTTCTCAGACGCCGACGCCGGCGGGCAGCGGCAAGGTGCGCGGGTTAGGCAGGGCGTGAACGGCGGCCGCCGCCGGCGGGGTCGGGGGGGAGACCGGCCCCGACGCCGGCGGCGTCGAGCTCGAGGCTCGGTCGCGGATCGCGGGCACGTTCGGATCCGCGACCTTCGCGACCAGGCCGGCGAGGCCGGCGAACGCGCTGCCGACCCGGCCGGCCGCGCCGGCGGTGCCGACCACGGCCTGCAGGGCGATTAGCCCGAGCATCGCCGCCAGCGCGCCCCGCACCCCGCCGCTCATGCCGGCAGCACCCCGAGCCGCTGCAGCGCGTGGCCGCCGAGGACCTGGGTGCCGATCCATACCC
>JBBSHH010000075.1:0-12795 GCA_038253225.1 Mycobacteriales bacterium | reverse complement strand
TCACCCGTGACCACGGTGACCCGCACGCCGCCGGCCAGCCCGCCGGCCGCAGCGCCGGACGAAGCCGCCCAGCGCGGCGCGGTGCTGCTGGCCGTCTGCGCCGCGACCGGGCTGCTGCTGCTCAACGTCTCGGCGCCCAACATCGCGCTGCCCGACATCGGCCGTGGGCTCGGCGCCAGCTTCAGCGATCTGCAGTGGATCACCAGCGGCTACGCGCTGACGCTGGCCGCGACGCTGCTCCCCGCCGGCGCCATCGCCGACCGGTTCGGGCGGCGCCGGCTGTTCCTGATCGGTCTGGTCGGGTTCACGGCCGCGTCGGCGGTGTGCGCGGTGGCCCCGGTGCCGGTCGCGCTGGTCGTGGGCCGGGCGACCCAGGGTGTGTTCGGGGCGGTGGTCTTCTCCGCCTCCCTCGCGATCCTCGCCGACACCTTCCGCGGGTCGAGCCGGGGCCGGGCGCTGGGCGTGTGGGGGGCCACCGTCGCCGCCGCGTTCGCCATCGGTCCGCTCGAGGGTGGTCTGCTCACGGAGTACTTCGGGTGGCGGGCGATCTTCGTCGTGGACGTGCTGGTCGCGCTGCTCGTCCTGCCGCTCACCCTGCGCCGGCTGACCGAGTCCCGGGACCCCGACGGCACGCCGTTCGACCCGCTGGCGACCGCGACGCTGGTGCCCGGCCTGGTGCTGGCCGTGTTTGCCGTCATCCGCGGCAACAGCCTCGGGTGGGGGAGCGCGCCGATCCTCAGCGCCGCGACCGCGGCGCTGGTGCTGCTCGCCGGCTTCGTGCTGGTCGAGCACCGGCAGCGTCGACCGATGCTGGACCTCGACCTGTTCCGGTCACGGACGTTCACCGGCGCGTCGGTCATCGCGGTGCTCTTCGCCGCCTCGACGTTCGGTCCGGTGCTGTACCTGACGCTGTTCCTGCTCTCCGTCGAGGGCAGCTCGCCGCCGGTCGTGGGCCTTCAGCTGACACCGTTCGCGCTGGTGTCGCTGCTCGTCTCCGTCGTCGGTGGCCGCTACTCGGCCCGGCTACCGTTGCGCGGCGTGCTGGTCGGCGGCCTGCTGCTCTGCGCCGCCGGTGTCGCGCTGATGGCCGGTACGGCCCCCGGTACGACCTGGGTGCACTTCGTGCCCGGCATGATCCTGGCGGGGGCGGGCACCGGGCTGGTCAACCCGGCGATGACCTTCGCCGCGCTCGCCGTCGTCCCCACCGCCCGCAGCGGCATGGCCTCCGGCGCCAACAACACCTTCCGCCAGCTCGGGGTGGCCGGTGGCATCGCCGGTCTCGGCGCGCTGGTCGAGCGGGGGATCAGCAGCGGGCTCGTCGACAGGCTGCACGCGCTGCCCGCGGTGGCCGGCCGCGGCGCCGGCCTCGCCGACCGGGCCGCCGCCGGCGACCTGGCCGGCGCCGTCGGGTCGGTGCCGGCGACCGCCCGCGCTGCGTTCGTCGCGGCCTACGACGCCGCGTTCGCCAGCACGATGAACACGGTCTTCCTTCTCTCCGCCGGGCTGGCCGTCCTCGGCGCGCTGGCCGCGTGGGCGCTGGTCCGCCCCGCCGAGCTCACCCGCCCGACCGGCGCAGCGCCGCCGGGTGGCGGGCCCTGATCGCGACCGCGCCGGTGCTCTCAGCCCGGCGGCTGCGGTCGGGTCAGGGGCAGCAGCACCTGGAACCGGGTGTCACCGGGCGCGGAGTCCAACCGCAGCTGGCCCTGGTGGCGCGACACGACCACCCGCCAGGCGACGCCGAGCCCCAGCCCGGTGCCCTCACCTGGCCCCTTCGTGGTGAAGAACGGCTCGAAGATCCGGTCCCGGATGTCCTCGGGGGGACCCCGGACCGCTGTCGCCGATCTCGACAAGAAGTCGGTCCCCGGCCCGGGCGGTGCGCACGGTCAGCGTGCCGGTGCCACCCATGGCCTGGACGGCGTTGTCGATGAGGTTCGTCCAGACCTGGTTGAGCTCCGCGCCGTGCGCGGCGATGCGGGGCAGGTCGCGGTCGTAGTCGCGCACCACCGTGACGCCGCCGCGGAGCTTGCCGCCGAGCATGACCAGCGTGCTCTCCAGGCCGTCGTGTGTCGGGCGATCCGACCGGCTCACCCGAACGGGTGGCAGGGGTCGTACTGCGCGTAGTAGCCGATCCCGTTGTAGAGGTCGAAGGTCCGCTGGTACCCGTCGACGTTCACCACGACCACGTCGTCCCAGTAGGCCTTGCCGCAGCCGCGGTAAGGGGGCCAGGTCTGCACGGACAGGCTCCGGCTGTTGTTGTTCCGCTGCCAGCCGCTCGAGGCGACCGGGCTTCCCCATGAGTAGCCGTTCCACCGGTAGAGGTAGACGTTGGCGATGATGTATCCGCGGTAGTGGCCGCAGAGGATGTCGGTCCCGCCGACGGCGGCGAAGTCCTGCTGCGCGACATTGCCGACCGTGACGTTGCAGTCGCCGTACGGGAAGGTGTAGTGCGGACCGAAGGTGGTGTTCACGGACGCGTTCGCGGTGCCGGCGGTCAGCCCGAGGAGTCCGGCGGTCGCGATGGCGACTCCCGTCACGACGAGGCGGAGGCGGCGGGACAGGCGGTGGGTGAGGAACATTCGAGTTCTCCGTTCGTCTCCCGCTCGTGGGTGGCGGGGTGCCCTATCTGGACAACCGAGAGGTTTCGCGACCGCGCTGAAGGATCGCTGAAGGCACCGCCCGGTGCGCCGTCCCCGAGGGCAGCCGAGCCGGAGGTCAGCCGCTCGGGTCAGGTCCTCTCGAGGTACCGGTGGACGAGCGTGACCGCCATCGCGCCCTCGCCGACGGCGGACGCGACCCGCTTGACCGACTCGTGCCGGACGTCGCCGGCGACGAACACTCCGGCGCACTGGTCTCGAGGTAGTACGGGTCCCGGTCGAGCGGCCAGCCGGGTGGCCGACGCCCGGCGGTGATCAGGTCCGGCCCGGACATGATGAACCCGCGCGGGTCGCGCAGCACCGTCTCACCCAGCCACTCGGTGTGCGGAGCGGCGCCGATGAACACGAACAGCCAGTTCGCCGGAACGGTCTCGGTCCCGCTGCCGACGGTGTCCCGGAGCACGAGCTGCTCCAGATGGCCGTCGCCGGAGCCGCCGACCACCTCGGTGCCGCTCCGACGACGAAGACGTCGGCGTCCTTGCACTCGCGGCCTCGGTCATCGCGGCGCCGTAGTACACCCCGCGCCCGGTGAAGTCGTCGACCTCGGCCGCCGGCAGCCGGTTGTAGGAGACGCCGGTCGCGACGACGACCGCGTGCGCGGCCAGCTCGGTGCCGTCGGCGAGCCGGAGCACCCGCGCCGGGCCGCTGGTGTCGACGCCGGTCACCTCCGCGACCCCGAGGATCTCCGCGCCGAACCGGCGGGCCTGCGCGGTTGCCCGCCGGGCCAGCTGGTCACTTGACAGGCCGCGCTCGAAACCGAGGTAGTTCTCGATCCGGGAGCTCTGTCCGGCCCTGCCCGCCGGGCGCGTGCCGCTCCACCAGTACGGTGCTGAGCCCCTCGGAGGCGCCGTAGACGGCAGCGCCCAACCCGGCCGGACCGGCACCGACGATCACCAGGTCGTAGAACGGCCGCTCCGGGGTGGTGCTGATCCCGATCCGGGCGGCCAGCTCGGCGTTGTCGGTGTGCCTGCAGCACGCCGCCGTCGGCGAGCACCACCAGCGGCAGGTCGCGGCGCTCGGCTCCGGCCGAGGCCAGCAGCCGGGCGGCCTCCGGGTCGTCCTCGGAGTCGAGCCACCGGTAGGGGACCTGGTTGCGGGCCAGGAAGTTGCGGACCTCGTGGGAGCGCGGGGACCAGCGGTGACCGACGACCCGGACCCCCTCGAACGGCGGGTCGTCGGCGGCCTACCAGTCGCCGAGCAGGTCGTCGAGCACCGGGTAGAGCTTCTCCTCCGGGGGTCCCACGGCTTGAGCAGGTAGTAGTCGAGGTCCGACGGTGTTGATGGCGTCGATCGCCGCGTTGGTGTCGGCGTACGCCGTCAGCAGCACCCGCTTGGCCCGCGGGAACAGGTCCATCGCCTGCTCGAGGAAATCGACACCGTTCATCCGCGGCATCCGGTAGTCGGCGAGCAGCAGCGCCGAGCGCTCGCCGCGCAGCTTCAGTTCGCGCAGCGCGTCGAGCGCCTGCGCGCCGGACTCCGCCCGCACCACCCGGTAGCTCTCGGCGTACTGCCGGCGCAGGTCGCGGGCGACGGCCCGCGACACCGCCGGGTCGTCGTCGACGGTGAGCAGCACCGGCCGGCTCATGGGCGGGCTCTCCTTCGTCGGTCCGGCATCGCGGCCGCGGCCCGCCCCCATCGAACCAGCCGGGGCCACCCGTCGTCGCGGCCGAACCGTTCACCGGCCGCGAACGCGGGGCAGGAGCCCCTGGTCCACCCCCCAACGCCGGGTACTCCGGCGCCCGTCAAGGAGGTCGCCCGCGTGACGCCGTGGCAGGACGTCGCGGTTCTCGCTGCCGGGGTGGTGGCGGGCGCGGTGAACACGATCGTCGGCGCCGGCTCCCTGCTGACGTTCCCGACGCTGCTGGCGGTGGGGCTGCCACCGGTGCTGGCGAACGTCTCCAACACGGTCGGGCTGGTGCCCGGCTCGGTCAGCGGGGTGGTGGGCTACCGCCGCGAGCTCGGCGGTCAGCGGCACCGGCTGCTGCGCCTGGGCGCCTGCTCCCTGGCCGGTGGGCTGACCGGCGGTGCGTTGCTGCTGGCGCTGCCCGGATCGGTGTTCCGGGCGGTGGTGCCGCTGCTGATCCTGCTCGCCTGTGCGCTGATCCTCGTCCAGCCCCGGCTGTCCGCCTGGCTGGCCCGGCGCGGTTCGCGGCACACCAGCGGCGGTCCGCTGCTCGCCGCCGGGGTGTTCGGGACCGGGGTGTACGGCGGCTACTTCGGCGCCGCCCAGGGCGTGCTGCTCATCGCGTTGCTGAGCATCTTCCTCGACGACGACCTGCAGCGGCTCAACGGCGCGAAGAACGTCCTCGCGCTGGTGGTCAACGCGGTCGCGGCGGTGCTGTTCGTCGCGCTCACCTCGGTCGCCTGGTCGGCCGCCGGGCTGATCGCCGCCGGCTCGATCGTGGGCGGCCAGATCGGCGCGGTGGTCGGCCGGCGGCTCTCCCAGCGGGTGCTCCGCACCGTGATCGTGATCGGCGGGCTGGTGGTGGCCGGCCGGCTGCTCGTGGGCTGATCCGTCCCAACCGCTCAGCCGCGGAAGCTCAGCTCGGCGATTCCGCCGCGGTAGCCGGGGCCGTCCGGGGGCAGTGCGGTGAGCCACACCAGCCAGTAGCGGGCGGTGGTTGCCGGGGTGGGGCGCAGCGTGACCGCGGCGGCCCCGGGCGCTGCGGTCGCCACCACGGCGAAACCCGCCACGCCGGCGGCGGGAACCGCGCCGGCGCGCAGCTCGAGCCCGGCGCCGGGGGCCGACAGCGTGATCCGCACCGAGCCGACCCGCTCCGGGCGGCCGAGGTCGACCAGCAGCCCGACACCGGTCTTGAGCCCGCCGAACCCGGCGCTGCGATAGCGGTCGGTGAGCCAGGCGGTACGGGGGTCGCCGTCGTACGCCCGGGGCAGCGCGGCGTTGCCCTCGGCCCGGTCGCCCTGCGGGTCGAACGCGGTGACGGCGGCCGGCGGCAGCACCCGGCCGAGCGGCACCGGCGCTGCGCTCGGTGCGGCCGACCCGGGTGGGCTCGGTGCGGCCGACCCCGGTGCGGCTCCGGTCGGGGGGGCCGGTTGGTCTGCGCTGCTGCCGCCGGTGCGGCCCGGTACGAGCAGCGCCAGCGCCAGCGCCAGCAGAGCGCCGATCACGGCGCCGACGAGCAGGACACCGACGAGGAACAGCAGCAGCCGGGTGGGCAGCGCCCGGCGGGACCGCCAGCCGGCGCGCGGGTCGAGCTGCGGCGGCAGCCGGCGCGGCGACCGGTACGGCGGTGGGTCGGGGGGTGGGTTGGGCGCTGGGTGGGGCGGTGGGTGGGTCATCCGGATCGCGCCGCTCAGGCCAGCCGGGTCACCGGCGACGTGCCCAGCCGGTCGGCCATCAGCGCCTTGAGTCCGTGCGGTGGCCGGTGGCTGGCGGCGGCGTGGGTTTCGGCCAGCCGGCGTTGCGCCTTCGGGTCGCCGCCGAAGGCTCGGGCGCACTCCTCCGGCTCGACGTTCGCCACCGCCAGGATCGCGCCGGCGGCGCCCAGCGGACCGGCCAGCGCCAGCAGCGACGCCGCCCCGACGTACACCGGCCGGCCGAACGCGTCGAGCTCGCGAGCAGCCGGTCCGGGTCGCCGCTGGAGTCCTTGACACCCTGGACCGGCAGCTCGGGCAGCAGCTCGACACCGATGCCGGGCGGCGAGACCCGCGGGAAGTGGTAGGCGAACAGCGGGACGCCGGCCGCTGCCGCGGCGACCTCGCCGTAGTACCCGCGCGGGTCCGCACCGCCCGGCGGGGACAGGCACAACAGCCCGTCCGCGCCCTGCGCCACCGCGTCCCGGGTCAACGCGACGGCCTGCCGGGCGGACGGCGCCCCGGTGCCGGCGAGAACCGCCACCCGGCCGGCCACCGCCGAGCGGACGGCCCCCAGCAGCGCGACCCGCTCCGCACCGGTCAGCGTCGAGGCTTCGCCGGTGCTACCGGCCACAACCACCGCCTGCACGCCGCGCCCGACCAGCCGGTCGGCGTGCGCCGCGGTGGCCGCGAGGTCCACCGAGCCGTCCGGGCCGAACAGCGTCACCAGCGCGACGCCTACTCCGGAAAACAGGACCTCGGGCACGCCGGTCAGGCTACGGTGCACCGGCTGCGGTGCCCGCCCCGGCCGGCCACCCGGCGGCTCGCCCGGTCGATCAGTCGAGGTAGTCGCGCAGGACCTGGCTGCGGCTCGGGTGCCGCAGCTTGGACATCGTCTTGACCTCGATCTGGCGCACCCGCTCGCGGGTCAGCCCGATCTCCCGTCCGATCTGGTCCAGGGTCTTGGGCTGCCCATCGACCAGGCCGAACCGCAGTCGCAGCACATGCGCCTCGCGCGGCTCGAGGGTGTCCAGCACGTCGCCGAGCTGCTCCTGCATGAGCCGGAAGCTGACGACGTCGAGCGCCATCGGGGCGTCGCTGTCCTCGATGAAGTCGCCGAGCTGGCTGTCGCCGTCGTCGCCGACCGCCTGGTCCAGGCTCACCGGGTCGCGGGCGTAGCGCTGCACCTCGACGATCTTCTCCGGCGTCATGTCGAGCTCGGCGCCGAGCTCCTCCGGGGTCGCCTCCCGGCCGGTGTCGGCCAGGATCTGCCGCTGCACCCGGGCCACCTTGTTGATGATCTCGACCATGTGGACCGGGATGCGGATCGTCCGGCTCTGGTCGGCCATCGCCCGGGTGATCGCCTGCCGGATCCACCAGGTCGCGTAGGTCGAGAACTTGAAGCCCTTGGTGTAGTCGAACTTCTCGACCGCCCGGACCAGCCCGAGGTTGCCTTCCTGGATCAGGTCGAGGAACTGCATGCCGCGGCCGGTGTAGCGCTTCGCCACCGACACGACCAGGCGCAGGTTGGCCTCGAGCAGGTGGTCTCGGGCCCGGGCGCCGTCGCGTACCACCCGGCCGAGGTCGCGATGCAGGTCCGTCGGCAGGTCCAGCCGGCCCGCGTCGGCGCGGCGGATCTTCTCGGCGGCGAACAGACCGGCCTCGATCCGCTTGGAGAGGTCGACCTCCTCGGCCGCGTTGAGCAGCGGCACCCGGCCGATCTCCTTGAGGTAGGCGCGGACGAGATCCGCGGAGATCCCGATCTCCTCGGCGGGCTCGGCCTCCTCGGCCGGCTCGGGCTCGTCGTCCTCGGCGTCGTCGGTGGGCGCCGCCGGACCGCCCGCTGCGACCTCGGGTACGGCGGTCGCGAACCCGACCGGCGCGGCAACCGCCGGCGCGGCAACCACCGGCGCCGACGCGCCGGTGACGACGAGCTCGACGCCGTCGACGCGCAGCGCCTTGAGCACCCGCCGGCTCTCCGCGGTGGGCACGGCGGCGGACCGGAACGCCGAGCGCAGCTCGGCCAGCGCAACCCGACCCGACGCCCGGGCCTGCGCGAGCAGGGCGTCGAGCGGGGCGCGGTCGGGGGCGGGGGAGGAACGGGCGAGGCTCATATCGACATCTGCTTTCGGCATGTCCGCGGCGGAGCTGGCGGCGGGCCCGCCGGTTCGGCCGATCGCCGCCCGGTTGCGGGACCCGACTACCTCAACGTCGCGCGGTTCCCGAGACTTCCGCCGCCGGTCAGCCGTGGGAAGCCTCGGCCGGCTGGTCGCCGCCGAGCATCGGGGCGGGCAGCTGCCGCTCGGGCGTGGAGTGCCGGGCGGCCGGGCTGTGCGCCATGGCGGGTGCCATGGCGTGCGCGGGGCCGGGCTCGGCGTCGTGGCCACCGGTGGCGGCCACCGCGACGCCGGTCAGGGACAGGCTCAGCACGGCGGCGCTGCCGACCGTCGCCGCCGCGGCCCGGCCGGCCACCGCCCGCAGCCGGACCGCGGGCACCAGCAGCGCACCGGCACCGGCCGCCGCGACGAGCTCCAGTACGGCGCACAGCACGTCGGTGGCCATCGCCGCCTCCGGCGTACCGGCCTGCGGCCCGACCGGCAGCCCCACCGTGCGGCTGACGACCCACAGCAGCAGCAGCGCGACGTTGCCGACCAGCCCGGCCGTCACCACCGCCTGCGACGTACCGCGCCAGACCAGCGCCGACCAGCCGGCCTGGACGACCGCGAAGACGATGAAGCCGGCGCCGAACACCCACCACTCCCGCAGGTGCTCGGGTACGACGGCGAGGTGAATGACGGCGGCACCGAGCGTCAGCAGCGCCACCGAGCGGCGGACCGCACGGGCGCCGTCGCCGGGCCGGGCCGGGTGGCTCGGGGGCATGCGAGCTCCTCAGTCGTGTCGGTACGGGGTTTGACCGACGTTCGGCGGGGCTGTCCCGGCGGATGCCGCCGGCCGTAGGCTGCGCCCGGCATCGCTCGATCGGACCAGCGCTGCGCGGATCCGGGGGGTTCTTCATGGGTGAGCGCGTCGAGGCGCAGGAGTTCAGCCGCGAGGACCGGCAGCGCTACCGCGAGAAGGTGAAGAGCTGCCTGGAGGCGTTGCGGACCATGCTGGCCGACGGCCGGTTCGAGACCGAGCGCAAGCTGATGGGGCTGGAGCTCGAGCTCAACCTGGTCGACGCCGGCGGCTGCGCTGTGATGATCAATGACGATGTGCTGGCCCGGATCGAGTCCGTCGACTACCAGACCGAGCTGGCGCAGTTCAACATCGAGGTCAACGTCGCGCCGCACAAGCTCGTCGGGCGGGTGTTCCAGGAGCTGGAGGAGGAGCTGCGCACCAGCCTGAACCACGCCGACCGGCGGGCCCGGGAGCTCGAGGCGCAGATCGTCATGGTCGGGATCCTGCCGACGTTGAACAACACCCACGTCAGCGTGGAGAACTTCACGAACAACCCGCGCTACGCGCTGCTCAACGAGCAGGTGCTCGCCGCCCGCGGCGAGGACCTCGACATCCGCATCGACGGCGTCGAGCGGCTCTCCACCCGGCACACCTCGATCGCACCGGAGGCGGCGTGCACGTCGGTGCAGCTGCACCTGCAGGTGAGCCCCGACGGTTTCCCGTCCGCCTGGAACGCCGCGCAGGCGATCTGCGGGGTGCAGATCGCGGTCGGCGCGAACTCGCCGTTCTTTCTCGGCAAGGAGTTGTGGCGGGAGACCCGGATCCCGCTGTTCGAGCAGTCCACCGACACCCGCTCGGAGGAGTACGTCGCCCAGGGCGTCCGGCCCCGAGTGTGGTTCGGCGAGCGGTGGATCGACTCGGCGCTCGACCTGTTCGAGGAGAACGTCCGCTACTTCCCGTCGCTGCTGCCGCTGCTCTACGACGAGGACCCGGCCGAGATGCTGCGCCGCGGCGACGTCCCGCACCTCGCCGAGCTCAAGCTGCACAACGGCACCATCTACCGCTGGAACCGGCCGGTGTACGACGTGGCCCGCGGCAAGCCGCACCTGCGGGTGGAGAACCGGGTGCTCGCCGCCGGTCCGACGGTGGTCGACGTGGTCGCCAACGCCGCGTTCTACTACGGGCTGATGCGGGTCGTCTCGGACTCCGAGCAGCCGGTGTCACGGCGGATGTCCTTCGCCGCCGCAGAGGAAAACCTGCGCACCGCCGCCCGGTACGGGCTGGAGGCGGAGCTGTACTGGCCGGGGGAAGGCGCCCGACCGGTGACCGAGCTGGTGCTGCGCCGACTGCTGCCGATAGCCGCGGAGGGTCTGGACCGGTGGGGGATCGATCCGGCGAACCGGGACCGCTACCTCGGCATCATCGAGCAGCGCTGCCTCACCGGGCGCAACGGCGCGTCCTGGCAGGCCGCGATGTTCCACCACCTCTACGACGACGAGGGGCTCGACCGCGACGACGCGCTGGTCGAGATGACCCGGCGCTACCGGGAGCACATGCACTCCAACGAGCCGGTGCACACCTGGCCGGTGACGTAGTCGCCGGCCGGGGCGGCAGCTCCCGGTGAAGGTCTACCTGTCCACCGACATGGAGGGCACCGCCGGGATCGTCGACTGGGCGCAGTGCATCGGCCCCGGCCCCGAGTACGAGATGGGCCGCCGGCTGCTGCTGGCCGAGGTCAACGCGGCCATCGACGGCGCCCTCGCGGCGGGCGCCACCGAGGTCGTCGTCAACGACTCCCACTCGACGATGGCGAACCTGCCGCCGGCGGCCCTGCACGGCGAGGCGAGCTACATCTCGGGCCGGTTCAAGCCGCTGTACATGATGGAAGGGCTCGACCCGTCCTACGCCGCGGTGCTGTTCGTCAGCTACCACGGCGGGATGAGCACCGCCGGGGTGCTCAGCCACACCTACAACCCGGCGGCGGTGACCGAGGTCCGCATCAACGGCGTGGTCGCCGGCGAGTCCGGTCTCAACGCGCTGGTGGCGGCCCACCACGCGGTGCCGGTCGTGCTCGTCACCGGGGACGACACCGTCGGCCCGGAGGCGGCCCCGTTCTGTCCCGGCATCGAGGTGGTGGAGGTCAAGCGCTCGCTGGGCCGCTTCGCCGCGGTCAGCCTGCACCCCGACGCCGCCTGCCGACGGATCCGGGACGGCGCCGAGCGGGCGGTCCGCCGGGCCGCCGCTATCGGCGGTCCGCGGGTCGAGGTGCCCGCCCGGCTCGAGGTGGACCTGCGCACCGCCGAGCTCGCCGCGCTGGCCGGGACCGTCGACGGGGTGACGGCCGACGGCGGCCGGACCGTGGCCGCCGTCGACGACGACCGGCTCCGGCTGTTCCGGACCTTCCTGTCGGTGCTGGCGCTCACCCGGCTGCCGGCGCAGGAACGCTGACCACCACCGGTCGCGACCGACGCCGCGACCGGGAGACAATGCAGGGTCGCACCCCTCGGTCCCGGGAGCATCGCCATGGCAGGACAGCTGGACGGCAAGGTCGCGCTGGTCACCGGGGCGTCGTCGGGGATCGGGGCGGCCACCGCGCTCGCGCTGGCGGCCGCCGGCGCGGCGGTCGCGGTCGGCGCGCGCCGGACCGACCGGCTGTCCTCGCTCGCCGACAAGATCACCGGCGACGGTGGGCGGGTCGCGGCGTTCGAGCTCGACGTGACGCAGGAGACCGCCTGCCGGTCCGCGGTCGAGCGCACGAGGGACGAGCTCGGCGGCCTGGACATCGTCGTGAACAACGCCGGCCAGATGCTGCTCGGGCCGATCGTCGACGCCGACACCGAGGACTGGCGGCGGATGATGGGCGCGAACGTGCTCGGCCTGATGTACGTCTCGCACGCCGCGCTGCCCGGACTGCTCGAGCAGGGTTCCGGCGACATCGTGAATATGTCCTCGGTGGCGGGTCGGTTGGCCCGGCTCGGGTCCGGGGTCTACAACGCGAGCAAGTGGGCGGTGAACGCGTTCTCCGAGTCGCTGCGGCAGGAGGTCACCGGTCGCGGGGTGCGGGTCACCCTGGTCGAGCCGGGTGCGGTGCTGACCGAGCTGACCGACCACATCACCCACGCGCCGAGTCGGGCGCAGTCGAAGTCGTTCGTGGCTCAGATCCGGCCGCTGCGGGCGGAGAACATCGCCGCGGCCGTGCTCTACGCCGTCACCCAGCCGCCGCACGTGAGTGTCAACGAGGTGCTCGTCCGCCCCACCGACCAGGAGCGGTAGCGCCGGTTAGGGCCGGTGCTCGAGCACGGTGGCCGCCGTCCGCTCCGGGAGCACGGACCGGTAGATGGCCAACACCCGCTCGGCCAGCACGTCCCAGTGGTAGCGCGGCGCGTGCGCCCGCGCGCCGCCGGCCAGCCGGGCCGCGAGCGCCGGGTCGGCGAGCACCCGGCGATCGCCGCGGCGAGTGCGACCGGGTCCTCCGCAGGCACGAGCAGCCCGTTCTCGCCGTGGCTGATCACGTCGGGAATCCCGCCGCTGCGCGAGGCGACGGTCGGCAGCCCGGCCGCCATGCCCTCGAGCAGTACCGACCCGAGCTCCTCGTAGCGGGACGGCAACACGAGCAGGTCGGCGGCGGCGAGCAGCGCCGGCACCCGCTCGTGCGGCACCGCGCCGACGACCGTGACGATCCGGCCCAGGCCCGCCGCGGCCACGGTCCGCTCCACCTCGGCGCGCAGCGGACCGTCGCCGACGATCACCACCCGGGCGCCTCGGGTGCGCAGGACAGCCGCCGCCTCGAGCAGCGTCGACACACCCTTCTGCGGGTGCAGCCGGCCGACGAAGAGGACCCGGGGCCGGCCGAACGAGGCCAGCGGGTCACCGGTCGGTCGGCCGAACACTGCGGGCCCGACCCCGGAGGGCACCACGTGCACGCGGT
>JBBSHH010000074.1:0-12945 GCA_038253225.1 Mycobacteriales bacterium | reverse complement strand
TGGTCGGCGCGCTGAGCGCGCTGACCCTCCTCGGCGCCGCGGCCCCCACCGGAGCGGCGGCCAGTGGCTCCGGCCGGCCAGGCCCGACGCCCGCGGAGCCGGTGGCCGCCGCCGCCCCGTGCACGGCGGCGCAGCAGCGCATCGTCGTCGCCGGCCGGACCTACTGCACGCACGGCGGCGACGAGGCGCCTACCGGTACGCCGCGCCCGACCCAGCGGGCCAGCGGCCCGGTTCCCGCCGGGGCGGCGTCCTGCTACGGCGACGGCGTCTCCGGCACCCGGGTCCAGGCGGTCTACGCCTACGCCTCGGGCGGGGTCGACAACAGCGCCACGGTGATTCCGCAGATCCGTACCTGGGCCGCCGCGGTCGACGACGAGGTCGACGCGAGCGCAGCGGAGACCGGCGGGGAGCGGCATGTGCGCTGGGTGACCGACGCGGGCTGCACGCTCTCGGTGCTGCGGGTCGTCCTGCCGGCCACCGGCGACGACACGTTCGCGGCCACCATCGCCGCGATGCAGCGTGCGGGTCTGGACCGGGCGGACCGCAAGTACCTGATGTGGGTCGACAACAGCCAGGACATCTACTGCGGCATCGCCACCGTCTACAACGACGACAGCACCGGGCTGTCCAACGCCAACGCCAGCCAGACCGGCTGGGCCCGGGTCGACCGCAACTGCTGGGCTGACGTCGCGGGTCCGTCGATCGCCGCGCACGAGCTGATGCACAACCTCGGCGGAGTCCAGGTGAGCGCGCCGCACGCGACGCAGTTCAACCACTGCTGGGACGACTACGACATCATGTGCTACCAGGACGGCTCCGGCGCGACGATCCGGGTCGTCTGCACGAACCCGGCGCACGAGGACCGCTACGACTGCAACCACGACGACTACTTCAGCACCGCACCGTCGACCGGCAGCTATCTCGCCACGCATTGGAACACCGCCGACAGCCCCTTCCTCACCGCGCTGGCGGCCGGCGCGAGCCCGACCCCCGGGCCGGGCGGTTACCACCCGCTGACACCGAAACGGGTCTTCGACACCCGGGACGGAACCGGTACCGGGGGCAGCGCCTTCGGCCCATGCCCACCGGGGTACACGCTGCGGTTGCCGCTGGCCGGCAGCGGTGGCGTGCCGAGCACCGGCGTCGGCGCGGTCGCTGTCACGCTGACCGTCGCGGCCCCGTCGGGCCCCGGCTACCTCACGGCCTACCCGGACGGAACGGCGCTGCCGCCGACCTCCAGCGTCAACTTCGCCACCGGACAGACCGTGGCGAACCTGGTGATCGCACCGGTCGGGGCGAACGGGCAGGTCGCGGTCTACTGCAGCTCCGGCTCGCCGCAGGTGCTGGTGGACGTCGCCGGCTGGTTCGCCGACCGGACCGCAGCGTGGCCGGCGGCCGGCACCTACCATCCGCTTCGCCCCGCCCGGCTGCTCGACACCCGTTCGGGTGTCGGCGCGGCCCGCGGACCGCTGGCCCCGGGGCAGACCCTGACCGTGCCAATCAGTGGGGGAGGCAGCCCGGTGTCGGCCGCCGCCACCGCGGCCGTCCTGAACGTGACGGCTGCCGCCGCCTCCTCCGCGGGTTATCTGACCGTGTGGCCGACCGGGCAGCCGCGGCCGAACGCATCGAACGTCAACTTCACCGCGGGCCGGACCGTGCCCGACGCCGTCCTCGCCACGATCGGAGCCCGTGGCACCGTCTCGATCTACAACTCGGGTCGCGGGACGGCGGTCATCGCCGACGTCTCGGGCTACTTCGACCGCACCGGTGACGTGCCGGGCGGCGGGACGTTGCACCCGGTCACGCCGGCCCGGCTGCTCGACACCCGCGACGGCGTCGGCGCTCCGGCGCGTCCGCTCGGACCGGACGGCTCGCTCGCCCTGCAGGTCACCGGACGCGGCGGCGTTCCGAGCGTCGGCCCGACGGCCGTGGTCTTCAACACCGCGGTGACCCGGCCCGCCACCGCCGGGTACCTGACCGTCTGGCCGACCGGCGACCCCCTGCCCGGGACGTCAAGCGTCAACTTCGAGCCGAACCAGACCGTGGCCAACTTCGTCCTCGCGACCCTCGGCGGCGGGGCGGCCAGCTTCTACAACAGCGGTGCCCGCACGGACGTCGTCAGCGACGTGAGCGGCTGGTTCGGCTGAGCCCGACCGGCGCTCGCGGCCGGCATGAAGTGGGAGCTCAGTGCTTTGCGTCCGGCGCACCCGAGGCCGACGTCGGGCGGACGCCACGCAGCCAGAGCGTGCCGAGCGGCGGCATCCGTACGGTGGCCGAGGCCGGCTGGCCGTGCCACGACTGGTCGACGGCGGTGACCGCACCGAGGTTGCCGACGCCGCTGCCGGAGTACGCCGCGGCGTCGGTGTTGACGACCTCCTCCCAGGTGCCGGCGAACGGCACTCCCAAGCGGTAGCCCTCGTGGGGCACGCCGGAGAAGTTGGTGACACAGGCCAACACCGAACCGTCGTTACCCCAGCGGAGGAACGAGTAGGTGTTGTTGCCGGCGTCGTTGGCGTCGATCCACTGGAAGCCGGACGGGTCGTTGTCCTGCGACCACAGGGCCGGGGACCCGGCGTACACCCGGTTCAGGTCGCGGAGCAGGTCGAACACTCCCCTGTGGTCCGGGAGGTCGAGCAGCCACCAGTCCAGCGACCGGCTCTCCGACCACTCCGCCTCCTGGCCGAACTCGCAGCCCATGAACAGCAACTGCTTGCCGGGGTGCGCCCACATGTAGCCGAGCAGCGCCCGCACGTTGGCCAACTGCTGCCACCGGTCACCGGGCATCTTGCGCAGCAGCGAGCCCTTGCCGTGGACCACCTCGTCGTGGCTGATCGGCAGGATGAAGTTCTCCGAGTAGGCATACATCATCGAGAACGTCATCTGGTGGTGGTGGTACATGCGGTAGACCGGCTCGCGGGCGACGTAGTCGAGCGAGTCGTGCATCCAACCCATGTTCCACTTGAAGCCGAACCCGAGGCCGCCGAGGTAGGTGGGCCGGGAGACCCCCGGCCACGACGTGGACTCCTCCGCGATCGTGACCGCGCCGGGGACCCGCTTGAAGACCGTGGCGTTCATCTCCTGCAGAAACGCCACCGCCTCGAGGTTCTCCCGGCCGCCGTACTGGTTCGGCAGCCACTCGCCCTCCTCGCGCGAGTAGTCCAGGTACAGCATCGAGGCCACCGCATCGACCCGCAGGCCGTCGATGTGGAACTCCTCCAGCCAGAACAGCGCGTTGGCAACGAGGAAGTTGCGCACCTCGTGCCGGCCGAAGTCGAAGACGAGCGTGCCCCAGTCCGGCTGCTCGCCGCGGCGCGGGTCAGCGTGCTCGTAGAGCGCGGTGCCGTCGAAGCGGGCCAGCGCGAAGTCGTCCTTGGGGAAGTGGCCCGGCACCCAGTCGACGAGCACCCCGATGCCGGCGGCGTGCAGCCGGTCGACGAGGTGGCGGAACTCGTCGGGGGAGCCGAAGCGCGAGGAGGGCGCGAAGTACGCCGACACCTGGTACCCCCAGGAGCCGCCGAACGGGTGCTCGGCGACCGGCAGGAACTCCACGTGCGTGAAGCCCAGCTCTTGGACGTACTCGACCAGCTGGTCGGCCAGCTCCATGTAGGACAGGCCTGACCGCCACGAGCCCAGGTGCACCTCGTAGACGCTCATCGGTCCGCGCAGCGCATCGGTACGGGCGCGCTGCGCCAGCCAATCCGTGTCGGTCCAGTCGTAGGACGACGTGAACACCACCGAGGCGGTGGCCGGTGGCACCTCGGTGCCGAACGCCACCGGGTCGGCCTTCTGCCGGCGCACACCGTCGGCGCCGAGGATCTCGTACTTGTAGCGCGCGCCGTCGCCGACCCCGGGCACGAACAGCTCCCACACACCGCTGGAGCCGAGCGAGCGCATCGGGTTGGCACGTCCGTCCCAGTGGTTCCAGTCACCCACGACGCGTACGCCGCGCGCGCTCGGCGCCCAGACCGCGAACGAGGTGCCGGTCACCGGCCCGATCAGCGTCGTGTAGCTGCGCACGTGCGCGCCGAGCACCTTCCACATTTCCTCGTGGCGGCCCTCGCCGATGAGGTGCAGGTCGATCTCGCCGAGCGTCGGCAGGTAGCGGTAGGCGTCGTCGACCGGGTGGGTGTCCTGCCACTCGGCGTTGCCGTAGGTGACGTCGAGCCGGTAGTCCGGCACCGCCGCACCGGGCCACACGCCGACCCAGACGCCGCCGTGCTCGTGCTCGAGCGGCACGCGCTTGCCACCGGCGATGGCGCTGACGGCCAGCGCCGCCGGTCGCAGGGTCCGGATCGTGACGTGGCCCTCGTGGGGGTGCGCGCCGAGGATCCCGTGCGGGTCGTGGTGAGCGCCGGCGACCAGTCGGTCCAGCTCGTCGGTCGCGACCGGCCGCGGCGACGCCGGTGTCGCCGGCTGCGCCGGTGCCGGGGAGCCGCCGGCGATCTCCGCCACCTTCTCGACCGCGCCGCCGACCTTCTCGACCGCGTCGCCGACCTTGTCGCCCACCTTGTCCGCGGCGGCCGACACCGCCTTCTGCGCGGCCGAGCGCACCGGACCACGAGCGGACTTCTTCTTCTTCTCGACCATGTCCTCAGTGTCCCAGTCCCATGTCGCTAACTCACCAGCCGCTCGATGGAGCCCAGCGGGATGCTGATCCAGTGCGGTCGGTTCCGGGCCTCGTAGACCACTTCGTACACGGCCTTGTCGAGCTCGAAGGCGCGGAGCAGGACCGCCTCGGAGCCGGGATCGGTCCCGCCGCCGGCGACGTACCCGGCGCAGAACGCCTCCCGGTTGCGCCCTGCCCACTCGCCGGCCCGGTACACGAGGTTCGGCCGGCCGGGGTGGTCGGCGAGCAGCAGGCGGGCGGCGTAGTCGAAGGAACGCAGCATGCCGGCGACGTCACGCATCGGGCTGTCCGGCGCCCGCCGCGCGCCCAGCGGCCGGGCCGGCTCGCCCTCGAAGTCGAGCAGCACCCAGCCGGCGTCGGTCCGCAGCACCTGACCGAGGTGGTAGTCACCGTGCACCCGCTGCAGCAGCAGCGGTCCCGGACGCGCCGCCAGCTCGTCGTACGCCGCTCGCAGCCCCTCGGCGTACGGCGCCAGCTCGGACACCGCGGTGATCGCGGCGGCGAGCCGCTCGGCCATCAGGTGGGCGATCTCGGCGGCCTGCTCCGGCCCGCCGGGCACGGTCGGCAACGCCCGGGCCAGGTCGACGTGCACGGCGGCGGTGGCGGCGCCGAGCCGGGTCGCCTCCGCGGCGAAGTCACCGCCGACCTCGTCGGCGTGCAGGTCACCTTCGGCGTAGAGGTCGCGGACGCTCGTCGTCGCCATCGCCCACCCGTCGGTGGCCGAGCGCAGGAAGGGCTGGAGCAAGCCCAGCGTGACGCTCTCGTCCTCGAGGCGACCCTCGATCCACCCCAGCGGCGGAACGATGTTGGTGCAGCCTACGGCGGCCAGCGCCTTGGTCACCTCGAGCTCCGGGTTGACGCCGGGGGCGACCTTGCGGAACAGCTTGAGGATGTAGGCGTCGGCGAAAACTACGGAGGTGTTCGACTGTTCGCCGGTCATCGGTCGACTCGGCAGCGGCTCGTCGAATTCGAAGTCGGCGAGCCGACCGAAGCGCAGCGCGCCCATCGGCCGGCCGGCGTGCAGCCGACCCAGCAGCGCGCCCATCAGCTCCCGGTCGTGCGGGGCGTCGTAGCACCAGCGGTCGCCGACCTGACCGAGCAGCGCGTGCTCGAGGTGGTCGACCGGCGGGGAGCGCAGCCCTAGCAGCAACTGGTAGTGCTCGGCGTCACCGTCGTCGTAGACCACCCGGACCAGCACGTCCACCAGCGCCGGGTCGCCGGCGCCGACCGGCGCCACCGATACCGCCTCGTAGCTGGTCACCGGCCGCCCCTTGCCGCCGAACCACCGTTGGTTCGGCAGCCAGTCGGGCAGCAGCTCGGGAAGTCGGGCCCGCAGACCCTCGACGTCGAGGGTCATCGCTACTCCTCGGGCTTAGTCAGCTGGAACCAGTAGAAGCCGTGACCGGCGACCGTGAGCAGATAGGACCACTCACCGATGCGCGGGAAGTGCACGCCGCCGACCAGTTCCACCGGGGTGTAGCCCTCGAAGCGGCGCAGGTCGAGCTCCACCGGCTGCGGGAGGCGCGACAGGTTGTTGACGCACAGCACGACATCGTCGCCGAACTCGCGGACGAAGGCGAGCACGCTGGGGTTCGACGAGCCCAGCTCGAGGAAGCGGCCGACCGCGAACGTCGGGTGTCGCTTGCGTACCTCGATCATCCGCCGGGTCCAGTGCAGCACCGAGGTGGCCTGGCGGGTCTCGGCCTCGACGTTGAGCGCCTGATAGCCATAGACCGGGTCCATCAGCACCGGCAGGTAGAGCCGGGCCGGGTCACAGGTGGAGAAGCCGGCGTTGCGGTCCGGTGACCACTGCATCGGCGTCCGTACGCCGTCGCGGTCACCCAGGTAGATGTTGTCACCCATCCCGATCTCGTCGCCGTAGTAGAGGACCGGGGACCCGGGCAGCGAGAGCAGCAGCGCGGTGAACAGCTCGATCTGGTCCCGTGAGTTCTCGAGCAGCGGGGCGAGCCGCCGGCGGATGCCGACGTTCGCCTTCATCCGCGGGTCCTTGGCGTACTCGGTGTACATGTAGTCGCGCTCTTCGTCGGTGACCATCTCGAGGGTCAGCTCGTCGTGGTTGCGCAAGAAGATGCCCCACTGGCAGTTCGCCGGAATCTCCGGTGTCTGCGCCATGATCTCCGAGATCGGGTACCGCTGCTCCCGCCGGACCGCCATGAAGATGCGCGGCATCAACGGGAAGTGGAACGCCATCTGGCACTCGTCGTCGTCGCCGAAGTACTGCACGACGTCCGCGGGCCACTGGTTGGCCTCGGCCAGCAGCACCCGGTCCGGGTAGAGCGAGTCGATCTCCTTGCGGACCCGCTTGAGATAGGCGTGGGTGGCCGGCAGGTTCTCGCAGTTGGTGCCCTCGGCCTCGTAGAGGTAGGGCACCGCGTCGAGCCGGAAACCATCGATGCCGAGGTCGAGCCAGAAACGCAGCACCTCGATCATCGCGTCCTGCACGGCGGGGTTCGCGAAGTTCAGGTCCGGCTGGTGGCTGAAGAACCGGTGCCAGAAGTACTGCTGGCGCACGGGGTCCCAGGTCCAGTTCGACTTCTCGGTGTCGATGAAGATGACCCGGGCGTCCCGGTAGCGATCGTCGGTGTCCGACCAGACGTAGAAGTCCCCGTACGGTCCGTCGGGGTCGCGGCGGGACTCGAGGAACCACCGGTGCTGGTCACTGGTGTGGTTCATGACCAGGTCCGCGATTACCCGCATGCCGCGCTCGTGAGCACCGTCCACCAGTTGGACGAAGTCGCCGAGGTCGCCGAACTCCGGTAGCACCGACATGTAGTCGCTGATGTCGTAGCCTCCGTCGCGCAGCGGGGAGGCGTAGATGGGCAGCAGCCAGATGCAGTCGACACCGAGCCACTGCAGGTAGTCGAGCTTGGAGGTCAGCCCGCGGATGTCGCCGGTGCCGTCACCGGTGCCGTCGTAGAAGCCGCGGATGAGGACCTCGTAGAACACCGACCGCTTGTACCAGTGGGGGTCTCGGGGCTCGTCCTCGCTGAAACCGCTGTGCACCGGCTCGGTCATGGACCGACCCGCCGCACGGTGAGGATGTGCGCCGGCTCGAGGAACGGGTCGAGCCGCACGTAGTTGTACTGCCCCCAGTCGTAGGTCGCGGCCGTGACCTCGTCGTGCACGAGGAACCGGTCGCTCCAGTCGAAGCCGAGCGCCGGCAGGTCGAGGGAGACGGTGGCTTCACGCGCCCCGTGCGGGTCGAGGTTGACCACCACCAGCACCGTGTCGCGGTCCGCGCCCGTGCCCTCGTCCTTGGAGTACGCCATCACCTGCGGCGAGTCGGTGGCGTGGAAGTGCAGGTTGCGCAGGCGCTGCAGGGCTGGGTGCGCGCGGCGCAGCCGGTTCAGCCCGGTGATGTACGGCGCCAGCGTCCGCTCCGGATGGGTCCAGTCCCGCGGCCGCAGCTGGAACTTCTCGGTGTCGAGATACTCCTCGCTGCCCGGCCGTAGCCCGACGTGCTCGAACAGCTCGAAGCCGCTGTAGACGCCCCAGGTGGGGGAGAGCGTCGCGGCCAGTACGGCCCTGATCTTGAACGCCGGCGGCCCGCCGTACTGGAGGTAGGCGTGCAGGATGTCCGGGGTGTTGACGAAGAAGTTCGGCCGCATGATCTCGGCGGCCGGACCGCTGAGCTCGCGCAGGTACTCCTCGATCTCGGCCCGATCGTTACGCCACGTGAAGTACGTGTAGGACTGGTGAAAACCGATCTTGCCCAGCGTGTGCATCATCGGCGGACGGGTGAACGCCTCGGCGAGGAACAGCACGTCCGGATCGGTTCGGCGCACCTCGGCGAGCAGCCACTCCCAGAACTGCACCGGCTTGGTGTGTGGGTTGTCGACGCGGAAGATCCGCACGCCGTGGGACATCCAGAGCCGGACGATCCGCAGCACCTCGGCGTAGATGCCGTCCGGGTCACGGTCGAAGTTGACCGGGTAGATGTCCTGGTACTTCTTCGGCGGGTTCTCCGCGTAGGCGATCGACCCGTCCGCCCGGACCGAGAACCACTCGGGGTGCGCGGTCGCCCACGGGTGGTCCGGCGAGGCCTGCAGCGCGAGGTCGAGCGCGACCTCCATGCCGAGCTCGGTAGTCCGCGCGACAAAGGCGTCGAAGTCCTCGAACGTGCCGAGGTCGGGGTGGATGGCGTCGTGCCCGCCGGCCGCCGAGCCGATCGCCCAGGGGCTGCCGACGTCGTGCGGTCCCGGGCTCAGGGTGTTGTTCGGGCCCTTGCGGAACGCCGAGCCGATCGGGTGGACCGGGGGCAGGTAGACGACGTCAAAGCCCATCTCGGCGACGGCCGGCAGCCGTTGCATGGCGGTGCGGAACGTGCCGGACCGGAGCACACCGGTGCTGTCCGGCGCCGCCCCCTCGGACCGGGGGAACAGCTCGTACCAGGACCCGAACAGCGCCCGTTCCCGGTCCACCCACACCGGGTACGCCGGCGAGGCGGTGACCATCTCCCGCAACGGACTGGCGTCCATCACCGCGACCAGGTCGGGGTCCAGCGCCGGAGCCAGCCGGTCGGCCGGCGGCCGGTAGGTGTCCCGCAGCACGGCCACGACCTTGCGGATCGTGGCCTGCGCACCGGGCGGGACCCCGGCCGCGGCCCGCTCGTAGATCCGGGCCCCCTCCTCGAGCATCAGCTCGGTGTCGACGTCGGCCGCCACCTTGACCTCGGCGTCGTGGCGCCACGTTGCCAGCGGGTCTCCCCAGCCCTCGACCGTGAACGTCCACCGGCCGGTGCTGGGGAAGCTGACCGCCGCCTCCCACCGGTCGGTGCCGGCCGCGACGAGGCGCATTCGGGTGAACGACAGCCGGCGCCCGCGGGGGCCCTTGAGCACGACGTTGGCCGCGACGGCGTCATGGCCTTCGCGGAACACGGTGGCGCCAACGGTGATCGTCTCGCCGACGGCGGCCTTGGCCGGCCACTCGCCGCAGGAGACCACCGGAGCGATGTCTGAGATGGGGATACGTCCGATCATCGACGCGAAACTACCCCCCGCGGCTGCCACCGCGCGCCGCCCCCTGCCGCGGTCGGCCGGCCGCTGCGCGCTGGGTAGGCTGTCGGGCCGTGAGAGCCCTCCGGCGGTTCACCGTCCGCGCCGCACTGCCCGCCTCCCTCCAGCCGCTGGCCGAGCTGGTCCTCAACCTGCGCTGGTCGTGGCATGCGGAGTCGATGGATCTCCTGCAGTCGGTCGACCCGGAGGTCTGGGAGCGCTGCAACCACGATCCGGTTCGTCTTCTCGGCGAGGTCTCCGCCGAGCGGATGGCGGTGCTGGGACGCGACCGGCGTTTCCTGCGCCGGCTCAGCGACGCCGCGGAGGACCTCCAGGACTACCTCACCGCCCCCCGCTGGTACCAGTCGTTGGAGAACGCGCCGGAGGGCATCGCCTACTTCTCCCCGGAGTTCGGCATCACCGAGGTGCTGCCGCAGTACTCCGGCGGCCTGGGAATCCTGGCCGGTGACCATCTCAAGGCCGCCAGCGACCTGGGCGTGCCGATCGTGGGCGTCGGCCTGCTCTACCGCCGCGGCTACTTCAAGCAGTCGCTGTCCGCCGAGGGCTGGCAGCTCGAGCGCTACCCCCCGCTCGACCCGAACGGCCTGCCGCTGACCCTGCTGCGCTCGGAGCCCGACGGTACGCCGGTCAAGGTCTCGGTCGGGCTGCCCGGGCAGCGGTCGCTGCGCGCCCAGATCTGGCGGGCGCAGGTCGGCCGGGTGCCGCTGCTGCTGCTCGACTCCGACGTCGAGGACAACGCGGCGGCCGAACGGGAGGTCACCGACCGGCTCTACGGCGGCGGCACCGACCATCGGCTCCTCCAGGAGATGCTGCTGGGCATCGGCGGGGTCCGGGCGCTCCGCGCGTACGCCGAGATCTCCGGCAGCCGGTCGCCGGAGGTGTTCCACACCAACGAGGGGCACGCGGGCTTCCAGGGCCTGGAGCGGATCCGGGAGCTGACCGCGGCGGGGCTGTCCTTCGACGAGGCGGTGGAGGCCACGAGGGCGGGTACCGTGTTCACGACCCACACGCCGGTGCCGGCCGGTATCGACCGGTTCCCGCGGGAGCTGATCGAGCGGCACTTCGGCGCCGACAACGCCTGCCCCGGCGTACCGATCGACCGGATCCTCGCGCTCGGCGCCGAGCCCGCCGGCGGCGACCCTTCGGTGTTCAACATGGCGGTGATGGGGCTGCGGCTGGCGCAGCGGGCGAACGGGGTGAGCCGGCTCCACGGCCACGTCAGCCAGGGGATGTTCGCCGGACTGTGGCCCGGTTTCGACGTCAGCGAGGTGCCGATCACCTCGATCACGAACGGCGTGCACGCCCCGACCTGGGTGGCCCGGGAGGTCGTCGAGCTCGGCGACCGCGAGGAGGGCGGCGAGCTCGTCGAGGACACCCGCGCGTGGGCGTCGATCCAGCAGGTCCCGGACGAGCTGGTGTGGGCCACCCGTCGGGTGCTGCGCGGACGCCTGGTGGAGGAGGTCCGTCGCCGGCTGCGGCACTCCTGGGTGCAGCGCGGTGCCAGCGAGGCCGAGCTCGGTTGGGTCGAGAAGGTCTTCGACCCCGATGTGCTCACGATCGGTTTCGCCCGTCGGGTGCCGTCGTACAAGCGGCTGACGCTCATGCTGCGCGACGCCGACCGGTTGCGGAGCCTGTTGCTCGACCCGGACCGGCCGGTGCAGATGGTGATCGCGGGCAAGGCGCACCCGGCCGACGACGGTGGCAAGGCCCTGGTGCAGGAGATCGTCCGGTTCAGCGACGGGCCGGCGGTGCGGCACCGGATCGTGTTCCTGCCCGACTACGACATCGGCATGGCCCGCTACCTCTACGGCGGCTGCGACGTCTGGCTCAACAACCCGCTGCGGCCGCTGGAGGCGTGCGGGACCAGCGGCATGAAGTCGGCTCTCAACGGCGGGCTGAACCTCTCCATCCGGGACGGGTGGTGGGACGAGATGTACGACGGGGGCAACGGCTGGGCGATCCCGACCGCGGACGGCGTCGCCTCACCCGACAAGCGGGACGACCTCGAGGCCGCCGCTCTCTACGAGCTCATCGAGAACTCCGTCCGGACCCGGTTCTACGACCGGGGCGCCGGCGGCCAGCCGCGTCGGTGGATCGAGATGGTGCGGCACACGCTGACGACTCTCGGCCCGCAGGTGCCGGCCAGCCGGATGGTGCGCGACTACGTCACCGAGCTCTACACCCCGGCGGCCGAGTCGTCCCGGTCGGCGCGGGCCGATGACTTCGCCGGCGCCCGCGAGTTCGCCGCCTGGCGGTTGCGGGTCACCGACGGTTGGCACGCCGTCCGGGTCGACCACGTCGAGCCGGTGAACGCCGCGGACACCCCGGAGCTCGGCAGCGAGATCGCGCTGCGCGCGGTCGTCGACCTCGGCAGCCTCGGCCCGGACGACGTCGACGTGCAGGTCGCCTACGGCTGTGTCGACGAGCGGGACGAGCTCCAGAGCCCGCAGACCATCTCCCTCAAGCTCACCGGCAGCACCGAGACCGGCGGGCGCGTCTACGAGGGCGCGGTCCCGTTGCTGACCAAGGGCGCGTTCGGCTACACCGTCCGGGTGGTGCCCAGCAACCCGCACCTGTCGAGCAGTGCCGCGCTGGGACTGGTCGCCTCGGCCTGATGGAGGGGCCGCCCCTCAGCGCAGCGCCCGCAGCAGCACCAGTGACCGCGGCACGAGCTGCAGGGGGTGCTCGCCCGGCAGCGGCGGTGCGCCGCCGCCGTCCGCACGCTCGTCGACGAGCGGGGCGCTGGGCTCGGCGGCGGTGTCGACGACCGTGCGGTAGCGCTTGGCCCACGGCTCGCCGGGCAGCCGGAAGTCCGCGGGGTCGGGTCCGGTGTGCAGCAGCAGCAGGAACGAGTCGTCGACGATGCGCTCGCCGCGCCCGCCGCGGGTGCGGATCCCGTCGCCGGAGAGGAACATGCCGAGCGTCCGGACCACCGGTGAGGACCAGTCGTGTGCCTGCATCTCGGTGCCGCTCGGTGTGAACCAGGCCAGATCCTTGATGCCGCCGGCGCCGATCGGCCGGCCGAGGAAGAACGCCCGCTGCCGGAACACCGGGTGCGCGCGACGCAGGTGCACCAGCCGGCGGACGAAGCCGAGCAGCTCGCTCTGTGCAGCGCCGAGCTCCCAGTCCAGCCACGAGATTCCGTTGTCCTGGCAGTAGGCGTTGTTGTTGCCGCCCTGGGTGCGGCCGAGCTCGTCGCCGGCGCAGATCATCGGCACCCCCGCCGAGAGCAGCAGGGTGGCGAGGAAGTTGCGCACCTGCCGGGCCCGCAGCGCCTGCACT
>JBBSHH010000073.1:0-13072 GCA_038253225.1 Mycobacteriales bacterium | reverse complement strand
CCTAATCCTGCGGGCCCACCGTGGTCTTCTGGATCTGCATGAGGAACTCGACGTTGCTCTTCGTCTCCTTCATCTTGCTGATGAGCAGCTCGAGGGCCTGGCCGGACTCGAGCGCGTGCAGCACCCGGCGCAGCTTCCAGGTGATGGCCAGCTCCTCCGGGCTCATCAACAGCTCCTCCTTGCGGGTACCGGAGGGGTCGACGTCGATCGCCGGGAAGATCCGCTTGTCCGCGAGCTTGCGGTCGAGCTTGAGCTCCATGTTGCCGGTGCCCTTGAACTCCTCGAAGATCACCTCGTCCATCCGGGAACCGGTCTCGACCAGCGCGGTGGCGAGGATCGTCAACGAGCCGCCGTTCTCAATGTTGCGGGCGGCCCCGAAGAACCGCTTCGGCGGGTAGAGCGCGGTCGAGTCCACCCCACCGGAGAGGATCCGGCCGCTGGCCGGCGCGGCGAGGTTGTACGCCCGGCCCAGACGGGTGATCGAGTCGAGCAGTACGACGACGTCGTGCCCCATCTCGACGAGCCGCTTGGCCCGCTCGATGGACAGCTCCGCGACCGTGGTGTGGTCCTCCGCCGGCCGGTCGAAGGTCGAGGCGATGACCTCGCCCTTCACCGACCGCTGCATGTCGGTGACCTCCTCCGGCCGCTCGTCCACCAGCACGACCATGAGGTGGCACTCCGGGTTGTTGCGGGTGATGGCGTTCGCGATCGCCTGGAGCACCATCGTCTTGCCGGCCTTCGGCGGGCTGACGATGAGGCCGCGCTGGCCTTTCCCGATCGGCGCGACCAGGTCGATGATCCGTGTCGTCACCACCGTCGGGTCGTTCTCCAGCCGCAGCCGCTCCTGCGGGTAGAGCGGGGTGAGCTTGCCGAACTCGACCCGGGCGCGGGAGGCCTCGCCGTCCATGCCGTTGACGCTGTCGAGCCGGACCAGCGCGTTGAACTTCTCCTTGCGCTCACCGTCGCGGGTCTGCTTGACCGCACCGATCACCGCGTCGCCCTTGCGCAGCCCGTATCGGCGGACCTGAGCCAGTGAGACATAGACGTCATTCGCCCCGGGAAGGTAGCCGGAGGTCCTGACGAACGCGTAGTTGTCGAGGATGTCGACGATCCCGGCGACCGGGACGAGGACGTCGTCCTCGCCGACCGTGGTGTCCGGCTCGTTGCCGCCGAAGCGCTCCCGCGTGTTGCGGTTGCGGTTGCGGTCCCGGAACCGCCCCCGCCGACGGCCACCGCGGCCGGCGTCGAAGTCGTCGTCACCGGCGGGCTGCTGCTGCTGGCGGTCGCCGGCGGGCTGCTGCTGCTGACGGACGCCGGCGGGCTGCTGCTGCTGGCGGTCGCCGGCGGGCTGCTGCTGCTGGCGGTCACCGGCGGGCTGCTGCTGCTGACGGTCGCCGGCGGGCTGCTGCTGCTGGCGGTCGCCGGCGGGCTGCTGCTGCTGACGGTAACCGGCGGGCTGCTGCTGCTGACGGTCACCGGCGGGCTTACGGTCTTCCCGGTTGCGACGGGGGCGCTCGGTGCGCTCCGGCCGGTCGGTGCGCTCGGTCCGCTCGGGGGCAGCGCCGGCTGGCGGCGTCGCCGGCTCCGGTCGGTCCGACCGCTGCGGCCGGGCCGTCCGCTCCGGCGCTGCCGTGTCGGCGGTGACCGTGTCCGTGGCGGGGCCGGTGCTCGTGGCGGGGGCGGGGTCCGTGGTGGGCCCGGCGGCCGCCGGCCGCACGGCCCGTCGCGGTGCGGCGGTCCGGTTGGCCGGTGCGGTGGTGGCCGGGAGGCTGGTAGTCGGCAGGCTGGTGGTCGGGGGGGCCGTGGTCGGCGCATTGCCGTTGGTCGAAGGGCCGCTGCCGTTGACCGCGGGCGGCGCAGCGCCGGCGGGGCCGCCGCCTTGACGCGCCTGGATCACCTCGATCAGCTGGCTCTTGCGCATGCGGCCAGTGCCGCTGATGCCGAGGCCGCTGGCCATCGCCTGCAGCTCGGGGAGCACCATCGCCGCGAGGCCGCCGTTACTGCGGCGTCGGCGGGCCGGGGTGCTCTGGTCGCCGTTGACCGGCGAGGACTCCGACCCGGTACCGGGCGCCGTAGCGGTCCGGTTCTCAGGCAGGAGGTCGGTGCTGTCGCTCAATGGGGGTCCTTCCCTGCGACGGTCGGGCCGCGGACACGCGGCCGGCCGGGATGAGGAGCGACCGGCGGAAGATCCGCCGGGATGTTTCCCCGCCACGTCGTAGCGGGAAGTTCACGGGCCGCCGTACGGCGTCGACGGCGCGCAGGATCGCGGCGGCCGCCGGACGACGTGTCGGCGCTCGAGCAGTGCAGCCGCTGGATCCGTCATCACCTGGATGGGGGCAGGAAGACCCGGCGTCTGGGCGGCGACGAAGCGGAACATCCGCTCGACCCGCAGGTGCTGAGCGGGTGTACGCGGGCTGCTCGGCGAGCGGAGGCTCGAGCCCCGATGGGGGCGGTGGGTGCAGTTCATAGCGTATCGGTCCGCCAGCGTCAGTGCCAACAACACGCAGAAACTCGGACGGATTCCGGCTACCCCGCTCGGTGCAGCACCATCGCTCCGGCGACGTCCATCCCCGGAGTCAGGAGCGACCAGGCGACCGGCAGGTACGTCGCAAGCTCTGCCGTCGCCGCGGGGGCGACCAGCGCGAGCACCGCCGGCCCGGCGCCGGAGACGGTCGCCGGGACGCCCGCGGCGCGCAGCCGGGCGACCAGCTCGGCCGTGGCGGGCATCGCGGCGGCACGGTACCGCTGGTGCAGCCGATCTTCGGTGGCGGGCATCAGCAGGTCCGGCCGGCCGGTGAGCGCCGCGATCAACAGGGCGGCCCGACCGGCGTTCGCGGCGGCGTCGAGGTGTGGCACGGTGGCCGGCAGCAGCCCGCGGACCTCGGCGGTGGCGGCCGTCGTCGGCGGCAGGAACACGGCCGGTGCGACCCCGACCACCGCTGCGGCTCGGGCCGAGCGGACACCGGAATCGTCCCGCCAGGCGATCGTCAGCCCGCCGGCGAGGCAGCCGGCCACGTTGTCCGGATGCCCCTCGAGCTCGGCCGCGAGGTCGAGGTCGGCGGCCTCGTCCTCGACCGGGTCGCCGGTGGTCCCGCTGGCCAGGGCCCGGGCCGCGACCACCCCCGCGACGATGGCGGCGGCCGAGGAGCCGAGCCCGCGGCTCTGGGGGATGCGGTTCTCGCAGCGCAACGCCAGCCCGCTCGGCTGCCCACCGAGCCGGTCGAACGCGGCTCGCAGCGCGCGGACCACGAGATGGCGCTCGTTCCGGGGCAGCGTCGCGGCGCCTGCCCCGTCCACCTCGACGGCCAGGCCGCCCGCGACGACGTCGACCCGCACGACGTCGTACCGGCCGAGGGCCAGCGCCAGCGCGTCGAAGCCGGGACCGAGGTTCGCGCTCGTCGCCGGCACCCGGACCGTGACGCTGCCCGACCGCGGGCCGGTCATCGGTGCTCCGCCAGCCCGACGGCGGACCCGGCCGGCCCTGGCCCGGCCGGCCCTGGCCCGGCCGGCCCTGCCCCGGCCGGCCCTGCCCCGGCTGCGGTGGCCATCGGCGGCCAGCCGGCTCCGGCCCGTCGGCGTACCGCCCGCGTCGCCAGCAGCCAGCCGGTCGCGTAGACGACCGTGGCGGCGCCGAAGCCTGCCACCAACAGGCGGGGCGCGACCACCGCGGTCAACGCCCCACCCAGTGCCTGACTGACCGCGATCGTGAGCGTGACCAGGGCGAAGTCGACACTGAACACGCGGCCGCGGACCGCGTCCGGCACGAGGGACTGCAGGCCGAGAGAGGACAGCGTCCAGTTCGCCCCGCCGCCGACGTGGGCGACGACGACGAGCAGCAGCGCCACCGCGAACACCGGCGCGACCGCGACACCGAGGTAGGCGACCCCGCAGAGCAGGATCGAGCCGCCCAGCACCCGGTAGAGCCGCCGCTGTTCAGTGGCCACTCGGGACATCGCCAGCGGGCCGAGCAACGCGCCCAGGCCGCGGGCGGCGAACAGCAGCCCGGTGCCGACCGGGCCGGCGGTGAAGACCTGGCTGGCGAGCAGTGGGAACAGCGCCAGCGCCCCGTTGGCCAGCCCGACCCCCGGCTTGCAGGCGAGCAGCGCCAGCACGGGGGGCTCGCCGCGGACGTACCCGACGGCCTCGGCGATGTCCGCGCGGGCGGTGACCCGCGGCCGGGGCTTTCGGGGCTGCTGGAACTGTCGGCGGGTCCGGGCGGTGAGCAGCGCGGAGACCGCGAAGCTCGCCGCGTCGATCGCGAAGCAGGCGCGGACGCCGAACAGCGCCGCGGCCACCCCGCCCAGCGATGCGCCGACGGCGAGCATCACCCCCCAGGTGGCGCCGGCGAGCGCGTTCGCGGTCGCCAGGTCGGCCGCCGGAACCAGGTTCGGCAACGCCGAGGCCGACGCCGGCTCGTAGAAGGCCTTGGCAGCGGCCACCCCGGCGACCGCGACCAACGCCACCCAGGCGGTGCCGGCGCTGCGCACGGCCAACAGCAGCAACACGACCGCCGCCGAGACGACGTCGGCGACGACCATCAGCCGGCGTCGGTCCAGGCGGTCGGCGATCGTCCCGGCGTACGGCGACAGGGCCGCGAACACAGCGGTGTCGGCGGCGAGCACGAGGCCACCCCAGACCCCGCTGCCGGTCAGCCGCGGCAGCAGGATCAGCAGCGGGACGACGGCGAACCAGTCGCCGCCGAGCGAGACCAGGCTGGACAGGTACACACGGCGGAAGTCCCGCTCCCGTCGGAGCAGGCCGAACACGCCGGTCACCCGAGGCCGAGCCGGCTGGCCACCAGAGCGGCGTCGACGGGCACCCGCAGCGGCCTTGGAGCGCCGCTGATCGCCCACTCCGGGTCCTTCAGGCCGTGACCGGTGACCGTGCACACCACCGTGAGACCCGCGCCGAGGGTGCCGGCGGCACTGGCCTGGAGCAGCCCGGCGACGCTGGCGGCTGAGGCCGGCTCGACGAACACGCCCTCTTCCCGCGCCAGCAGCCGGTAGGCGGCCAGGATCTCCTTGTCGGTGACGGCCTCGATCGCCCCGCCGGATGCGTCCCTGGCGGCCAGCGCCAGCTGCCACGAAGCCGGGTTGCCGATCCGGATCGCGGTCGCGATCGTCGTCGGCCGGGCCACCGGCGCCCCCCCGACGATGGGCGCCGCGCCGGCGGCCTGGAAGCCCCGCATCCGTGGGAGTCGGGTGGCCACGCCCCCGGCGGCGTATTCGGAATAGCCCCGCCAGTAGGCGGTGATGTTGCCGGCGTTGCCCACCGGCAGGCAGTGCACGTCCGGGGCGTCGCCGAGGGCATCGACGATTTCGAACGCCGCGGTCTTCTGCCCCTCGATGCGGTAGGCGTTGACGGAGTTGACCAGCGACACCGGGTAGTCCGCGGCCAGTCCCCGGGCCAGCGTCAGGCAGTCGTCGAAGTTGCCGTCGACCTCCAGCAGCTGCGCCCCGTGGACGAGCGCCTGCGCCAGCTTGCCCATCGCGATCTTGCCGGTCGGCACCAGCACGGCGCAGAGCATCCCGGCGCGGCCCGCGTACGCCGCCGCCGAGGCGGAGGTGTTGCCGGTGCTGGCGCAGATCACCGCGCGGGCGCCTTCCTCGGCCGCCTTGCTGATCGCGACGGTCATCCCCCGGTCCTTGAACGACCCGGTCGGGTTCAGGCCCTCGACCTTGAGGTGCACGTCGCAGCCGGTCCGCCGGGACAGCGTCGGCGCCGGCAGCAGCGCGGTGCCGCCCTCCAGCAGCGTGACCACCGGGGTGGCGGGCCCGACCGGCAGCCGGTCGCGGTACTCCTCGATCACCCCGCGCCAGGGCCGGCTGGTCGTCGCGGTGGTCATCCGGGTGACCCGCCCTCGACCCGCATGACGCCGGCGACGGCCCGGACCGTGTCGAGCCGCCGCAGCTCCTCGACGGTGGCGGCGAGCGCGGCGTCGGTGGCGGTGTGGGTCACGAGCACCAGTGTGGCGTCGTCGCCGTGGCCCTCCTGCCGCACGGTCTGGATGGACACGTCGTGGCGGGCGAAAGCGGTGGCGACCGTGGCCAGCACACCCGCCTTGTCGGCGACGTCGAGGCTGACGTGATAGCGGGTGACGGTCTCCCCCATCGGCGCCACCCGCAGGTCGGCGTACGCCGACTCGCCGGCCCCGCGGGCGCCGGTGCGCCGGTTGCGGGCGACCGCGACCAGGTCGCCGAGCACCGCGCTGGCGGTCGGCGCGCCGCCGGCCCCGCGACCGTAGAACATCAGCGGCCCGGCGGCCTCGCACTCGACGAACACCGCGTTGTAGGCCTCCCGCACCCCGGCCAGCGGGTGCTCCCGCGGGATCATCGCCGGGTGCACCCGGACGCCGACGCTGCGACCGTCCGGCGACCGCTCGGCGATGGCGAGCAGCTTGACGACGCACCCGATCGCCCGGGCGCCCGCGACGTCGCCGGCGGTGACGTCGGCGATCCCCTCGCGGTGTACGTCGGCGCCGGAAACCCTGGTGTGGAACGCGAGCCCGGCGAGGATCGCGGCCTTGGCGGCGGCGTCGAACCCGTCGACGTCGGCGCTCGGGTCCGCCTCGGCGTAGCCCAGCGCGCTCGCCTCGTCCAGCGCCTCCGCGAACCCGGCACCGGTCTCGTCCATCCGGGTCAGCACGTAGTTGCAGGTGCCGTTGACGATGCCGAGCACGCGGGTGATCCGGTCACCGGCGAGCGACTCGCGCATCGGGCGCAGCAGCGGGATCGCGCCGGCCACCGACGCCTCGTAGTACAGGTCGGCGCCGAACTCCCTGGCGTGCCGGTGCAGTGTCGCGCCGTCCTCGGCGAGCAGCGCCTTGTTGGCTGTGACGACGCTCGCGCCGCGGCGAAGCGCGGCGAGCAGCAACGTCCGGGCCGGTTCGATGCCCCCGATCACCTCGACGACGATGTCGACGTCCGGACGGGCGACGAGCCCGGCGGCGTCGCCGGTGAACAGCCCGGGGTCCACCGGCAGGTCCCGCGGTCGGCCCGGCCGGCGGACCGCGATGCCGACCAGCTCCAGCGGGGCGCCGACCCGGGCGGCCAGGTCCGCCGCGGAGCCGTGCAGCAGCCGAACCACCTCGGCGCCGACCGTCCCACAGCCCAGCAGCGCCACCTTCAGCGGCGGATTCGATGCCACGGTCACGGCGCGTCCAGGCGGAGCAGGTCGTCCTCGGTCTCCCGCCGTACGACGACGCGAGCGACGCCGTCGCGGACGGCGACGACCGGTGGCCGGGGCACGTGGTTGTAGTTGCTCGCCATCGACCGGTGGTAGGCGCCGCTGGCCGGTACGGCGAGCAGGTCACCGGGGGCGAGGTCGGCGGGCAGCGCGACGTCGCGGACGACGATGTCGCCGCTCTCGCAGTGCTTGCCGCAGACCGTCACCGACCGCAGCGGCGCGTTAGAGACGCGGGAGGCGAGCGCGGCGGTGTAGTGCGCGCCGTACAGCGCGGTGCGGATGTTGTCGCTCATCCCGCCGTCGACGCTGACGTAGGTCCGCAGCCCGGGCAGCTCCTTGACGGTGCCCACGGTGTAGATGGTCACGGTCGTCGGGCCGCTGATCGCCCGCCCCGGCTCGACCGCGAGCCGCGGCACGCCCAGGCCGGCGGCGGCGCACTCCTTCCCGGTGGCCAGGCGAAGCCGCTCGGCCAGCTCCGCGACCGGCAGCGGCGCGTCGGCCGGGGTGTAGGCGATGCCCAGGCCGCCACCGAGGTTCAGCTCGGGCAGCTCGACGCCGTGCTCGGCGCGGATCGCCGCCAGCAACCCCACCATCCGGTGCGCGGCCAGGGCGAACCCTTGGGTGTCGAAGATCTGCGAGCCGATGTGCGCGTGCAGCCCGACGAGTTCCATGGCGGGCCGCGCCAGCACCCGCCGGACCGCCTCGGCGGCCGCGCCGCTGGCCAGCGAAAAGCCGAACTTCTGGTCCTCCTGGCCGGTGGCGACGTACTCGTGGGTGTGCGCCTCCACTCCGGGGGTGACCCGGACGAGCACCGCCGGGCGGGCGCCGCGGGCGGCGGCGTAGCCGGCCAACCGGTCGATCTCCTCGAACGAGTCGAGCACGATGCGCCCGACGCCGTAGTCGAGGGCCCGCGTCAGCTCGGTGACTGATTTATTGTTGCCGTGGAACAGCAGCCGATTCGCCGGGAATCCGGACCGGGCCGCGACGGCGAGCTCCCCACCGCTGCACACGTCGAGACTCAGCCCGTCCGCCGCCAACCAGCGGGCCACCTCGACGCACAGGAACGCCTTGCCGGCGTAGTAGACGTCGGCGTAGGTGAAGGCTGCCCGCCAGTCCCGGCTGCGACGACGAAAGTCGTCCTCGTCGAGCACGTACGCCGGGGTGCCGTGCGTCCTGGCCAGCGTGACCACGTCGACCCCGCCGAGCCGGAGCACGCCGTCCGGCGTCCGGTCGGCGGTGCCCGGCCAGACCGAGAGGTCGAGAGGTGCGGCGCTGCCGGTCGTCATGGTCGTCGGCTACATCCGGTCGGGGGCGCTGACGCCGAGCAGGCCCAAGCCGTTCGCCAGCACGATCCGGGTGGCCTCGCACAGCTCCATCCGCGCCCGCGTCAACGGCGTGGGACTCTCGTCACCCTGCGGCAGCACCCGGCAGGCGTCGTAGAAGCGGTGGTAGACCCCGGCCAGCTCCTCCAGGTATCGGGCCACCCGGTGCGGAGCGCGCAACTCCGCGGCACTCGCCACCACCCGCGGGAACTCCCCGAGAGCCCGCAGCAGGTCGCCCTCCCGCTCGGAGCCGAGCAGGCCCGGGTCGAAGTCCTCCCGGTCGCGGCCGATCCCCAGCTCGGCCGCGTGGCGCAGCAGCGACGCGATCCGGGCGTGCGCGTACTGCACGTAGAACACCGGGTTGTCGTTGGTCTGTCGGGTAATCACCTCGATGTCGAGGTCGAGCGTCGAGTCGGTCGAGGCCCGCACCAGGGAGTACCGGGCGGCGTCGACGCCGACCTCGTCGACGAGATCCTCGAGGGTGAGGAAGGTGCCGGCCCGCTTGCTCATCCGCACCGGCTCGCCGTGGTGGAACAGGTTGACGAACTGACCGATGATGACCTCGAGCGCCCGGTCGGGGTCGTCACCGAAACAGGCGACCATCGCCCTCATCCGGCCGACGTAGCCGTGATGGTCGGCGCCGAGCAGGATCACCACCCGGTCGAAACCGCGCTGGCGCTTGTCGAGGTAGTAAGCGGCGTCGGCGCAGAAGTACGTCGGCTGGCCGCCGCTGCGGACCAGCACCCGGTCCTTGTCGTCACCGAAGTCGGTGCTACGCAGCCACACCGCCCCGTCGGCCTCGTAGACGTGGCCCTGGGCCCGCAGCTGCTCGACCGCTGTGTCCAGCTCCCCCCGCTGGTGCAGCGTGCGCTCAGAGAACCAGACGTCGAAGTCGACGCCGAAGCCGCGCAGGGACGCCTTCACCCCGGCCAGCATCAGCGCCACCCCGTCCCGGCTGAACACGGCGAGCGCCTTGTCCTCCGGCTGGTCGAGGATGCCGGGGTTGTCCTCGACGACCTGCGCGGCCACGTCGACGACGTACGGGCCGACGTAGCCGTTCTCCGGCGGCGGCCGGCCCTGGGCGGCGGCGTACAACGAGGCGCCGAACCTGTCGATCTGGCTGCCCGCGTCGTTGAAGTAGTACTCGGTGCCGACGTCGGCGCCGGCGGCCTCCAGTACCCGGGCGAGCGCGTCCCCGACCGCCGCCCACCGGGTGGAGGCGAGGGTCACCGGGCCGGTCGGGTTCGCGCTGACGAACTCCAGGTTGATGCGCTCGCCGGTGCGGCGGCCGGCCGAGCCGTACAACGGTCCGGTGCTGACCACGGTGCGGGCCAGCTGGCCGAGGGCCGAGCCGTCCAACCGGAGGTTGAGAAATCCCGGCCCGGCGATGTCGACGCTCGCGATCCCCTCGGCGTGGCGCAGGCGCCCGGCGACCAGCTCCGCGACCTGCCGCGGTGGCCGGCCGGCCGGCTTGGCCAGCTGCAGCGCGACGTTCGTGGCGTAGTCGCCGTGCTCCTTGTTCTTGGGCCGCTCCAGGGTCACCCGCTCGGGCACCGCGACGGCCAACTCGCCGGCGTCCACCGCGGCTCTCACGGCAGCGATCACCGCGGTGGACAGCTCGGCCGGGGTCACCCGGCGAGGCTATCGCAGCGGGCGGCTTCGAGGCCCGGCGGTGATCTACGCCGGCGCCTGCCCGCGGCGGCTACGGGAATTCAGCCCGGGCGGCGTCGGAGAGCCGACGGACGATGGCGATGAGCTCGTCCGGGTCGAACGGCTTGGTCAGGTAGGCGTCCACACCGATGCGATCCCCGCGGCGGAGGTCGGTGTCCTGCGCGCGGGCGGAGAGCAGCACGACCTTGACGTGAGCGGTTGCCGGGTCGGCCCGCAGCCGGGTCGCCGCCTCCCACCCGTCCAGCCGCGGCATCATGACGTCGAGGGTCACCACCGAGGGGTTGATGTCGCGCACCCTGGCAAGGGCGTCGACGCCGTCTGTCGCGGTGAAGACCTCGAAACCTTCGAGCTCGAGGTTGACACTGATGAGCTGCCGGATGACATCGTCGTCATCGACGACGAGCACGCGGCCGGGGATCACTCGGGCAGCGTAGCCGGGCCAGCCGACGGGCAACTGATAGCCTCGCCCGGTCGCTGAGCCCCCGTAGCTCAGGGGATAGAGCACCGCCCTCCGGAGGCGGTGGCGCAGGTTCGAATCCTGCCGGGGGCACACACATTTCCCCAGGTCAGGACGAGTTCTGTCCCGGATAGGGGGTCGATCCGGCCAGATTCTGGCCAGATTAAAAGGTCGCGCACGGAGCCTGCAGGACAGTCACGGACCGATGCCGCGGCATCCTCGGTGAGCTGCTCGCCCAACGCTCCCGCGAACAAGTGAGCCAACTCCTGACCCGCGCAGTCCCGACCACCCCCGAAGGCGACGCCGGAGCCGGCTGACGACGTCCGCCCGAACCTTGCTTGTTCAGAGGTAGTTCTGCACAATGGTCCCATGACTGCTCACGCCGCAATCGAGCCCATGCCCCTTGCGACCTTCATCCGCGACTACGCGAACGTCCTGGACCAGGTAGAGGCAGCCGACGCGGAGGTCGTTCTTGAACGTCGTTCCGGGCGTGCCTCCTTCGTGGTCGCACCGTTGCGGCGAGTCCAGAGCGACCGGCACGCCATGGAGGCCGTCACGCGCGTACTGCGGCACGCCCTGGAGGACAAGGCGCTGGAGAAGAGCTTGGCTGCGGGCATCCTGGAGACCTTCCCCTGGGTGACGTTCCTGCCGGCCACCGAGCGCACGCAGTTCGAGAGCGCCGTGCTCGAGACACTGCGCGGATGCGCCGCCCTCGGCCGCTTCACCGCGTTTGAGGACCTCGTCGACTCGTGGCGCGTGACGGCCGAGATCTGGTCCGACCCTGCCTCGGCACGACGCCTCCTCGCTCCGATCGTTGTGCCCCACGGCGGAGCGGTGGCCGGCCCCGTGGCCTCCTGAGTGGCTCCCAAACGCGGGGACGCCGTCGCGCCTCCTGCCGCCGAAGAGGAGTACGAGATCAGGTTCGGCACCTCCGAGGCCGCGGCGCAGTGGCCCGAGCTGTGCAAGCGGTTCACCGGCAACTGCCGCGAAGCCTGGGACAGCCTGCGGACCTCGCCGCTCACGCGCTCGCCCAAGCAGAAGTCGCTGCAGGGCCGCCTCGCGACGCGACCTATCGGTGGGATGGACCTACCGCAGTGGCAGTTTGACATCAGCTCCGGAGCCCGGCTCGTCTACTGCGTGGACGAGGGGACGCGGACGGTGTGGCTGGTGGACGCGAGCGCCGCGCACCCAGGCGCGACCGTGGCCAAGGGCAAGCGAAGTTCAACCAACCGCTGACATCGCACCGTACCGGGCACGGTGTTACTCGAGGACCATTGTCAGGATGCTGCCCGGCGCCCAGGGGAACCCGGACCTCGCCGACAATGCGGCACGCCTCGTTGTTGGACACGCCCCGCGCAATCAACCGCGCGAACTGCTCCCGCTTCGCCGTCTGCGGCGCGGGCCCCGGCCGACCGTGAACCATCGCAACCCACGAAGATCGTCGGTGTTGCGACGATGGCTGGAATCCAAGCTGCGGGGCCAGTGCTGCTCAGTTGAGATCTGCATGACCAAGAGCTTGGACCCGCCGGTGGGGCCTACGCCCTGCGGCCTACCTGCCGGCGTTGACGGCTCCGGTGGCTGTGCTTCCTTGGCAGGGGCTGCCGGGCTCGGGGGCCTGGGGTCCCGCTGTGTAGGCGTTGAGGAACTGCTCGATCCGCTGGTCGGTGGCGGTGGGCACGAAGATCTGTCGGCCCCAGGCTTGCAGGCTGATCGGCGCGGTCAACCCGGGATAGGGGCTCAGGAGCCGGTAGGGGTTGCCCTGCGCCAGTTGCTCGAGTGTGCGGATTTGCGCGGGTTCCATCCCTGGCCGGTACGTGATCCAGACGGCCCCGTGTTCCATCGAGTGGACGGCGTGTTCGTTGGCGATGGGCTGGTTGTAGACCTGGCAGGTCTGCGGGACGCCATTGTGCGGCCCGCCAACGGGCGGGCTCTGGTTGTAGGTGACGGCTGTGGTGACGTGCTGTCGCTGGGCGATCTTGGTGATGTGCACGCCGGGGACGCTGCGATCTGCTTTGGTCAGCGCGGTGACGACGCCGGAGCCTTGATGGGTTGCGGCGTAGGAGACGATGCCGACGAGCAGCAGCGCGACCAGCGCTGAGGTGGTGACCACACCCCACCGAAACGGCTTCTTCACGGCGGGGACCAGCGTGCGCCGGCGCGTCTGCGCTTGGCTGCCGGTCTGATCGGACCCACCGCGTGCGCTCGCGGCTGCGTCCCGGTTGGCGTGTCGGCGGGCGGTGCGTGAGGGCATCGAATATCTCGTTCCTGAGAAGCCGCGACGCGGCAGTGCGGTGGTTAGCCCCGGTCTTTCAGTAGGCATCTGACGAGGGCGTTGTCGATCTTGGAAATGTCGGTGCGGGGCTGGGGGCAGCGGTGAGCGCCGGCGCGGGGCCGTTGTCTCCGTGGTGCGGGGGGCTTGTTGCGGGTGCTGGTGCTG
>JBBSHH010000072.1:0-13209 GCA_038253225.1 Mycobacteriales bacterium | reverse complement strand
GCCGGGGCGAGCCGGTCGACGCTGCGACCGGTGAGCGCCGAGACGTTGACCCGCGGTGCCCACGCGACCCGGGCCAGCTGGCGGTCGATCTCCTTCTCCAGCCCGAGCCGACGGTCCTCGTCGAGCAGGTCCCACTTGTTGAACGCCAGCACCAGCGCACGTCCGGCTTCGACCACCATCGAGACGACCCGCAGGTCCTGCTCCGCCAGCGGTTCGCTCCCGTCGAGAAGCACGATCGCCACCTCGGCGGCGTCGAGCGCCGCGGCGGTGCGCAGGCTGGAGTAGTACTCCGCGCCGCTGGCCTCCCGGACCCGTCGGCGGAGCCCCGCCGTGTCGACGAAGCGCCAGGTCTCCCCCCCGAGCTCGAGCAGGCTGTCCACCGGGTCGCGGGTGGTGCCCGCCACGCTGTCGACGAGCGCGCGCTCCTCCCCGGCGAGCCGGTTGAGCAGGCTGGACTTGCCGACGTTGGGCTTACCGAGCAGCGCGACCCGACGCGGACCGGAGGGCTCCTCGACCCGGTCCCGGGGCGCCTCCGGCAACGCCGCGATGATCACGTCGAGGAGGTCGCCGCTGCCGCGCCCGTGCAGGGCACTGACCGGGACCGGCTCCCCGAGCCCGAGCGACCACAGCGAGGCGACGTCGGATTCGCCGCGGGTGTCGTCGACCTTGTTCGCGGCGAGCACCACCGGCTTGCCGGCTCGACGCAGCACCCGGGCGACGGCCTCGTCGGTGTCGGTCGCGCCGACGGTGGCGTCGACGACGAGCAGCACGGCGTCGGCGGCGGCCACCGCGACCTGGGCCTGCGCGGCCACCCGCGCGGCCAACCCCCGTGCGTCGCGCTCCCATCCTCCGGTGTCGACGACCACGAACCGCCGGCCGCTCCAGGTCGCGTCATAGGCGACCCGGTCCCGGGTCACCCCGGGCACGTCCTCGACGACCGCCTCCCGGCGGCCGAGGATGCGGTTGACCAGCGTCGACTTGCCGACGTTGGGCCGCCCGACGACGGCCAGCACCGGCGCGGCGACAACGTCCTCAGGGACCTCAACCGACAGGGTGTCGGTGTCGTCCGGCTCCACGACGATGTCGCTCACCGCGGCACCGCGGCGCCCGCGTCGGCGCAGAGCTGAAGGACCCGGTCGACGACCTCCTCGACGCTCAGAGCCGTCGAGTCCAGCTCCACCGCGTCCGGCGCCTTGGCCAGCGGGGAGGCCGCCCGGGACGAGTCCAGCCGGTCCCGACGGTCGATCTCGGTCTGGGTGACGGCGAGGTTCACCGCGACGGCCTCGTCGAGCTGGAGCGACCGACGATGCGCCCGGGTGCGGCTCGACGCGGTGAGGAACACCTTCACCGGGGCGTCGGGAGCGACCACCGTGCCGATGTCGCGGCCCTCCACGACGATGCCACCGGCGGCGACCTCACGTCGCTGCAGCGCCACCAGCCGCGCCCGGACGGCCGGTACGGCGCTGACCGCACTCACCGCGTTCGTGACGATCCGGCTGCGGATCTGCCGCCGTACGTCGACGCCGTCGATGTCGATCGTCGGCCGCATCGGGTCGGTGCCGACGGTCAGCGCGACCCGCCCGACCAGCTCGGCCAGCCCGTCGGCGTCGTCGAGGTGGAGCCGGTGCTGGAGGGCCTGCCAGGTGACCGCGCGGTACATCGCACCGGTGTCGAGGTAGCGCAGCCGCAGCCGGGTGGCGACGGCCCGGGCGACAGTGGACTTCCCGGACCCCGACGGCCCGTCGATCGCGACCACGAGCCCGCGCCCGGGGTCACCGCCGATCGGTACGCCGGCCGGGCGCGACGGGTCCACAGGGCTCCGTTCCGCGGTCGAAGGGTGGCGAGAGGGCGGTCGGTGGCGGTCGGTGGCTGGCCCTCCGACGCCCGCCAGGCTACCCCGCCGGGGTCGCTCGGTGGACCGACCAGCCGCAGGCGCGCAGCAGGGCCGCCAGCCGGTCCGCCGCCTCCGGCCGGACAGCCAGCTCCACCAGGCCCACCGGTGCCCCCGGCGAGTGCTCCACCCGCAGGTCCTCGACGTTGACCTCGGCGGCGTCGGCGAGCAGCCGGGCGAGCTCCCCGGGGCGGTCGGCGACGACCACCGGCACGACCGTGACCGGCGGGGCGTTCCCGCCGTGCTTGCCGGGCAACCGGGCGGCGCCGGCGTTGCCGCGACGGAACACCGCCGCCAGCCGCGGCCGGTCCGGGCCGCCGCGCAGCGCAGCGGCGACGTCGGCCAGCTCGGCACCGAGCCGGGCCAGCACGCCGGCCAGCGGCTCGGCGTTCCCGGCCGCGATGTCCGCCCACAGGTCCGGGTCCGACGCCGCGATCCGCGTCATGTCCCGCCAGCCCGTCCCGGCCAGTTCCGACGCGACCGCCGGGGCGTCGAGCAGCAGGCCGGCGAGCAGGCTGGCGGTCACCTGCGGGGTGTGCGAGACGACCGCGACCACCGCGTCGTGCTCGGCCGCCGGCAACCGGACCGGCGTCGCGCCGCAGGCCGCCGCCACCGCGCTCGCGGCCACCACCGCGGCCGGTGACGAGCCGCGGTGGGGGCAGATCACCCACGGCCGGCCGGCGAACAGGTCCCCGCGGGCGGCGCCGGGGCCGGCCCGTTCCCGACCCGCCATCGGGTGGGCACCGACGTAGGACGACAGCTCGCAGCCCAGCGCCGTGGCCGCGGCCAGCGGTGCGGCCTTGACGCTGGCGACGTCGCTGTACGTGGTCGCCAGCCCGCGGCGCTGGGCCGCCAGCAGCACCGGCGCGACCTGCCCGGGCGGCACCGCGAGCACCGCGTGATCGGCGGACTCCGCACCCGCCGGCCGGCCGGCGCCCAGGTCGGCGGCGAGGCGCAGCCGGGCCGGCCGGGTGTCGTCGAGCAGCACCTCGACGCCGGCGCCGGTCAGCGCCAGGCCGATCGAGGTGCCGATCAGGCCGGTGCCGACGACGACCACCCGGGCCGGGAGGGTCACTGTGGCAGGTCGGTACGCAGCGCCGACGCCCCTCGCAGGTACACGTGCCGGATCTCGGCGCGGTCCCGGTCGACGTCGACGTGGGCGAGCATCCGCAGCACCCGCGGCATCGCACCGGGCACGTCGATCTCGGTGGCGCACAGCAGCGGGACGTCGGTGATGCCGGCCCGCCGGGCGGCGTACGCCGGGAACTCCGACCGGATGTCGGGGGTGGCGGTGAAGATGACGCTGATCAGCTGGTCGGGGGTGAGGAAGTTGCGGGCGAGCACCGCTGCGAGCATCTCGCTGACCGCGTCGAGGACCTGCTCCCGCTCGTCGGCGTCCACCTGGGTCGCGCCCCGGACCGCCCGCACCGTCACGCCGGCCAGCGTATCGGCGAGACCGATGGCGTCGGTCCTACTGCTCCACCGCGGCGTAGAGCAGGCCCACCTCGGTGCGGGTCAGCCGCCGGGTCCGGCCCGGCTTGAGCCCGCCCAGCTCGATCGGCCCGAAGCCGGTCCGGACCAGCCGCGACACCGGGTGGCCCACCTCGGCGAGCATCCGCCGGACGACGTGCTTGCGGCCCTCGTGCACGACGATCTCGACCATCGTCCGGCTGCCGCTGCCGCCGACCACTCGGAAGCCGTCGGCACGGACCGGCCCGTCGTCCAGCTCGACGCCGACGCGCAGCCGGCGCCCGAGCTCGCGCGGGACCGGCCCGGAGATCTCGGCCAGGTAGGTCTTCGGTACGCCGTAGCGCGGGTGGATCAGCCGGTTGCCCAGCTCACCGTCGTTGGTGAGCAGCAGCAGGCCCTCGGTGTCGGCGTCGAGACGGCCGACGTGGAACAGCCGGTCGGTGCGGTCGGCGACGACCTCGGCGAGCGACGGGCGCCCCTGCGGGTCGGTCATCGCGCTGACCATCCCGCGCGGCTTGTTCAGGGCCAGATACACCTGGGCGGCGGCGGTGGGGATGCGCATGCCGTCGACCCGGACAATGTCGCTGTCCGGGTCAACCCGGCGGCCCTGCTCGGCGACCCGCCGACCGTTGACCTCGACCCGGCCGGCGTCGATGATCTCCTCGCAGGCCCGCCGGCTGCCGAGCCCCGCGGCCGCGAGCACCTTCTGCAGCCGCACCCCGCCGACCGCCGGCTCACTCACCGGCTGTCCCGTCGTCGAGGGTGGCCGCGTCGACGTCGGGCAGCAGCGGTGCCAGCGCCGGCAGCTGGTCGAGGGATGCCAGACCGAGGCGCTCCAGGAAGTACGGCGTGGTGCGGTAGAGCAGCGCGCCGCTGTCCTCGGTGCCGGCCTCGGTCACCAGCCCGCGCGCCGCCAGCGTGCGCAGCACCCCGTCGACGTTCACCGCGCGCACCGCGGCGATCCGGCTGCGGGTGACCGGCTGTCGGTAGGCGACCACCGCGAGGGTCTCCAGCGCGGCCTGGGTGAGGCGGGCCTGCTGGCCGTCGAGGACGAAGCGCTCCACGTACGGCGCGCAGTCCGCGCGGGTGTAGAGCCGCCAACCGCCGGCGACCGACCGGAGCTCGAAGCCGCGGCCGGCCTCGGCGTACTCCGCGGCCAGCTCCGTCAGGGTGCCGGCGACCTCCTCGCGGGGCCGCTCGAGGACCTGGGCCAGCACGACGTCGCTGACCGGCTCGTCGATCACCAGCAGGACCGCCTCCAGCGCGGTGCGCAGCGGCGGCGCGTCGGTCATGGCTGCCCTTCCTTCGGCTCGTCGTCGACGGCGTCGGCGAGCGGGTCTCCGCTGGCCGCGCCGGTCCAGCGGACGGTGAGATCACCCAGCGGGCTGACCTGCTCGAAGCTCACCTGGCCCTCACGGTAGAGCTCGAGCAGCGCCAGGAAACGGCCGACCACCTCCAGCGTGCCGGCGGCGTCGGCGGCCAGCGCCCGGAACGTCGTCGCGCCGCCGGCGCGCAGCCGTAGCGCCAGCAGCGCGGCCTGCTCCCGGACGCTGACCTGCGGGGCGTGCAGGTGGTCGACCTCCACGACCGGGGCGGCCCGCGGAGTGAGCGCCCGCCCGGCGAGCGCGGCGAACTGCAGCGGTCCCAGCCCGAGCAGCACCTCGGGCAGCAGACCGGCGTAGCGCGGCTCGAGCTGCACCGAGCGGGGGTAGCGCCGGGCCTCGGCCGCGAGCCGGCCGGCCAGCCAGCCAGCCACCTCCTGGTACGCCCGGTACTGCAGCAACCGGGCGAAGAGCAGGTCGCGTGCCTCCAGCAGCTCGAGGTCGTCCTCGTCCTCGACCACGCCGGAGGGCAGCAGCCGGGCGGCCTTGAGGTCGAGCAGCGTCGCGGCGACGAGAAGGAACCCGCTGGCCTGGTCGAGGTCCCAGGAGCTGCCGAGGGAGCGGATGTGGGCGATGAACTCGTCCGTCACCTGCGACAGCGCCACCTCGGTGACGTCGAGCTTGTGTTTCGCGATCAGCCCCAGCAGCAGGTCGAACGGACCGCTGAACACGTCGAGGTGCACCGAGAAGGCGCTCACCCGGCACCCGGAATCAGGCCGAGCAACGGTCGCGCCACCGTGTCGAGCAGGTACAGCAGCGGCGGTACGCCGGAGCCCAGCGGCAGCACCAGCAGCACGAGCAGCGCCACCAGCCCGTAGTTCTGCTCGACCAGGTAGTACTCGGCCCGCTGCCAACCGCTGCTGCGCGGACCCAGCCCGAACAGCAGCCGGCCGCCGTCCAGCGGCGGCAGCGGCACCAGGCTGAGCAGCGCCATGCCGAGGTTCTCGATCCCGAACAGCAGCAGCACCTGCTCCGCCGGGTCGGTGGGAATGAGCTGCCCGCGGACCACCCCGGAGATCGGCAGCGCGCCTAACGGACCGAGGGGGCCGCCCAGCGCCAGGTAGCCACCGACCGCGGCGGCGGCGAGCAGCAGGTTCGCGACCGGCCCGGCCAGCACCGCCGCGACGAACCGGCCGGGGCTCGCGAACCGCTGCCGACGCAGCTCCAGCGGCTTGCCCCAGCCGAGCCCGGCGATGGCCGCCGCGATCGCCCCGAACGGGTCAAGGTGGCGACCAGGCTTCGGCCGGGTGCGACCCGCACCGGCGCCCCGGTCGCCCAGCCGGGCCGCGGTCAGCGCCTGCGCAGTGCCGTGCGCGACGACACCGGCGACGAAACCGACCAGCAGGGCGACGAGGGCGAGCGGGGTGCCCAGTGCGTAGAGCACAGCTCAGCGGCGGGTCACGGCGTCAGGCCGCCGGCGATGACCTCGCGGGCCAGCTGCCGGTAGGCGACCGCACCGGTCGAGCTCGGCGCGTACGTCGTGATCGGCTCCCCGACGACCGTCGTCTCCGGGAAGCGGATGGTGCGGCTGATGACCGTGTGGAAGACACGGTCACCGAGGGGGCCCTGCAGCACGCTGTTGAGCACCTCGCGGCCATGCAGCGTGCGGCCGTCGTACATCGTGGCGAGCACGCCGGAGAGCCGCAGCCGGGGGTTGATCCGGTCCCGCACCTTCTCGACGGTGTCGAGCAGCAGCGCGAACCCCCGCAGCGCGAAGTACTCGCACTCGAGCGGGACGACGACGCCGTCGGAGGCGGCCAGCACGTTGACCGTGAGCAGGCCCAGCGACGGCTGGCAGTCGATGAGCACCACGTCGTAGTCCGCCAGCACCGGGGCGAGCGCGCGGGTCAGGACCTGCTCGCGGCCCACCTCGGTCACGAGCTGGACCTCGGCGGCGGACAGGTCGATGTTGCTGGGTAGCAGGTCCAGCCCGGCGACGTTGGTCTTGAGGATCACGTCGGCCGCACCGACCGACCGGTCGATCAGCGCGTCGTAGACCGTGCGGTCGAGCTGCTGGGGCTGGAAGCCCAGCCCGACCGAGAGCGCCCCCTGCGGGTCGAAGTCCACCAAGAGCACCCGGCGGCCGTACTCGGCGAGCGCCGCCCCCAGGTTGATCGTCGTCGTGGTCTTGCCGACACCGCCCTTCTGGTTGCACAGCGCCAGCACCCGGGCCGGACCGTGCCGGTCCAGCACGGGCGGCTCCGGGAACGTCACCCGCGGCCGCCCCGTCGGTCCCAGTGCCGGCTCGACCGGCGCGACCGACTCGGTCAGCCCGACCGGCGCGGCGGGCTCGATGCCGGGGCTGGACATGGCCACCACCGTAGCGGCTGGCCGGGCTGCGCGGCCGTTCGGCGCGCCCCACGACACCGGTGCCCCGGACGCGCCGGCCCGGTCTGCGGCGGGCTCAGCCCAGGGCGCGCGGGTGCGCCATGGCGTAGACCTCCCGCAGCCTGTCAACGGTGACCAGCGTGTAGATCTGGGTGGTGGCGACCGACGCGTGACCGAGCAGCTCCTGGACCACCCGGACGTCCGCGCCGCCGTCGAGCAGGTGGGTGGCGAACGAGTGCCGGAGCGTGTGCGGGGACAGGTCGGCGCGCAGCCCCGCCTTGTCGGCGGCGGCGCGCAGCACGGTCCACGCGCTCTGCCGGGAGAGCCGGCCGCCGCGGGCGTTGAGGAACAGCGCGCTGCTGCCCCGCCCGGCGGCCCCCAGCGCCGGCCGGCTCCGGACCAGGTAGGCCTCGACGGCGGCCCGGGCGTAGCTGCCGACCGGCACGATCCGTTCCTTGCCGCCCTTGCCGGCCAGCCGGACCGCGGCCCCGGCCAGGTCGACGTCGTCGACGGCCAGCCCGACCGCCTCGGAGATCCGCGCACCGGTCCCGTACAGCAGCTCGAGCAGCGCCGCGTCCCGCAGCGCCAGCGGCGTCTGGTCGAAGCCGGCGGCGGCGAGCAGCGCCTCGACGTCCTGCACCGGGATCGCCTTGGGCAGCCGGCGCGGCGGCACCGGCGGGCGCACCGCCCGGGCCGGGTCGGTGCGGGTCAGCCCCTCCCGGACCGCGAACCGGTGCAGCCCGCGGACCGCGGCCACCGCCCGGGCGGCGGAGCCGGCCGCCAGCGGCGGACGGTCGGCGGTGCCCTCGCGCAGGTCGGCCAGGTGGCCGGCCACGTCGGCCTCGGTCACCTCGCCGAGCGTGGAGCGGCCGGCCGACGCCAGCCAGTCGGCGTAGCGCTCGAGGTCCCGGCGGTACGCCGTCAGCGTGTTCGTCGCCAGCCCGCGCTCCACGGCCAGGTGGTCGAGGTAGCCGCGGATCGCCGCCGGAACCGCCGCCGGGCTGCTCAGGTCAGCACCTCAGGTCAGCACCGACTCCAGCGGCGTGACGGGGAGTCCGTGCGCCTCCGCCACCGGCCCGTAGGTAACCGTGCCCCCGACGACGTTGACGCCGAGCCCGAGGGCCGGGTCGCGGCGGACCGCCGCCCGCCAGCCCAGCGCGGCGATCTCCGCGATGTAGGGCAGCGTGACGTTGGTCAGCGCGTACGTCGAGGTGTGGGGCACCGCGCCGGGCATGTTCGCGACGCAGTAGAACAACGAGTTCGCGACCCGGAAGGTGGGGTCGGAGTGCGTGGTGGGCCGGGTCGACTGGAAGCAGCCGCCCTGGTCCACCGATATGTCGACGAGCACCGACCCCGGCTTCATCCGGGCGACCAGCTCGTCGGTGACCAGCGTCGGCGCCTTCGCGCCGGGGACCAGCACCGCACCGATGACCATGTCCGCGTCGAGACAGGCCCGCTCGATCTCGTACCGGTTCGACGCCACCGTCTGCAGGTGGCCCTGGTAGATGCGGTCGGCGTCGCGCAGCTTCTGCACGTTCTTGTCGAGCAGCAGCACCTCGGCCTGCATGCCGAGCGCGATCGCGGCCGCGTTCATCCCGGAGACGCCGGCGCCGAGCACGACGACCTTCGCGGCGTACACGCCGGAGACCCCGCCCATCAGCACCCCGCGTCCGCCCGCGCCGCGCTCCAGGCAGTGCGCACCGACCTGCGGCGCCATCCGTCCGGCCACCTCCGACATCGGGGCGAGCAGCGGCAGTGACCGGTCCTGGTGCTGCACGGTCTCGTAGGCGATCGCGGTCACCCCGGAGTCGACCAGCGCATCGGTGCAGGCCCGTGAGGCGGCGAGGTGCAGATAGGTGAACAGCACCTGACCGGGCCGGCTGCCGAGCCGGTGGTACTCCTCCGCCACCGGCTCCTTGACCTTGAGCACCAGCTCCGACTCGCTCCAGAGATCGTCGGGGCTGCCGACGATCGAGGCGCCGGCGGCGGCGAAGTCGTCGTCGGGGATGGCGGAGCCGACCCCGGCGTCCTTCTCGACGGCGACGCTGTGCCCGGCACTGACCAGCTCGTTGACGCCGGACGGGGTGATCGCGACGCGGTACTCGTTGTCCTTGACTTCCTTCGGTATCCCTACACGCATGATCCGTCCTTCGTAAAACCGCAGGTCAGACGGCATGCGGCGTGAGTGTGCAGGAATACTAGAGAACCCTCAGGAACCGCGGTTGACTGACAAATGACTGACATTTTTTCGGCTACCCTCGCCCTGCCAGCACCGGTCATGGCGTCAGGATAGGGGTCAGCGTGGGCTTCGTCCGCAAGCGCAGGAGCAAGACCCGAGGCACCCGGTTCCTGGCCGTCGCGCACCTCGGCGGCGCGCATGTCGCGCTCGCGACCTACGACACCTTCGCCGACGCGACCGACGCCTGGCAGCACGCCGAGGTGCAGGAACGTGTTGTGGCAGCTGCCTGGACTGGTCGTACAGGCTAGGACCGGCGGAGCAAGACGACGCCCTCAGGTGCAATGCGGAAGTCGTACAGTCCCCCGCCCCCAGACGCGGGACGGGTCCGGCGTATCGGCCAGGTCGCTCCGCTTCTACGAGCGGGTCGAGGTCTTATCCCCACCTGTCGCAAATTCGTCCGGCTACCGGGAGTACGACAACAGCGCGCTCCCGCGACTCGCGTTCGTCCGGGCTGCCCAGGGATGCGGGCTTTCTCTCGCCGAGATTCGGCAGATCATCGCGGTCCGCGACGACAGCGGACCACCGTGCACGCATGTCGTCGCTCTCCTGGACACTCACGCCGCGCCCTCGACGCCGGCATCGCCGAGCTGACCGCCGTACGAGCCGAGTTGACGGCTTTGCGGGCACGCGCCGGCACCCTCAAGGAGAGCGACTGCACGCCGGACGCTGTCTGCCATGTCATCCCCACCGGATAGACCGCGTCGCGAGCACGGGAAGCCTGCGCCCAGGGGCGGCGTCGAGGTCCGGGTCACCGACGCGGGGCGCCGACCAGTTCGGTCTGGGGGTTGAACGCCGCCCAGGCGAACCAGAACGCGTCCTGCGACGGCAGCACGGTGAGTCGCTGACCGCGTAATGGCCCCGCTACGGCGAGCCCGCCGAGGGTCCAGGTGCTTGCGGTCTCGCGGTCCCGAAAGCCGTTCGGCGCGGGCTGAAACGTGAGTGCGCGTCCACGCACGGTCGGCGCATAGACACCGGCGGAGCCGATGTCACGGCCTCGGGTGACATCGCCGCTGTCCAGCGGTGAGGACGTCCCGGGGGCCCACAGCACGACCAGGCGCTGGCCACCGACGACGTCGTTGACGGCACGCGCACCACGCAGCAGGGAGAACGGCCAGGCCCGCGAACGCCCGCCGAAAGACACCCCGACGACCCGCTCGAAGGGTGGCAGCCGCGGGTCGAGCCGGCCGTGGAACAGGAAGGGGGCGTTGCTGGTGTCGTAGCCCTCGTACGGGTTGGTCGCCGCGTCCAGCTCCGCCCGGCTGCCGAGCGCGACCATCAGCCGGGGGAATGTACGGCGGGCTTCGGCCCACGACAGCAGCTCGGAGGGGACGACGGTGAGCCGTTTCCCGGTCGCCCGGCCCGCCACCGCGCGGCCGTCGGGTTGGGTCCACAGCGAGCGGCTGGCCCGGTCGTACATGACCATCGCGGAGTTGTAGAGCGTGCCCGTGACGCCGAACGTGGTGACGGCGTCGGCGACCGTGCGCTCGTACACCGCGCCGGTGTTGCACAGCGGGCACCAGGTCGCGGCAACCGGTACGCCGGCCAGCCGGTCGTTCGCGATCTCATGAGCAATCAGCGAACGGAGCGGAAAGGCGAGCGCCTGCCCGCCAAGGCTTACAAGCAACACCTGCTCGGTGTCGACGAGGCTGCGGGCGGCCTCAGCGGCGGGCACGTGGACCGGCCGATCGATGGCCGGGATCCCGTCGACTCCCGGGCCGCCGCTGGTGATCTGCGCCGGGTCAACGAGCGGCGAGCCCACCGTCATCCGGACCGCCTCGGCCACGATCGGAACCAGTTGCCCCTTCGATGCGGGGGCAGCGGATCGTCCTGCGGAGCAGGCGCTCACCAGGCAGGCTCCGCTCACCAGCAGAGCCAGGGCACGCAGGCGCCTCACCCGGCCTCCGTGCTCGTGTCGGCCTCTCGCACGTCCCTGCTCCTGTTCATCTCTTCGCACCAGGACGCACGGCAGCGGCGGCGATTGCACGGTCCTGGCGGCGGTGCAATCGCACGGCAGCGATGCGCGTCCGGACCAGCAGCCCCGTCAGGCCGGAGAAAGTCATGCCGAGCACGTCGTCGCCACGCAGCCCGGGCAAGCGCCAGCGGCAACGCGACGTCGCTCTGACGCGCGCCGAGCTGGCCCGCACCCGGGCCCGACGGCGGCGCCTGCAGCGGTGGGCGAGTGTCGCCGCCACCGTCCTGGCCGTGGCGGCCGTCGTGGTGGTTGCCGTCGTGACCGGGTCGCGGGCCGGTCGGGGCGACCAGGGCGCCCGGGCGAGCCTCGACGCGCGCACCAGGACGCTCGACTTCCGGCTCGCGGCGTTCGCGGGCGGGACGGTGAGCAGCGCCGACCTGCGTGGCAAGCCGGCGGTCGTGAACTTCTACGCGTCTTGGTGCACCGTGTGCGACGCCGAGCTGCCCGCCTTCCAGGCGGTGCACGAGCTCGCCGGGGACCGGATCACGTTCCTGGGCGTCAACCCGCAGGGCAACGACAGCGACAGCGCCCAAGCCGCGATGATCAAACGGACGGGTATCCGGTTCCAGACCCTGCGTGACCGCAACGACGAGCTGCTGCAGTTGTTCAACACCACTGGGGCGCTGCCCACGACGGTGTTCCTCGACGCCCGGGGCAGGGTCGTGCAGGTGCACAACGGCGGGTTCGACCAGGCCGGCCTGCGAGCTGCGATCGCGCAGTACCTCGGCGTCGTGGTGTGACAGCGGACGTCGCCTCCGCGCCCTTGCTGCTGGCTGCAGTGGTCAGCGCAGCGGCGGGCGCCGTCAGCTTCGCCTCCCCTTGCGTGCTCCCGCTCGTCCCCGGCTACCTGGCCTTCGTCTCCGGGCTGTCCGGCGCCCAGGTCGACCGGGACGGCGCCCGGGCTCGTGGCACGGTCCTGGCCGGGACCTCGCTGTTCGTTCTCGGCTTCGCGGTGTTCTTCACCCTCATCGGTGGCGCCTTCGGAGCGCTCGGGGGCGAGTTGGCCGCGCACCGCCAGGTCGTCGGCGTCGTCGGTGGGCTGCTCGTCCTCGCGATGGGCCTGTTCCTGCTCGGCGTCTTCCGGCCGACCCGGATGGAGGGCGAGCTCCGGCTACCGCTCGTCCGGCGCGCCGGGCTGCTCGGCGCGTTCTCGCTGGGCCTGGTGTTCGGAGCCGGCTGGACACCGTGCATCGGCCCCACGCTCGCCACCATCCTCACCCTGTCAGCGGCGGGCGGCGGCGCGTCCGCAGGACGCGGGGCGGTGCTCGCGTTTTGCTACTCGATCGGGCTCGGCCTGCCGTTCGTGGGCATCGGCCTGCTGCTGAGCAAGGGCGTAGCAGCGGTGTCCTGGTTGCGCCGGCGCAGCCTCGGCATCGAACGCGCGGGCGGTGCGATGCTCGTCGTCATCGGCCTGCTGCTCGTGAGCGGTCTGTGGGACCGGGTGCTGCTGAGCATCCAGCCGTTCGTGTCCGGGTTCACCCCAGCCCTGTAGGGACGCCGCCGTACGGGCGGTGTGCAATCGATCCAGCCGGTACGGCGTTCTCATGAGCGACCGGCGAGTGAAGGAGCCATGTCCGACGAGCAGTTCCTCGAGGTGTTCACCGCGCACCTGGACCGGATCCACAACCTGGCCCGCGGGCTGACGGGCACGGTCGAGGACGCCGAGGACCTGGTCCAGGAGACCTGCCTGCTCGCGCTGCGCGGCTGGCGACGGCGCCCGCCACAGGACCCGGCGGCCTGGTTCGCGACGATCTGCCTCAACGCTGCGCGTTCCGGCTACCGCAAACGTGCCGTCCGGCCGACCGAGGTGTCCGCCGAGGCGTGGCTGGCGGCGATGCCCGACCCGCACGACACGGCCCGCTCGGCCGTCGCCTCGCTCGATGCCGAACGTGTGCGAATGGCGATCGGCCGGCTCCCGCCCCCGCAG
>JBBSHH010000071.1:0-13310 GCA_038253225.1 Mycobacteriales bacterium | reverse complement strand
TCGAAGTACGGCGCCACCCCGGGCGTCCCGGTCAGCACCGCGACCAGTGACGGCCGCATCTCCGCCGGCTGCAGGTAGGAGACCCGCACCCGCATGATGCCCGGTACGGCGGCCAGCTCGGGCAGCAGCGCCTCGAGGAGCCGTAGGTCGCCGAGGTCCTTGCCGTAGGAGGTGGAGTTCTCGCTGACCAGTACCAGCTCGCGGACGCCCTGCGCGGCCAGCCAGCGGGCCTCCGCGAGCACGTCGGTCGGCCGGCGTGACACGAAAGCGCCGCGGAACATCGGGATCGCGCAGAACGCGCAGCGCCGGTCGCAGCCGGAGGCCAGCTTGAGCGGCGCAACCGGACCCGTCCCGAGCCGCACCCGCGGCGCCGAGGCGGCGGCGCCCGCGGGGGCGGTCGCGGCCGGTCGGTCCACCGGCGCCACCGGCAGCAGCCGGCGGCGGTCCTGCGGCCGGCGCGGTACCAGGGGCCGGCCGGCCAGCACGTCGTCGAGCCGGTCGGAGATCGCCGGATAGTCGTCGAAGCCGAGCACGGTCGCCTCCGGCAGCGCCGCGGCGAGATCGGCGCCGTAGCGCTCGGCCAGGCAGCCGACCGCGACGACCGGGGCGGCGCCGTGGTCGGCCGCGGCGAGCAGCGTGTCGACCGACTCCCGCTTGGCCGCCTCGACGAAGCCGCAGGTGTTGACCACGACGGCGTCGGCGGCGCCGGCGTCGCTCACGACCCGCCAGCCGGCGCCGACCAGCCGCCCGGCGAGCTCCTCGGAGTCGGTCTCGTTCCGGGCGCAGCCGAGCGTGACCAGCGCGACGGTCCGGGCCGGGGGCATTGGTCGAGACTAGCCGCCGGCGGCGTCAGGCCGGCGGGCCGGCGAACGCTGTCGCTCCCCGAGGAACGTGCTGGCCCCCGACCCGGTCGGTCCCTCGGGTCCGGTCATGACCGGTTCCGTTCTGGCCGCGCCTCGCCCCGGTAGATCCGGCGGATGACGTCCTCGAGGTCCGGCTCCTCGAGCGTGAGATCGGCGATGTCGTACGCCGCGAGCACCCGCTCGATGACCGCCGCGGCCGAGACCGTACGCGGGAAGGAGAGCCAGCGGCGGCGCCCCTCCGCTCTGGTCAGGGTGGCGCCGGGCACCGCGAACGCGGCCGGGGTGTCGGCCAGGTCGACGACCAGCACCCGTTCGGTGCCGTACGCCGCCCGCAGCGCCTCGACGGTGCCGTCGTAGACCAACCGGCCGGTGTCGATGACCATCAGCCGCGAGCACAGCGCGGTGATGTCGTCGAGGTCGTGGGTGGTCAGCAGCACCGTGGTGCCCTCGGCCGCGTTGCGCCGGCGGAGAAACTCCCGCACCACGGCCTTGGCCTCCACGTCCAGGCCGATCGTCGGTTCGTCGAGGAACAGCACCGCCGGGCGGGGCAGCACGGCCGCGGCCAGCTCCGCCCGCATCCGCTGGCCGAGCGAGAGCACCCGCACCGGCCGGTCCAGCAGCGGTCCGAGCCCGAGGCCGTCGACGAGCTCGGCGAGCCGGGTCGCGGCGTCGCCGGCCGGCAGCCGGTAGAGCCGCCCGACCAGCTCGAAGGACTCCCGCAGCGGCAGCTCCCACCACAGCCCGCTGCGCTGCCCGAACACGACGCTCATCCGCAGGGTGAGCCGCCGCCGGTCCCGCCACGGCACCAGCCCGTCCACGAGAACCCGGCCGGCGGTGGGCAGCAGGATGCCGGCGAGCATCTTCACGGTCGTGGACTTGCCGGCGCCGTTCGGGCCGGCGTAGCCGACGAACTCCCCCGGCGCGATGTCGAAGTCCAGCCCGTCGACGCCGACCACCGGCGGCCGGCCGCGCTGTCGGAACTCCCGGCGCAGCCCGCGGACCTCGACCGCCGGCCTCACCCGCCGCTCCGCTGGTAGTGGTTGACCCCGCCCCGCCAGGCGAACACCGCCGCGCCTAGCACCCCGGCCGCGGCGACCGGCACCAGCGGCAGCAGCGACCGGCCGGCCCACGGCGCCCCCGGCCGGTCGAGCAGCACCAGCGCCGGCACGTACACGGTCAGCGCCACCGGGACGAGGTAGGTGAACACCACCCGCAGCGACAGGTCGAAGACCTGGAGCGGGTAGCTGGCCAGCGTTGCCCCGCCGAAGATGAACGCGTTGACGAACTCGGTGCCCTGCCCGGTGCGGAACGTGACCGCGGCGCCCAGGATGTGGATCGCGAGCAGCACCGTCGCGCAGCAGCCCACCGAGAGCACCGCGAGCCCGACGTGCGCCGGCGTCCACCGCACCCCGGCGCCGTGGGCGCCCCACACCACGGTGGCCGCGCCGACGGCGAGCCGGCCGAGCTCGCGGGGCTGGACGTCGCGGCTCAGCACCCACAGCAGCGGCGACAGCGGCCGGGTGAGCACCGCGTCGAACTCCCCGCCGGTGACCAGCGCTGCGAACGTCGAGGTCTCCAGCGAGTACCCGGCGGCGACCGCGAACGACAGCCCGCACTCGACCAGCCCGAGCAGCAGCGCCACCTCGTGCACGTCCCAGCCGCCGAGCCGGCCGAACTGGCCGAGCAGCAGCACCACCCCGAGCACCTCGATGCCGACCGCGAGCGCAGCCCCGACCAGCCCGGTCAGCAGCAGCACCGGCCGGGCGGTGTACGCCGCCGCGGACGCGCGTCCCAGCCGGACCGCCAGCCGCAGGTCATCCACCGGCGTAGACCACCCGGCGCAGCGACCGCGCCAGCACCAGCCGGCAGCCGACCGCCCCGACCAGCACCCAGCCGACCTGCACGGCCAGGCTCGCCAGCACGTGCATCCCCTGCGCGACGTGCACCGGACCGGCGAGCAGGCCGTACACGGGGCTCACCCGGGCCACCGCTTGCAGCTCGGGGGGGAAGAAGTCGACCGGGATCACGAAGCCGGCGAGGAAGTAGGCCGGGAACAGCAGCAGCCGGCCGAACCCGCGGTAGTCCGGGGTACGGAACGCGGTGCACTCCTGGAGGAAGCGGAACTCGAAGCTGAGCACCGCGGCCAGCCCGAACGCCAGCAGCAGGGCGGCGATGCCCGGCGGCGTCGTCGGCAGCCGCAGGTGAAGGAGCAGGGCCGCGCCGAGCAGCGGCAACGAGGACCGGAGCAGCAGCTGGGACAGGTTGCGGCCGAGGTCGAACGCGCCCGTCGCCAGCCACAGGTCACCGGGCCGGACCAGGTCCACCGCCAGGTCGCCGGAGCGCACCCGGCGGGCGAACTCCCACTGCCAGGTGGGGTAGACGACGCTGAACAGGGCCTGCACCACCCAGACGTAGGTCAGCACGGCCGTGACGTCGAGCCCGGCCACCGCCCGGCGCTGCCGGTAGAGCGCCAGGAAGACCGCGGAGCGGACCACGCCGAAGAAGACGTTCGTGACCAGGCCGCCGAGGTTGGCGTACGCCGAGCGGCTCTGCTGCCGGAAGCCGGCGGCGAGCAGGCGAAGGTAGGCCGTCGGCACGGGGGGCCACGGTAGTCCGACGGTGGAGACCAGTGACCGGCCAGCGGCTCCGGGTTACCGTGGTTCGACGTTGCCGTCCCCCCGCCTCAGGAGAGCCCATGCCGATCCCGTGGAGCGTCCGCTCCGTCCGCGCCCTCGTCGCCACCGGTGTGGCGCTCGTGCCGCTCGCCGTCGGGGTCGCCGCGCCGGCGACCGCCGCGCCCGCCGCCGCCAACGTGATCCGCCGGCCGGCGGCGATCGACTTCAACGGCGACGGCCGGACCGACATCGCGGTGTACCGCCCGAGCACGGGCACCTGGTACATCCGCGGGATCGCGGTCGTGCAGTACGGCGCGAGCACCGACGTCCCGGTCGCCGCCGACTACAACGGCGACGGCCGGACCGACATCGGGGTGTTCCGACCCGCCGACGGCAGCTGGCACATCCGGGGGGTGACCGCCGTGCAGTACGGCCAGGCCGGCGACATCCCGGTGCCGCGGGACTACAACCACGACGGGCGCGCCGACATCGCGGTGTTCCGGCCGGCCGACGGCAGCTGGCACGTCCGGGGCGTGACCGCGGCGCTGTACGGCCAGCGCGGCGACATCCCGGTGCCGCGGGACTACAACGGCGACGGCCGGCAGGACCTGGCCGTGTTTCGGCCCGCCGACGGCAGCTGGCATGTCCGCGGTGTGTTGGCGGTGCGGTTCGGGGCCATGGGCGACCGGCCGCTGCCCCGGGACTACAACGACGACGGGCGGATCGACCTCGCCGTCTACCGCCCCAGCGACGGCACCTGGCACATCCGCAACATCTCCGCGTTCCGGTTCGGCCTACCGGGGGACATCCCGGCACCCGGTGACTACAACGGCGACCGGCACGTCGACCCGACCGTGTGGCGGCCGTCGAACGGCACCTGGTACATCAGCGGGGTCGGCGTCGTGTACTACGGGGTCAACGGCGACCGCCCGATCACGCCGGACGCCGGCTGACCCAGCCAGCCGCTCAATCGGTCCGCAGCGTGACGACGACCGCATCGAGCTCCTCCGGGCGGATCAGCACGTCGCGGGCCTTGGAGCCCTCGCTGGGCCCGACGATGCCCCGGCTCTCCATCAGGTCCATCAGCCGGCCGGCTTTGGCGAACCCCACCCGCAGCTTGCGCTGGAGCATCGAGGTCGACCCGAACTGGGTGGCCACGACCAGCTCGACGGCCTGCACGAGCAGGTCGAGATCGTCGCCGACGTCGTCGTCCCGGTCCTTGGCCGGCCCGGCCACCCCGGCGAGGACGTCCTCGCGGTACGCCGGCTGCCCCTGACCCTTGCAGTGCGCGACGACGGCCTCGATCTCGGTCTCGGAGACGTAGGCCCCCTGCACCCGGATCGGCTTGCCGGCCCCCATCGGCAGGAACAGCGCATCCCCGACGCCGACCAGCCGCTCGGCGCCGACCGTGTCCAGGATCACCCGGGAGTCGGTGGCGCTGGCGGTGGCGAACGCCAGCCGTGACGGCACGTTGGCCTTGATCAGACCGGTGACCACGTCGACGCTGGGCCGCTGGGTGGCCAGCACCAGGTGGATGCCGACGGCCCGGGCCATCGCGGTGATCCGGCAGATCGCGTCCTCGACGTCGCGGGGGGCGACCATCATGAGGTCGGCCAGCTCGTCGACGATGACGAGGATGTAGGGGTAGGGCGCGTACACCCGCTGGCTGTTCTCCGGCGCGCTGACCTCGCCGCGGCGGACCTTGGCGTTGAAGTCGTCGACGTGGCGGACGCCGGAGGCGGCCAGGTCCTCGTAGCGCAGCTCCATCTCCCGGACCACCCACTGCAGGGCCTCGGTGGCCTTCTTCGGCGAGGTGATGATCGGCGTGATCAGGTGCGGGATCCCGGCGTAGTTCGTCATCTCGACCCGCTTGGGGTCGATCAGCACCAGCCGGACCTCGTCAGGGGTGGCCCGGCTGAGCACCGAGGTGACCACGGTGTTGATGCAGGTCGACTTGCCCGCGCCGGTGGCACCAGCGATGAGGATGTGCGGCATCTTGGCCAGGTTGGCGGCGACGAACCCGCCCTCGACGTCCTTGCCGAGCCCGACCACCAGCGGGTGGTGGTCGCGGGTCGCGACCGGGGAGCGCAGCACGTCCCCGAGGCTGACCAGCTCGCGGTCGACGTTAGGGATCTCGATGCCGATCGCGCTGCGGCCCGGGATCGGACTGATGATGCGCACGTCCGCGCTCTTGACGGCGTAGGCGATGTTGCGGGACAGCGCGGTGATCCGCTCCACCTTGACCGCGAGGCCGAGCTCCACCTCGTAGCGGGTCACGGTCGGGCCGCGGCTGAAGCCCGACACGAGCGCGTCGATCTCGAACTGCTCGAACACCGCGGTCAGCGCCGCGACCACCTCGTCGTTGGCCCGGCTGCGGGCCTTGGGCGGGGTGCCGTCGCGGAGCAGCCGCGGCGGGGGCAGCTGGTAGTCGCCGTCCGGCCCGGTGAGCGCGAGCTGCTCGGCCCGGGCGGGGGCGTCGGCCGGGGTGTCGGCGGCGGCCGGCGGCACCGGTCGGGCCGGTAGGGGGTCCGGCGCCGGCCCCTCGAGCACCGGTGACTCGGCGGTGAACGGGTCGGGCTCGCTCATCACCGCCACCCGCCGACGGCTGGGGCGGCGCCGCAACCGCCCCGGCGGCCCGCTGGGGTCGGCGGTCGGGTCGGTGGTCTGGTCGGCGGTCGGGTCGAGGGTGGTCTCCACCGGGTCGGCGGACCGGCGGCCGGCCCGCCGCCGCAGGGCCCGGAGCCGGTCCGGTACGGCGTGCAGGGGCGTCCCGGTGGCGACGAGCACGCCGAAGCCGGCGAGCAGCAGCAGCACCGGAGCGGCGAGGTAGGGCGTCAGCGCGGTCGCCAGCGGTGCGGCGCCGAGGAAGCCGATGACGCCGCCGGCGGCGCGGCGCCCGCTCGGCGTGATCGGCGACCCGCGCAGCAGGTTGAGCAGACCGAGGACCCCGACCGCGATCGCGGCATAGCCGATGGCGACCCGGCCGCGGGAGCCGGGCTCGACCGGGCGGCGCAGCAACCGCCAGGCGCCGCCGACCAGCAGCAGCGGCACGACCGTCGCGGCGGCGCCCACGAACGTGCGGATGAGGTAGGCCACGCCGGCGCCGACCGGCCCGGCCGCGCGCCACCAGACCGCGGCCGCCACCACCAGCGCAGCCGCGATCAGCGCAAGCCCGGCGCCGTCGCGTCGGTGCGCGGGGTCGAGCTCACGCGCGCCGGACCCGGCCTTGCGGGCCGCGGCACCGAGTGCCCCGGCGAGCAGCGCCCAGCCGCCGGCGACGAGCCGCCCCAGCGCCCGCAGCAGCGCCCCGAGGGCGTGCACCAGCGCCGTGACCAACACCGCGGGCAGCGAGCGCCGGCGGGCGGGGCGGCGGTAGGACCGGGACCGGGACGCCCCGGACCGGCTCCGCGGCGACCCGGACCGACCGGCGCCGCCGCGATCGCGGGTCGGGGTCGGGCGCGGGCGGGCGCGGGCGGCCGGCGTACGGGTGGCCATGGGCAGACGGTATCCTCTACTGTCACAGCGGCACCACCGGTCACCTGCGACACTCACGGAGTTCCGCCGTCGCCATGCCAGCCGCCCGCCTTCAGCAGCCGACGCTGCACCATCTGGTGGTTTGCCTGGCGGCACCCATGGTGGTGATGTCCGGCACCGACGGGCAGATCCGCGAGGGCGACGACGCCCAAGGCGTCTTCCGATCCGGCCGAAGAGCGCTGGCCCGGTTGGAACTCACCGTTGACGGCGTGGAGCCGCACCCGATCCGTGGCCATTCGATCGGGGCGTCTGCGGCCTCCTTCACCGGCGTACTGGGCAGCGGCGAGGTGCTGACGCACGACCCGACGCTGCAGGTGGACCGGCTTCGCGACGTCGCGGGCGACGTGCTGGTCGAGCGGATCACCCTCTCCTCGACGGCCGTCCGGCCGGTGCAGGTCCAGGTCGAGCTGACGGTCGGCACCGACCTGGCCGACCTGGTGACCGTCAAGGCCGGCCGCCGGGAGCCGTCGATCACCGGAGCCCCCACTCCGACCGGCCTCACCTTCGGCTGCGAACGCGACGGCAGTTCGGTCAGTGTGTCGACCACACCCGTACCGGCCAGCGTCCACCCGGACCCCGGCCGGCTGCGCTGGCGAGCGAGCATCGGGGCCGGCCAGTCGTTCGAGGTGACCGCGCGGATATCAGCCGGCGAACCCCAGTCGCTCGGCTTCGAGAGTCTTCAGGTCGAACAACCGGGGCCGTGGACCGAGCCGACGCTGGCCTCCGGCGACGACCGGCTGGCCGCGCTGTTGCGGCAGAGCCTCGCCGACGTGCAGGCCTTGCTGCTCGCCGACCCTGACCAGCCCGACGATGTCTATCTAGCCGCCGGAGCACCATGGTTCCTCACCCTGTGCGGCCGGGACGCCCTCTGGGCAGCGCGGATGATGCTGCCGCTGGGTACCGGCCTGGCCGCAAGCACGCTGCGGACCCTGGCCCGGCGCCAAGGCGTGCGGACCGACGCCAGCACCGGAGAGCAGCCGGGAAAGGTGGTGCACGAGGTACGCCGGACCGCCATGGCCTTCAGTGCGGACCTGGTCCTGCCGGCGTGCTACTACGGCACGGTCGACGCGACCCCGCTGTGGGTGTGCCTGCTCGCCGACGCCTGGCGCTGGGGCCTGGACGCCGCCGCGGTGGAACCGCTGCTACCCGCGCTGGAGGCAGCGCTGGGCTGGCTCACCGGCCCTGGCGACCCGGACCGCGACGGCTTTCTCGAGTACGTCGACGGCACCGGGCGAGGGCTCCTCAACCAGGGCTGGAAGGACTCCCCCGAAGCCATCCAGTGGGCCGACGGACGCCTCGCCGACGCCCCCATCGCGCTGTGCGAGGTGCAGGGGTACGCCTACGAGGCGGCGACCGCCGGCGCGGACCTGCTGGCGGCGTTCGGCCGGCCGGGAGCGAACCGGTGGCAGGACTGGGCCACCGACCTGCAGCGTCGGTTCCGGGCCCGGTTCTGGGTGTCCGACGCGTTCGGCCCCTACCCGGCGGTCGCACTGGACCGGGACAAGCGCCCGGTCGACTCGTTGACTTCGAACATCGGTCACCTGCTGGGCACCGGCATGCTCGACGCGGCCGAGTCGGCGGCCGTCGCCGCCCGGCTCGGCGCGGCGGCGATGGACAGCGGGTTCGGCCTGCGGACGCTGACCGCCGAATCCCCCCGGTTCCGCCCGCTGAGCTATCACTGCGGCTCGGTCTGGCCACACGACACGGCGATCGCGATCACCGGGCTGGCCCGTACCGGGCACCATGCGGTAGCTGGTGGGCTGCTCCGCGGACTGCTGGCCGCTGCCGTCGCCTTCGACTTCCGGCTGCCCGAGCTCTACGGCGGCGAGCAGCGGGCCGCCCACAGCCGGCCGCTGCCCTACCCGGCGGCCTGCCGGCCGCAGGCGTGGGCGGCGGCGAGCGCCGTGTCGCTGCTGAGCGCGCTGCTGGGGCTGGAGCCCGACGTACCCGGCGGGACGCTGCGGGTCGCGCCGTTGCGCCCCTCGCCGGTCGGTTCGCTCGAGGTCCACGGGCTGCGGCTCGCCGGCGCGCCGCTGTCCGTCCGGATAGCTGCCGATGGGGGCGCCGAGATCCTTGCGGGGCCGGCCGGGTTACGGCTGCTGTCCTGACCTCCGGCGTACGGCGCCGCACGGTGGACAGCGGCTACCCGAGATGACAGCGTGCTCACCCGGAGGTGGCCATGTCGTCCGCAGGGACGCCAGCGGAGCGACCGGGCGGGGGTCCGGTTCGTATCGCCGTCGTCGCCCCGCCCTGGTATCCGGTGCCACCCCCGGGCTACGGCGGCATCGAGCGGGTCTGTCACGACCTGGTGCAAGGGCTCGTCCGCCGGGGGAACGACGTGACGCTGGTCGCCACCGGGCCGGACGGTAGCGACGCGACGTACCGGCCGGTGTTCGCCGAGTCGCTTCCAGGGCTCGGCTCGATCGAGTCGCCGGTCCAGGAGGTGCGCTACGCGGCCGGGGTCGCCGAGGTCCTCGCCGGCGTGGCCGTTGACGTGGTGCACGACCACTCTCTCGCCGGGCCCCTGCTCGGCATCGGCCGACGCGCGCCGACGGTGGTGACGGCGCACGGCCCGGCTGATGGTCCGGTCGGCGACTACTACCGACGGCTTGGGCTGCCGATCGTCGCGACGTCCCAGGCCCAGCGCCGGCTCGCGCCCGGCGTGCGATGGGTGGCGACGGTCTACAACGGCATCCCGGTCAGTGACTTCCCGTTCCGGGTCGACAAGGACGACTACGTCCTCTTCCTCGGCCGGCTCTCTCCGGAGAAGGGCGTGCACCTCGCGGTGGAGGCGGCCCGGGCCGCTGGCGTGCGCCTCGTCGTCGCCGGCAAGGCGAGCGAACCGGCCGAACGTCGCTACCTGGAGGAAGCGGTCCTGGCCCGGCTGCCGGCGGCCTCTTCGTGGGTCGGTGAGGTCGGCGGGGCCCGGCGCGACAACCTGCTGGCGGGGGCGCGCTGCCTGCTTTCGCCGATCCAGTGGGAGGAGCCGTTCGGGATGGTCAACGTCGAGGCGCTCGCCTGCGGGACACCCGTGGTTGCCCTCAACCGCGGGTCGATCCCGGAGATCGTGACCGACGGGCGAACCGGGGTGATCTGCGACCGGCCGGAGCAGCTCGCCGAGGCCATCGGTCGGGCGAGTTCGATCGACCCCTACGTGTGCCGAGCCGAGGCGCTCGCGAGGTTCGACGTCGAGGTGATGGTCGATGGCTACCAGGCCGTCTACGAAGCCCTGGTGAACGCGGCGTGACCTCGCCCGCGGACCGCGGAGCCCCTGCGCTCGCGAGATGGCTGCCGCCCGGGCCGGCGCCCCTGCTAGGCCGCAACGGCTATGCCCTGACGGCGGATCTGGAGGACGCGTCCTATGCCGAGGTCGTCTCGGCGATGGAGCGCTTCCAGGCCGATTTCCTCGCGCTCACGAGAACGATATGGACGCCTGAGTTCCCGATCTCGGGTGACTCTCTCAGCCATTTCAGCCGCCAGTGGGAGTACCCCTACGCCTGGTCGAACCTGCACGGCCGGCCCCCGGCGCGCGTGCTCGACGCCGGCAGCGGCATAACGTTCTTCCCGTTCCTCCTGGGGGCAGCGGGGCACGAGGTGCACTGCTGCGATGACGCCGACGACCTGGGGCTGGCCGAGCGGTACGCCGTCGCGGTCGCCGCCACCGGTTGCCCGGTGCTGTTCCGGAAGGCGTCTCTGACCGATCTGCCCTACCCGTCCGGTTTCTTCGACGTGGTGACCTGCCTATCCGTCCTCGAACACGTCGGGGCGACGTTCCGCGACATCGTCCGGTCACTCGCCCGCGTCGTCCGACCCGGCGGACGTCTCGTCCTGACCGTCGACGTCAGCCTGCGCCGCGACACCGCGATGCTCCTTGAGGACGTCGGCGTGCTCCTCGCCGAGCTCGACGAGAGCTTCACCCCGGCCTTCTCGGTTGACCTGCGCCGGCCGCCGGGGCTGCTGACCAGCGAAGGCTGCCTCGACGGCTCCGCCTGGCGGCTGCCCTGGCCTTGGCAGCCGGCGCCGGGACCCGCCCGGTCGCCGGGTGCGGGGCACGCGGTGAACGGTGTGTTTCGCTCCATCGCCGTCCTGGGTCTGACCTTCGACCGGTTGTCGGCGACATGAGCGGCGGTCGGCTCCGGCGCTGGTGGCGCCGCCGTCACCGCCGGCTGGAGGCCCGGCCGTCGACAGCCGACGTCGACCTCGAGCGCTTCTTCACCAACTGCGAGCAGGCCCGGGGCAGGTTCGAGGAGATTGTCGGCGCCGTAGCGCTGCCTCGCCAGATCCTCGTCGTGCACGGGGCCGGTGCGGTGGGAAAGACCAGCCTGCTCCGGATGTTCCGGCTGACCGCGCACCGACGCGGCCTGCCAGTGGCGCTGGTCGGCGCCGAGGAGGCGCCGTCCGCGATCGACCTCCTCGAGCGGTGGGCGGCCGACCTGCGCAGCGACCGTGCGCCGCTGCCGTCCTTCGAGTCCGGCCTAGGGCGCTACCGCGAGCTGCAGGCGAAGGTGGACACCGAGGCGCGTAGGGCCGGGCAGGCGCAGGCGGACGCCGCGGAGCAGCTCGCCGTGGCGGTGGCCAAGAGCGCGGTCAAGGTCGCCTGGTCCGCGGTGCCCATCGCCGGTCCGCTGCTGGAGGCCGCCGGGGGCGAAGCGGCCGAGGCGGTGCTCAACCTGCTACGGGCGGTGCTCTCCAGGGCCGACCTGGACTTCTTCCTCGACCCCACCGGTCGGCTCTCCGACGACTTCCTGGGCGACCTCACCGACGTCGCCGACCGCCGCCGGATCGTCCTGATGCTCGACACGGTCGAGACCGTGACCGCGCTGCGGGGCTGGCTGTGCGGCGTCGTTCAGCGCCTGCCGGCGGACGTGCTGCTGGTGCTCGCCGGTCGGAGCCTGCCGGACTGGGACGATACGTGGCCGGGCTGGATGGGCCGGGCCGAGCTGCTCGAGTTGACGGAGATGTCCGATGCCGACGTCGAGCGGCTGGTGCGTCGCTACTACGAGCTTTTCGGCCGCGGCGAGCCGGACGGCGGGCAGGTCGCCGAGGTGGTGGGTTTCGCGCGCGGGCTGCCTTTGGCTGCCACCACCGCGGTTCGACTGTGGATCAACTATCAGGTTGGCGACCTGCAGCCGGTGGGACCGGGAGCGGTCGCCGACATGGCCGATCGGCTGCTCGACGGGGTGCCCGCCGAGCTGCGCCCGGCGTTCGAGGCGGCCGCAGTGCTCCGGTACTTCAACGCCGACTCACTCGCGAGCCTCCTTGAGACGGCCGACGCGCGCAGCCTGTACGACGAGCTACGCCGGTGGCCGTTCACCCGTCTCCGTCGAGACGGGCTCGCGGTGCACGACTCGATGCGACAGGTCATGGGCGACGCCCTTCGAGCCCGCTCCCCCGAGCGGTTCCGGACGCTCAACGAGGCCGCCCAGACCTTCTATGCGAACCTCCTCGCCCGCGCCCGGGGTGAGGAGAAGGAGCGGTTACGGCTCGAGATGCTCTACCACGCCATGCGCGCGGACGAGGCGGCCGGCGTCGCAGCGTTCCAGCTCGAAGCGGAGCGACTCGTCCGCTATCACCTCGTCGGCGAGCTCCGCGCGCTGGTCAACGACGCCAACACCTGGCCGCTTGCCGAGGAGGGGAGCCGGCTCTGGCGTGGTTACTACACCGCCCGGCTGGACCAACTCACCGACCGCCCCCTCGAGGTCGAAGCGGCGTACCGCGAGATCGCCGGGAACGACGCGGCGGACTCTCGACTGCGGGCCTACGCGCTGTGTGACCTCGCCGCAATCCTGGCCACGCTTGACCGGCTCGCCGAGCCGGGAGGCGAACAGCGAGCGGCCGAGACCGTGCGGCGCAGTCTGGCCGCCGAGCGCCAGCTGGACGGCAAGCTCGCCAGCAACCACGTCACGCTGATGAACATCAGCAACACCCGGGCGGCCTGGTCCGAGAGCGAACGCCACCTCGCCTACCTGAGGGCGTACGCGGAGTCGGTCCGGGACGGCTACCGGCTGGTCGAAGCAGACCTGCTGCTCTCGGCGATCCACGGGCTGGCGGGCGATTGGCGGCGCTACGGCGAGGCAAGGGCGCGATGTCTCACCGGCCTGCAGCAGCTGGGCGACCCGCCGGCCTTGCGGATGCAGGTCATGTACTTCGTCTGGCCGCTCGTCTTCGCGGGTCGGCTCCGAGAAGCGCAGCAGTCGAGCGAGGTGGCCTACGAGCTCGCGATCCGGCTGGAGGAGCGAGAGTTGCTCATCACAGTCGTCGAGAGCATCGCCCTCGCAGCTGGGATGCAGGAGGACTA
>JBBSHH010000070.1:0-13364 GCA_038253225.1 Mycobacteriales bacterium | reverse complement strand
GGGCTCGGCTCGCCAACGGCCGGCCGGCGGCCGGCAAGACCGGCACCACCCAGGGCAACACCGACGCCTGGTTCGTCGGCTTCACCCCGCAGCTCTGCGCCGCCGTCTGGATGGGCAACGCCGACAACTCACCGCTGAAGAACGTCCCCGGTTACGCGGGCGGCGTGTACGGCGGGACGCTGCCGGCCGAGATTTGGAAGCAGTTCATGGACGCGGCGCTGGCCGGCCAGCCGGCCCTCGCACTGCCCGACCCGGTCTTCCTCGGCAGTACCAGCCGCGGCCTGCCACCGCCCCCGACCCACGCCGCGACGCCGACCGCGAGCCCGAGCGGCTCCGCTTCGACGAGCCCCTCGACCAGCCCCTCTCCGGCGCCCACCCGGTCGCCGACCCCGGCTCCGAGCCGGAGTGGCGCGCCGAGCCCCAGCCGGACCGGGGCGCCGGCGGGGCAGCCGAGCGGTCCCGCCCCGGGTGGCTAGCCCGCCGGTCGTCGCGCCGTCCCGGGAGGACCCGGTCGTCGCCGGCGTCAGCGAGCTCATCGGCGGCCCGGTCGGGCGGCACGCCAGCGCCGGCGGCGGTTGGTGGACCCCGCTGCGGGTGCTGCTCGCCCTGACCGCGCTGTGCTGCCTGCTCGGCTTCGCGCAGAAGGCCCCGTGCCGGACCCATCCGTGGGCCGACGACTACCAGTACACCCGGTTGTGCTACTCGGACGTCTACGCGTTGTACTTCGCCGAGGGGTTGAACACCGGCGCCACCCCGTACGCCGACCACCCGGTGGAGTACCCGGTGCTCATCGGCGGCCTGATGTACGTCGCCGCCCGGGCGGTGTCCGGGTTGCCGCCGGCGCAGCGACCGGCGGAGTTCTTCGACCTGACCGCGCTGCTGCTGGCCGGGGCGGCGTTGGTGGTGACGGTCACCACGGTGCGGCTCGCCGGCCGCCGCCGGCCCTGGGACGCCGCGATGGTGGCGTTGGCGCCGACGCTGGTGCTGCACGCCTACACCAACTGGGACCTCGCGGCGGTGGCGCTGGTCGGGCTCGGCCTGCTCGCCTGGCAGCGCGGCCGGCCCGGGTGGACCGGGGTCTGGCTGGGGCTCGGGGCCGCCACCAAGCTCTACCCCGTCCTGCTGCTCGTGCCGCTCTTCCTGCTCTGCCTGCGGGCCCGTCGGCTGCCGGCGTTCCGTCGGACGGTGCTGGCCGGGGTGGTGTCCTGGGTCGTCGTCGACGTTCCGGTCTGGGTGGCCTACCCGGCGTCGTTCGGCCGGTTCTGGACGCTCAACCGCAGCCGGGGGGCCGACTGGGACTCGGTCTGGTTCCTGCTCCAGCAGGGGCTGCGCAACCTCGACACCGGCTTCCATTCGCTGCCGGTGCCACTGCTGAACCTGCTGGTGGCCGCCGCCTTCACCGCCGCCCTGGCCGGCATCGCGTGGTTGGCGCTGCGGGCTCCGGTCCCGCCCCGACTGGCGTCCCTGGGCTTCCTCACCGTGGCGGCGTTCCTGCTGACCAACAAGGTGTACTCGCCGCAGTACGTGCTCTGGCTGGTGCCGTTGGCCGCGCTGGCCCGGCCGCGCTGGCCGGCGTTCCTCGCTTGGCAGGCCAGCGAGGTGGTGCTGCTGCTGCTGCGCTACCCCATGTTCATCGGCCAGGGGCAGCCGGGGCACGGCGTGCCGCTGTCGTGGTTCCTCACCAGCGTGGCGGTGCGCGACCTGGCGCTCGCGGCGCTGGCTGGGCTGGTGGTGCGGGACATCCTGCGGCCGGAGTACGACGTCGTTCGCCGCGGCGGCGATCCCGACCCGGCCGGCGGGGTGCTGGTCAGCGGGGCGCGAGGGTGAAGACCACCGTCGAGCCACGGTCTCGTCGGGTCAGCGGCAGCCCGCCCACGGACCGGTCGGCGGCCCCCTGCCAAGGGGTGCCGGCGAGCCGGTCGCGCAGCACGACGACGCTGCGGACACCGGCGCGGCGCAGCAGCGCGACGCTGGCGGCGTCCGGGAAGCCCACCGAGCCGGCGTAGAGCCGCTCCTGAGCTCGGGGGGTGAAGCCGCTGGTGCCGTTGACCACCGGCGGAAAGCCCACCGTCGTCCAGAACATCACCGTCTCGTCGAGCAGCCCGCCGGCGGGGAGCACCAGCAGCGGTGCCGGGGCGTCCAGCGCGGCCGGCCGCGGGTCCGGCCGCGGGTGGGCGAGCGTCGAGGCGCCCTCGGCGAGCACCAGCGCGACCGCCGCGGCCGGGAGCAGCCGGCCACGCCGGCGCAGCGCGTCCAGCCCGGTGGCGGCGAGCAGCCCCAGCGCCAGCGTGACGAAGACCATCAGCCGGCCGGGTGTCCGGATCCCGGCCCAGCCGGGGGCGTGCTCGAGCAGCAGCAGATAGCTCGCCCGACCGCCCCCGGGGAACGTCGTGCCGCTGGCCAGCACCACGCCGACGACGACGGTCGCGCCCAGCGCCAGCCGCCGCCGGCGGCTCCAGGTGCCGGCCACCAGCCCGGCCAGCCCGGCGACGAGCACGGTCAGCCCGGGCGCCTGGGTCATCTCCGGCGGGAAGGGTAGCGACGCCCGCAGACCGGCGGTCGGTGACCCCCAGATCCGGCTCTGCTCCGGCGCGGTGACGAAGCCGCGCCAGGGCGGCGAGAACAGCGCCACCGTGGCGGCGTCCCGGCGGGCCTCCGGGTGCTCGGCCGCCACCCGTAGGTAGGGCAGCGACAGCAGCAGCCCCACCGCGAGGAAGCCGACGACCCCTGCCGTGTCGGCGAGCAGCAGCCGCCGGGACGGCCGCCGGCCGCCCGCCAGCACCCAGACCGCGGCGGTGGCGACGACCAGCCCGAGCAGATAGGCGAACGGCAGCCCCAGCCCGAACCCGATCGTGAGCTGCCAGGCTGCCACCGCCCAACCGGCCAGTGCCCAACCGGCCCGTTCGCGCCTTCGTGGGCCAGCGCCGCTGCGGCCGATCCCGTGACCGCGGGCCAGCAGCGCGAGCGCCAACGGGATGCCGCCGCTGGACAGGATGTGCAGATGCCCGGCTTGGGCGATCCGCCACGGCGCGTAGGCGTACGCCGCACCGCACGCGGCGGCGGCCAACCGGCCGGTGCCGAGCTGGCGGGCGAGCGCGTACGCCCCGACGGAGGCGAACGCGAAGGCGAACACGTACAGCACGTTGTAGCGGGCGAGCGCCGCCGAGGTGCCCGCACCGATGAGGCCGGCCGGGGCGTAGCCGAGCAGCGAGTCGGAGAACGCCAGCGAGTTGCGCAGCGGCCAGAACGTGTTGCTGTCGAAGATGTGCAGCGGCTGGGAGCGCAGCGCGTGCCCGTCCCAGCCGAGCTGCCAGGCCTGCAGCAGCGGGTCGCCGAGGTCGGAGGGGACCGTGCTGGCCGGGTGCAGAGCCGCCGGCCACGTCATCGCGGCCGCCACCAGTACCGCGATCAGCCCGGCACCGAGAACCTCGGCGGCGAGCGGCGTACGCCGGCGGCGCACCTCGGCCTAGACGGGCAGCCGGTCGCGGAGGAACGCGATGTCCCGCGCCTGCCCTTCGACCCCCCCGGGCGTCTCGCACACCACCGGCGCCCCGGCCGCCTCCACCACCGCGACGATCACCGTCGGGTCGATCTGGCCGGCCCCGAAGTTCTCGGGCCTGTCCCGGCCCGATCCGTTCGGGTCCCGGCTGCCGTTGGCGTGCACGAGGTCGATCGGCCGGTGATGGCCTGCCACGTTGATGACGTACGGCGCCGGCCACCCTTGGGGGTCGCCGCGGAAGAACTGGACGAGGTCCGCCCCGCGGGCCGCGGCCTCGGCCAGCGGATCGGTCTGGTCGACGTGGGCGCCGATCGCGAGCATGCCGGCGAGCCTACGACCGTGCCCGCTCCTCCAGGCCGGCCGCCCTGGAGGAGCGATGTCGATCCGGATGCGCTCGCTGGTGCGAGCATGGTGAGGTGTCCCGCGACTTCGGCCTGCCGCTGATGCTCGCGCTGCTCGCGATCGTCACGGTGGTCGTCGCGCTGGTTCGGGTGCTGCTCGCCGAGCCGGTCGAGGACCCGCCCGCTCCGCCGCCTGTGGACGGGCCGCCGCGGGCTGTCGGTCCCTCGTCGTAACGTCGTCGGCGACCGGCACCGCGCGCTGATACCCTGGCCCCGCTGCGACGCAGTGCCCTCCTGCCACGGACCGACCGTGGCCGCCTAAGTCCGAAGGAGGCGGGTTTCTCATGCGCCACTACGAGCTGATGGTCATCCTCGACCCCGATCTCGAGGAGCGCACGGTCGCTCCGTCGCTCGACCAGTTCCTCGGTGTGATCCGCCGCGACGGCGGCTCGGTCGAGAAGGTCGACGTCTGGGGCCGGCGCCGGCTGTCCTACGAGATCCGCAAGAAGGTCGAGGGCATCTACGCCGTGGTCGACCTGACCGCGGAGCCTGCGAGCGTTCAGGAGCTGGACCGCCAGCTCAACCTCAACGAGGCCGTGCTGCGCACCAAGCTGCTTCGGCCCGACCAGCGCTAACCCGTCGCCGGGCGGCGTCCCGGCGCCGTTCCACCACCACGCACCAACCCTTCCCCGCTCGGCGCGCGCAACCGCCGCGTCGTCCTCTGGAGGGCCCCGAAGGAGCACCTCATGGCAGCAGGCGACACCCAGATCACGCTGGTCGGCAACCTCGTCGACGACCCCGAGCTGCGGTTCACCCCCAGCGGCGCGGCCGTGGCCAAGTTCCGGGTGGCATCGACCCCGCGCTTCCTCGACAAGACGACCAACGAGTGGAAGGACGGCGAGAGCCTGTTCCTCAGCTGCAACGTCTGGCGCCAGGCGGCCGAGAACGTCGCCGAGTCGCTCAGCCGCGGCACCCGGGTCATCGTGCAGGGGCGCCTCAAGCAGCGCTCGTACGAGACCAAGGAAGGCGAGAAGCGCACGGTTTTCGAGGTCGAGGTCGATGAGGTCGGCCCGTCGCTGAAGAGCGCCACCGCCAAGGTCGTCCGAGCGGCCCGCGGTGGCGGCTTCGGCGGTGGGAACAGCGGCGGCGGGAACAGCGGCGGCGGGAACAGCGGCGGCGGGAACAGCGGCGGCGGCCCGGCGGACGACCCGTGGGCGACGGCCCCGGCCGGTGGCGCGATGACCGACGAGCCGCCGTTCTAGATGCGCTGAACCGCGAGCCCGTCCGCCTAACCGCCTCACCCCCAACCCCTCTCCACGGCCGGCCGCCGGCCGCTCGCCGCGAGTCCTTTCCCGCACCGCCATCCCCGTCGGACGACGGGGCGATCCGAAGTCTGGAGCACCACGATGGCCAAGCCACCGGTCCGCAAGCTGAAGAAGAAGGTCTGCGCCTTTTGTAAGGAGAAGATCACCTACGTCGATTACAAGGACACCGGGTTGCTGCGCAAGTACATCTCCGACCGCGGCAAGATCCGGGCGCGGCGGGTCAGCGGCAACTGCAGCCAGCACCAGCGCGACGTTGCCGTGGCGATCAAAAACAGCCGCGAGATGGCGCTGCTGCCCTACACCAGCACCGCCCGCTAGGAGGCCGGCATGAAGCTGATCCTCCTGCAGGAGGTCACCGGTCTGGGTGCCGCGGGCGACGTGGTCGAGGTCAAGGACGGCTATGGCCGCAACTACCTCGTGCCGCAGCGGCTGGGGATGCTCGCCACGAAGGGGGCCGAGAAGCAGATCGTCGCGATCCGGCGGGCCCGGGAGGTGCGCGAGGTGCACTCGCTCGGTACCGCTCGTGAGCTGGCCGGGACGTTGTCCGCGCTGCCGGTTCGGCTGCGCACCAGGGCCGGCGCCGGCGGCCGGTTGTTCGGCTCGATCAGCTCCAGCGACATCGTCGACGCGGTCAGTCGGGCCGGCGGCCCCGCCCTCGACCGGCGCCGGGTAGAGATCGCGAACCCCATCAAGACGGTCGGATCCCACACCGTGTCCGTGCAGGTCCATCCCGAGGTCACTGCCACGATCACGGTGGAGGTCGTCGCCACCTGAGGGCTCGACCGGCCGGGCGCTACCGGACGCCGTCGGGGGGGCGCCCGGTCATGCCGAGCAACCGGTCCTGCGGGGAGGCGTCGGCCGGCACCGGCACCCGGGGACCGAAGACGCCGATGGAGCGCCACTCCTCGACGTGCGGCTCGAGTTCCTCCAGCAGCCCCTGCACCAGCTCCGCCGGCAGTTCCGGGCCGAGCCCGACCGTCTTGGCGATGTCGTGTGCGCGCAGGCCTCGGAACGAGCTGACCTGCCACAGGTAGTGCTGGGCGGGGAAGTCGCCGAACGAGCAGCGCACGGTTCGGTCCAGGTCGTCCAGGGCCGCGGCCGCGGCGCAGGCGCGCTCGACGAAGCCGGCGAACGCAGCCCGCGGGTCCGCGCCGAGCAGATCGCCGCCGTAGCTGTCTGCGCCGACCTCGTCCATGGTTCGGCCGGCCAGCATGTCCGGCACCCATGCGTCGTCATAGGCGTGGTAGTTGACGACCTCCCGGAGCGTCAACGCCCGATCGCGCACCCGGGTGGCGAACTCCGCCGGCATGACCATCTCCCACTGGTCGTCGCGGATCCGGTCGACCACGGCGAGCAACGCCTGGTCAGCTAGCACGAAGACGTCCTGTTCGCGCACCGCCCGCCTCCCCGCCTCGCCACCGCCGCGGGCACTATACGACCGGGCCGGAACCCCTACGGCGCCCGCGGAGCGGCGCAGCTCCGCCGGGTCAGGCCCGGACGGCCTGCGGGAACGTGAACAGCCCGGCCGGGTCGTACTGCTTCTTCACGGCGCGCAGCCGCGGGTAGTTGGCGCCCCAGTACGCGCTGCCGTAGTCGCGGATCGCGGGGTCGGCGTAGTTGACGTAGGCCGCGGCCCCGGTCCAGCGCATCAGCGCCGACCGCTGGCCCCGCACGTAGGCGTCGAACGGGTCGGGGCTCACGGCCCCGGCCGACCCGGTCATCGGGGTCCACGTCGCGGTGAACTGCACCGACGCGAGCGCCCGCCGGTGCACGAACGCGGTAGCCGCCGGCGCGATCGCGGCGACCGCGCCGCCGAGCGCGTCGAAGGAGACCCCACCTTCGACCATGTCCGGCAGCCCCAGGCCGGCCCGGACCCGCTCGGCGGCGGCGGCGATGCCCGCGGGCGGCAGCGGCGAGCCGAGGATCGCCGACGTCGCGGCGAACGGCTGCCGCTTCGTGGGGGACACGGCATCGGCGAGGCACTGCTCGGTCGTCCGGCCGGAGCAGCCGGCCTCCAGCAGCATCGCCTGGCCGTAGCCCACCGTCGCCGCCGACCGGGCTACCGGGGGAGCGCCGACCGCTGCCAGCAGCGGCGCGAGCTGGCCGTCCAGCGCCGTCGGTGGACCGATCCAGGTGCCGGCGACCAGCGCCCTGAGTCGGCCCCGGCGCGGGGTCGCGAGCAGCTTGCAGGTCGACCACAGCGCTCGGTCCGCGCCGGCGACCCAGCGTTGCCACCCGGAGAGCACCGCCTCGGCATCGCTAAAACCCCACTCCAGGTAGAACGTCGAGACCCGCGGCGCGGCGCGTACGGCCACGGTCAGCGCCGTCACCGCGCCGAAGCTGCCCCCGCCGCCGCCGCGCAGCGCCCAGAACAGGTCCGCGTCGCGTCGGCCGTCGACCTCGCGGACCGCTCCGTCGGCGGTGACGATCTGCACCGAGCGCAGCGCGTCGCAGGTCAACCCGAAGGCCCGGGTCAGCACCCCGACACCGCCGCCCAGGGCCAGCCCGGTGATCCCGACCGTCGGGCACGAACCGGCCGCGACGGCCATCCCGCGCGCCGCCAACGCGGCGTAGACCGTGGCCAGCCGGGCGCCGGCGCCGATCCGGGCCACTCCGCCGGCGGTGTCCACCGTCACCGCGGACAGCCCGGAGACGTCGACGACGAGGTTCGGGCCGGTGGACCAGCCGCCGTAGGAGTGCCCACCGGCGCGCAGCCGCAGGCCGCCTCCGCCGGTGCCGGCGAACCGCACGCAGGCGGCGACGTCGCCGACCGTGGCGCACCGGGCGATGGCCGCCGGGACGGCGACGCCGTCGAAGCGCGGGTTGTACAGCCGGGCGCTGCGCCGGTAGTCCGGCGAGCCGGGGCGCAGCAGTGGCCGCGACAGCCGAGCGGACAGCGTCGCCAGGCTCGGGGTCGGCGCGGTCGGCGCGCCCGAGCCCGGACCGGCGCCGGTCCGCGGCGCGGTCGGGGACGTCCGCGGCGACCGCGGACCGGACCGGCAGCCGGCGGCCAGGACCGTCAGGGCCGCCCCGCCGGCCAGCCGCAGCGCCTCCCGCCGGGTCGGGCCGGCCGGCCGCGTGCTCACCGGCGCAACCTAGCCCAGCCCGGCGCCGCCGACCCGGCTCCGCGCCGCGCGCCGATCAGCCCGGGGACATGTCGACGAAGCGGGAGTAGTGCCCCTGGAACGCCACCGTCACCGTGCCGGTCGGGCCGTTGCGGTGCTTGGCCAGGATCAGGTCGGCCTCCCCCGCCCGCGGCGACTCGCGCTCGAACAGGTCCTCGCGGTAGAGCAGGATCACCGCATCGGCGTCCTGCTCCAGCGAGCCGGACTCCCGCAGGTCGGCCAGCTGTGGCTTCTTGTCAGTGCGCTGCTCCGGCCCCCGGTTGAGCTGACTGATCGCCACCACCGGGATCTCCAGCTCCTTGGCGAGCAACTTGAGCTGCCGGGAGATCTCGCTGACCTCCTGCTGCCGGCTCTCCACCCGGCGAGAGGACTGCATGAGCTGCAGGTAGTCGACGACGACGATCCGCAGGTCGTGCCGCTGCTTGAGCCGCCGCGCCTTCGCGCGGATCTCCATCATCGTGAGGTTCGGCGAGTCGTCGATGAACAGCGGCTTCTCCGCGATCTCGCCCATCCGCCGGGCCAGTCGGGCCCAGTCGTCGTCGCTCATCCGGCCGGTCCGCATGTGGTGCAGCGGGATCCGGCCCTCCGCGGAGAGCAGCCGCAGCACGATCTCGTTGCGGCTCATCTCCAACGAGAAGATCACCGACGTCAGGTCGTGCTTGATGGAGGCCGACCGGGCGAAGTCGAGCCCCAGCGTGGATTTGCCCACCGCCGGTCGGGCCGCCACGATGATCAGCTGCCCGGGGTGCAGCCCGTTGGTGATGTCGTCGAGGTCCTTGAACCCGGTGGGTACGCCGACCAGCCCCGCACCCCGGCTACCGATGGACTCGATCTCGTCCAGTGCCGGCTGCAGCAGCTGCTCGAGCGGGAGGTAGTCCTCGCTGGTCCGCCGCTCGGTGACGTCGTACACCGCCGCCTGCGCCCGGTCCACGACGTCGTCGACATCGCCCCCACCGCCGGCCGCGCCGTACCCGAGCTGGACGATCCGGGTGCCCGCCTCGACCAGCCGACGCAGGATCGCCCGCTCGCGCACGATCGCCGCGTAGTAGCCCGCGTTGGCCGCGGTCGGCACCGAGGAGATCAGCGTGTGCAGGTACGGCGCGCCGCCGGCCTTGCCGATCTCACCGCGGCGGGTCAGCTCGGCGGCGATCGTCACCGGGTCGGCCGGGTCGCCGCGACCGTAGGTGTCGAGGACCGCCTCGAAGACCAGCTGGTGCGCCGGGCGGTAGAAGTCGGTGCCCCGCAGCACCTCGATGACGTCGGCGATGGCGTCCTTGCTCAGCAGCATGCCGCCGAGGACCGACTGCTCCGCCGGGATGTCCTGCGGCGGCGTGCGCTCGAACTCCGTCGCCCCGGGACCGGGCCGGACCTCGGTGACCGTCAACGGCTGCCCCTCCTGCAGTGGCCCGGCGGACGCTCCGTCGACCCGGCCTGTTCTACCGGCCGGGTCCGACAGAAACGACCGTGCGGCGGCCAGGCTAGGTGCAGAAAAGCCGCGCCAGCAAAGGAAACCGGCGTGTTGCGGTGGCGCCCTGTGCACGGCCCTGTGGGTGCGGTGTGGGGCCGCTGCGGCGGCGGTGTGCACAAGGCTGTGCGGCGGGCGCGGCGACGGGATCGGCCCCGTGGGTGGGCGGTGGCACAGTGCTGTCATGTCCGTCGGAGACGCCGCCCGGCGCTACCACGCGCTCACCTCCTACCAACCGGACCGCGACTGGGACGTGCCGCAGGACGACCCGCAGCTGCGGCACGACCTGGTCCGAAACGACATGGCGACCGTGCCGGACCCGGTGAAGTCCTATCCGCCCGGGCTGGCAACGGTCCCGCTGCCCCGCGAGCTCCCCTCCTCCGCCCCGGCGGCGGCAGCGGTCCTGGAAGGACAGCCCTCCCCGGCTGTCCCGGTCGACCTGGCCCAGCTCGGCCGGCTGCTGTTCCTCTCCGCCGGGGTGGTGCGGGTGGCCGAGTACGGCGATCGGCGGCTGCTGTTCCGCGCCGCCGGCTCCGCCGGCGGCCGGTTCCCGCTCGAGGTCTACCTCGCCGCCCGCGGCGTTCCCGGGCTCGCCGACGGCGTGCACTGGTACGACCCGGTCGACCACGCGCTGGTCCAGGTCGGGCCGCCCCCGGGCGGGCAGGCGACGAGCATCGTGCTCACCGGGGTGCCGTGGCGCACCGGCTGGCGCTACGCCGAACGCGGCTACCGGCACCTGTTCTGGGACGCCGGAACCGTGCTGTCCCATGCGCTGGTGCTGGCCGAGTCGGTGGGCTGGCGGCCGCAGCTGCGCAGCGTGTTCCCCGACGCCGCGGTGAGCGAGCTGATCGGCGCCGACGGCCGGCACGAGTTCCCGCTCGCCGTGCTCACCCTCGGGACCGGGGAGCCGGCGCTGGTGCCGGCCGAGCCGGCGGTGCCGGGCCGGGTCGACCGGCAGCCGCAGGAGTTTCCGCTGCTCACCGCGGCGCAGCGGGCCGGGGACGGGGACCGGCTCGGCGCGCCCTGGCCGGTCGGCGCCCCGGTGCCGTCAGGAGCTGCGGCGTCGGGTGGCGCTGGCCCGGCTGACGCCGAGCTCGTGGAGGAGGTGATCCGGCGCCGCGGCTCGACCCGCCGGCTCGACCCGCCGGCGACCCTGCCGGCGGCGACGCTGACCTGGGCGATGGCGGTCGCGACCCGGGGTGTCAGCGACCCGCAGTACGTCGCCGCCCACGGCGTCGCCGGCCTCGACTCGGGCCTCTATCGCTGGACCGGGACCCGACTCGAACCGGTCTACCGGGGCGACCTGCGCGCCGAGGTGCAGCGGATCTGCCTCGGCCAGGCCCTGGGCGGCGATGCGGCGTACGTCGTGATCTCCGCGGCGGAGCTCGACCGGCTCGACGACCGGCGGTACCGGTCGGCCCAGCTCGCGGCCGGGCTGGTGGCCGGCCGGCTCCAGCTCGCGGCGCACGCGCAGGGCTTCGGCGGCTGCGGGATGACCTTCCTCGACAGCGAGATCCCCGGCCTGCTCCTGGCCCCGCTCGCGGCCATGATCTTCACCTGCATCGGCGTTCCCGAGTACCGCTCCCGCCCCGGTGGCCGGCCCGGCGCGCCGGTCACGGTCCGGCCGGTGCTGCCGCGGTGATCACCACCACGGTTCGGTAACGGTTGCCGGGGCCGGCTCGTCCCCGCCGGCCCGGCTCGGCGAGAATCCGGCCGGTGGGGCGCCGGGCGGCGCATCCGAAGGGGGACGCGTGCGGCCGAGTGGGCACACCGGTGCCGAGCGCCCCGGTGGATAGCCTCCGGCTGGCACTGCGCGGGCTGTGGTGGCGCCGGGGCGTGTCGATGGTCATCGTGCTCGTCGCCACCACCACGGTGATCGCGGCGGCGATCGCTCCGCTCTACGCCCGCGCCGGCGGCGAGTCGATCCTGCAGGACACCCTGCGGGCCGCGCCCGTTCGCGACACCGGTCTGGAGGTCTGGGAGTTGACCGGCCCACGCGGGGACCCGCTCCGCCGGCTCGACGCCGAGATCGCCGCCTCCGGCCGGCTCGGGCTCTACCAGCACCCGATCCACAGCCTGCAGTTCAGCGGCACGGTCGTCGACCACCGCAACCAGCCCGAGGCGAGCGCGCAGCTGGCCTTCCGGGACCGGCAGTGCGAGCACCTGATCTTCCTCCGGGGCCGATGCCCGATCGCGGTGAACGAGGTCGCGGTCAGCGCTCGCTCGGTGCGACAGCACCCGTGGCGGCTCGGCTCCACGCTCGCGATCAACCGGCCGCGGTCACTGGTCACGGCCCAGCAGTTGCGCTCGCTGCGGGTCGTCGGTGAGTACCGGCCCAAGGACCGCAACGAGCCGTACTGGTTCGACCAGGACTACTTCAACGCCCACGTCAGCGCCGGCGACGACCCCGACGTCAGCGACTCGATCTTCACCAGCCGGGCGACCTTCGACTCGGCGCCGGCGGGTCTCGCGGTGCGGGCCTTGGTGCACCTGCCGCTCGACGTCCGCGCCGTCCGGATGGCCGACACGGCGACGCTGCGCCACAACCTCGCCGCGTTCCAGCGCAGGCTGCCGGGCCACGGGTCGGCGGTCCAGAGCATCTCGGCGCTCGACGAGGTCCTCGACGCGGCCGGCAACAGCACCCGTCGGCTCGACGTGTCGGTCCTCATCGTCGCCGGCCAGCTGCTGGTGCTGAGCTGGTTCGTCCTCTACCTGGTCGTCGCGAACGCCACCGAGGCCCGCGGACCGGAGGTCGCGCTGGCCAAGCTCCGCGGCCTGCGACCGGCGGCCACCGTCGCGTTCGGGCTGCTCGAGCCGCTGCTGCTGATCGCGGCGGCCACCCCGCTGGGCTTGCTGCTCGCCGACCTGTCCGTGCGCGCGCTCGGCGCCGCCCGGCTGCTGCCCGGGACACCGGTCCGCTTCACCGGGCTCACGCTGCTGGGCGCGGTCGCGGCTCTCGCCGGCGGCTGTCTCGCCGCCGCACTCGCCGCGCGCAGGACCCTCACCCGCCCGGTGGTCGAGCAGTGGCGCCGGACCAGCGGGCCGGTCCGGCCGAGTCGGGTGACGACGTACGCCGACACCGCCGTCGCGCTGCTCGCCCTGCTCGGACTGCTCCAGCTGCGGACCGCCGGGGTGCTGACCAACGGCCGGACCAACAACCTCGTGCTGCTGGCGCCGGGCCTGGTGGCGCTGGCGATGGCGCTGATTGGCGTCCGGCTGCTGCCAGCCGCGGCCAGGGTCGCGGTGCGGCGCACCCGGGGCACCCGGCACCTCGGCCGGTTCCTGGCGCTGCGGCAGGTGGCCCGGCGGCCGGCCGGCCTACGGGTGGTGGTGCTCCTCTCGGTCGCGTTCGGCCTCATCACGTTCGCCGTCGCGGCATGGTCGGTGGCGTCGATGAACCGGACCGCCCGGGCCGACACCGAGGTGGGGGCGGCCCGGGTCATCACCGTCGAGTCGCGCCCCGGCGTCGACCTGGTCGGCGCCGTCCGCCGCCTCGACCCGACCGGCCGGTACGCGATGGCCGTGGAGGAGTTCCTGCCGTTCAACGACCAGCCCGGCGGCTGGCTGATCGCGGTGGACTCCGGCCGGCTGGCGACCGTGGCGACCTGG
>JBBSHH010000069.1:0-13381 GCA_038253225.1 Mycobacteriales bacterium | reverse complement strand
TCGACGCCGCCGCTGCGGCCGGGCTCCGGACGCGCTCGCCCCTCCTGACCAGCCGCCGCTGACGTCACTGGCTGCCGTCGGCCCGGATCCGCTCCAGGGCCGACTCCCCGTCGGTGCGCCGCACCTCGCTCAGCGTCCGCTGCAGGTTGCGGTCGAGACGCTCGGCGTCCTGGTCATCGGCGACGCTGGGGTCGAGGAAGACCTGGCTCAGCGCCGGCACCCGGCGGTGCATCTCCTCCTCGACCTCGGTGCAGGCCGTCTGGAGCTCGCCGGCGGTCAGCTCCGGGCGGAACTGCACCCGGGCGGCCACCAGGACGCTGTCCGGTCCGAGCTGCATGGTGAGCATCTCCTTGACCGCCTGCACCTCAGGGCGCCCCCGCAGGACCTGGTAGGCGACCAGCCGCACCACCGGGTCCGCGGCCTCGCCGATCAGCAGGTCCTTGGTGTCGCGGCCGAGGACGTAGGCGACGTAGCCGAGCAGCAGCCCGATGGCGATCGACGCGGCGCCGTCCCAGACCGCCGAGCCGGACAGCTGGCGCAGCACCGTACCGACGAACGCCACCAGCACGCCGACGACCGCGATCGTGTCCTCGCTGGCGACGGTCTTGACGGTCGGGTCGGGGCTGCGCCGGATGTAGGTCAGCAGCCGTCGGTGCGCGCCGGCGGCCTCCCGGCGCACCTGCCGCAGCGCCTTGGCCAGCGACGCGCCCTCGAGCAGCAGCGAGAAGGCCAGAACGGCGTAGGTGATGCCGAACTCCCGCGCTCCCGGCGGCCTGTGGTGCGTGCCGATGATGGCGTGCACGCCCTCCGCGACGGAGAAGCCGGCGCCGGAGACGAAGATCCCGACGGCTGCGAGCAGCGACCAGAAGAACCGTTCCTTGCCGTACCCGAACGGGTGGGACCGGTCCGCCGGCCGGGACGCGCGAGAGAGTGAGAAGAGCAGGAACACCTCGTTGAGGGTGTCCGCCACCGAGTGCGCCGCCTCGGCCAGCAGCGCGCTCGATCCGGCGAGCATGCCGCCGGCTGCCTTCACGACGCCGACGCCGAGGTTCACCAGCAGCGCGACCAGCACGGTGCTCTTCGTCTCGTCGGCCACCCGCCGCCCCTACCCGAAGTGGACCGGCCGACCCGCTGACCTAGGCTCCGCGGCCATGGGTGACCGCGAGCAGCTGCTCGAGCTGATCCGCGCGGTCGGGGTGGTGCGGGGCCGGGTCGTGCTCTCCTCCGGGCAGGAGGCGGACTACTACGTCGACCTGCGCCGGGTCGCCCTGTCCGGCGCCGGCGGTCCGCTGGTGGGCCGGGTGCTGCTCGACGTCACCGCCGACCTGGACTACGACGTGGTCGGCGGCCTCACCCTCGGTGCCGACCCGGTGGCCGCGGCGATGCTGCACGCGGCGGCCGCGCGCGGCCGGCCGCTGGACGCCTGCGTGGTGCGCAAGGAGGGCAAGGCGCACGGTCTGCAGCGGCGGATCGAGGGGCCGGACGTCGCCGGCCGCCGGGTGCTCGCGGTGGAGGACACGTCGACGACCGGCGCCTCGGTGCTGACCGCGGTGACGGCGCTGCGCGCGGCCGGCGCCGACGTCGTGGGCGTGGCGACGATCGTGGAGCGCGGTGCGGCGTCCGCCATCGAGGCGGCCGGTCTGCCCTACCGCTTCGCCTACTCGGCCGGCGACCTCGGTGTCCCCCCCGGCGGTGCCTGAGCGTCCGTCGCCGACCGGCGGGCCGAGTCCGGCACGCGCAGCCGAACCAGGTCGAAGACACGCACCGGCTCGGGCCGCCCGGAGGCGCAGGTGAGCAGCGCGGGCGCGGCCAGCCGGGCCCGGACCTCGACGTCGACGGCGCCGGAGCGCCACGCCATCAGCACCCGCCACCGGCCGCCCGGGCGCACCTCGACGTCGAGGGGCAGCAGTGCGGTGAGGCTCCGCTCGCCGAGGATCGCGCGGGCATGGTGCTGGGCGGCCTGGACCGGCGCGGCCAGCGAGGACCGCCCGCGCAACCAGGTCGGCACGACCGAGCCGGACTCGTACGCGCGGACCACCTCCAGCGCGGCGGCCGCCCCCACCTGGCCGTAGTACAGGCCGTGCGGGAGCACGACGAGGTTGGCGGCGAACCGGTCGCCGCCGACGTGGCTGCACTCCCACGTCTGCTCCGGCCGCTGCGCCGCCAATGCCGCCGCGACCGGCCGGCCGCGCAGCGCGCAGCAGGGGTCGTGCCGGCCGTGCGTGCAGACCAGGTAGATCGGGGTCGCCGAGGCGGCGCCGGCCGTGCCGTCCAGCGGGACGCCGAGCAGCTCCCGTTCGTCGTCGTACCGGCCCCACCAGCTGCCCTCGTGGCCCGGCCGGGAGTCGACGAACGCCCAGCGCCGGCGGGTCGAGGTGGCGCCGCGGCCGGGGCGGCGGATCAGCAGCACCCGGACCCGGGCTGCGGCCGCCCGGCCGCCGAGCTCGGCGGCGGCGGCGACGGCGAAGCGGGACTGCGTCAGCGCGTCGCGGCCCCACGGCCCGGGCTGCTCCACCAGCAACCAGCGCGGGACCGGCGCGGCGGTGCCGTACCGCTGGTCGCCGCGCTGCTCGGCGGCCGGGGCGCAGCGTCCCACCGGCGGGGAGGCCGGCTGCGCGTCGGCCGCGACCGTCATCCGGCGACCGCGACGACGACTGCCTCCCGCAGCAGCCGCCGGGCGAGCACGACCGCGTCGTCGGGGTCCAGGCCGGGCAGCGCGCCGACCGGGAGGGCGGTGCCGACCAGCAGCCGCTCCACCGCCGCTGCGGTGCCGGCCGGCAGGGTCAGCCGACGCCCGGTGAGCTCGAGGGTGACCCGGTCGGGCCCGGTGTGCAGCGCCGCCCACAGCCCCGCCCGCAGCTGGATCACCGTGCCGGGTCCGACGGCGCCGACCGCCGCGGCCTGCCGCAGCGGGGCAATCGGCCCCGGCCGGGTGGCCGGCCAGATCCGTTGCCGCAGCCGGGCCGCCACCTCCTCCGGGTCGCTCGCCGCGGCCCGCGCGCGCAGCGCCGCGACCCCCGCGGCGACCTCCGCGGCCAACCCGGCGGTGTCGGTCAGGTCGACGCCGAGGGGCAGCGAGCCGCGCAGCGCCTCGTCGTCGGCGGCCAGCTCGAGCAGTGCGCCGGCGACGTCGTAACGGGTGATCGGGTGCACGCCGACCGTCAGGTGGATCGTGGTGCCACCCAGCGCCTGCGCCGCGTGGATGAACCCGCGCGGCAGGTAGAGCGCGTCGCCCGGGCACAGCACGGTCTCGAGCAGCGGCGGCTCGCTGGTCGCGGCCGCGACCGCGTCCGCACGGTCGGTCCACGGCTGGGAGCGCAGCGGCTGCGGGTACGGCGGCGGGTGCACCACCCAGCGCTTCTCGCCGGCGACCTGCAGCACGAACACGTCGTGCACGTCGTAGTGCGCGGAGAAGCCGCGGTTGCTCGGCGGCGTCACGTAGGCGTTGACCTGCACCGGGTGGCCGAGGTCGCGGCTGAGCGCCGCGCCGAACGCGACGAGCGGCGGCCAGAGCCGGTGCAGGCCCTGGAGCACCAGCGTGGAGCCGTCCAGAAAGAGCTCCAGCACCCGGTCGTCGCGGACCTGGTCGGCGACGGCGGCGCCGGCGCCGCCCGGGCCGGTGAACCGGCTGTCCGCGACGACCTGGCCCTCCTTCGCCACCCGCAGGAAGGGCGTCCGCAGCCCGCGGCGGGACAGCAGCTCGTCGACGGCGTCGGCGCTGAGCAGGTCGGCGAAGTCCGCCGGCAACTCGGCGCGGCGGCTCAGCAGCGGCCGCCCCGACCAGTGCGTCGCGGCGAACTCCACCGGCTCGACGCCGATGCAGCGACGCAGCGCCGGGCGGTCGGAGAGATCGACCGCCCGGCGCTGACCGTCGGGGATGCCGCTCAGGCGCCGCTGTCGGCGCCGCCGTCGGCACCGCCATCGGCGTCCGCACCACCGGTGGCGTCCGCACCGCCGTCGGCCCCACCATCGGTGCCGCCCGGGTTCGCCCCGCCGTCCGCCGTGCCGCCGCCGCCCGCGCCGCCGCCCGCGCCGCCGCCCGCGCCGCCGTCCGCGCCACCGTCGGTGCCGCCCGCGCTCGCGCCGCCGTCCGCGAGACCTTCGCTGCCACCGGTGGTGGTCATGTCGTCATCCTGCAGTGCCATCCGGTACCTCCAGATCGGCCGGCGTGCCGGCCGGCGCGGGCAGCCGAGGACCCGTATGCCGTCGGCTCGCCGGCCGTGATTGTTGCGGCCCGGCTGGTCGGCCGCAACGCCAGGTCGGCGGGCGCTCCGACGCTAGGGTGCCGGGGTGACATCCCGGCGCTGGCGGCTCTGCGACGCCGACTGGAACCACTGGCCGGACCGGCTCGGCGACGCGGCGGTGTGGGCCGCCGCCGCGGCGGCCGGCTTCGACGGGATCGAGCTCGGGGTCTACGTCGCCGCGCAGGAGCTAGCGCCGTCCCGGTTGGCCTCGGTCCAGGAGCTGGCCCGTGGTTGCGGCGTACCGGTCGCGATGCTGCTGCTGTCGCTGCCCGCGAGCCGCTGGCCGCGCGGCGCGCTGTCCGGGCCCGCCGACGTGGTGGGCGCGGTCGTCGCCGAGGCGGTGGCGACCGGTCGGGTCGCCGCCGGGCTGGGTCAGCGGACGATCGGTCTCTGGCCCGGCGCCGACCCGGCCGGCAGCGACGTCACCGCCGGTGCCGCCGCGGTGGTCGCCGCGCTCGCCCCGCTCGGCGTCCGGGTCGCGGTGGAGTACAAGCCCGACACCGCCGTCGCCACCGCCGCCGACGCGCAGGCGCTGTGCGCCGCCGTCCCGGGCCTAGGCGTCCTGCTCGACACCGGCCACGCCTATGCCGCCGGGGAGGACCCGGCCGAGGTGGTTCGCCGGCTCGGCCCGCTGCTGTGGCACCTGCACCTCGGTGACGCCGCACCGGGAGCGGCCGACGACGACCTGCCGGTCGGCCGGCTGCACGACTTCGGACCGTTCCTCACCGCCCTCGCCGAGCACGGGTACGCCGGCGCGGCGACGCTGGACCTCTACGGCGCGGTCGGCAGTGGCGCGCTGACGGGGGTGGCGGCGGGCCGGGAGAGCCGGGCGCATCTGCTGGCCGACCGGGCCGGCTGAGACGTGCGCGCGCTGGTGGCGCACGCGGCGGGGGACTTCCGGCTCACCGACGTCCCGGTTCCGCCGCTGCCGCCCGGTGGCTGCCTGCTCGCGGTGGAGGCGACCGGGGTCTGCGCCGCCGACCGCATGATCTGGCGGGGCGACGGCCCGTGGCCGCTGTCGTTCCCGTTCGTGCCGGGGCACGAGCTGCTCGGTCGGGTCACGGCGAGTGAGCGGCCCGACGTGCCGGTCGGGCGCCGGGTCACCGCCGAGGTGCTGGTGCCCTGCGGGCGCTGTCCGGCCTGCCGGTCCGGCCGCACCAACCTGTGCCGCAGCGGGACGCACGTCGGGAGTGGGATCCCGGGCGGGTTCGCCGACGTCGTCGCGCTGCCCGCCGGCGCGCGGGTGCACCGGGTCCCGGGCGGTCTCCCGACCGCCGCCGCCGTGCTGGCCGAGCCGATGGCCTGCGCGGTGCACGCCGTCCGGCGCTGCGGGCTGCGCCCGGACGACGTCCTCGCGATCGCCGGCATCGGCGCCATCGGCGCCTGCGCGCTGGTTGTCGCCCGCGGCCGCTGCCGCCGGGTGGTCGCGGTCGTGCGCAGCGCCGCCGCCAAGGAGAAGGTCGCCCGCGCGCTCGGCGCCGACGAGGTGGTGGGCACCAACGAGATCCCGGACGTCGACGTGTTCCTCGACTGCAGCGGTGCGAGCGAGGTGGTGGTCGCCGGGCTGCGGGCCGTCGTACCGGGCGGGCGGCTGGTGCTCGACGGCGTGTACCGGACACCTGCGGTGCTCGACCTGAATGAGATCGCCGAGTTCAAGGAGCTGGAGGTGCGCGGCGTGCACCTGGCGCCCGGGGCCTTCCCGACGGCCCTGCGGCTGCTCGGCCGACCCGAGGTGGCCGGGATCGTGACCGAGGTACGGCCGCTGGCCGACTTCGCCGCCGCCCTGGAGCCGGCCCCGCGGCTGAAGGCGGTCCTGGTCCCGTGACCGACGCCGACCGGGGAATGGACGATCTCGTCGAGGAGCTGCGGACGGCCGGCCGGCGTGCGGTTCGCAGCGGCCTCGTGCTGGGCTCCGGCGGCAACCTCTCGGCCCGGCTGCCCGGAGCCGACGAGGTCGTCGTCACCTGTTCGGGCAGCTGGCTCGACGAGCTGACGGCCGCCGACTTCAGCGTGGTCGGGCTCGACGGCGGGCTCCGCCGCGGCCACCCGAGTCCCTCCAGCGAGGTCGAGCTGCACCTGGCGTCCTACCGGGTCCGCCCCGACGCGACGGCGGTGATCCACCTGCACCCGCAGCGCTCGGTACTGCTGACCGCGCTCGGCCACCCGATCCGGCTGATCACCACCGACCACGCCTACTACGTGCGGGAGGTGCGCACCACGCCGTACCTGCCCGCCGGCACCCCCGAGCTGGCCGCCGCCGGCGCGGCGGCGGTCGCCGACGGCTGCAACTGCGTGATCCTCGGCCACCACGGCTGCTCGGTGCTCGCCGACTCGGTGGGCCTGGCCTACCAGCGGGCGGCCAACCTCGAGGAGGCCGCGGTCGCGACCTACCGGGCGCTGCAGCTCGGCGACACTGAAACGGTCTGCCCGCCGGCGTACCTCGAGCGGGTCCGTCGGCTCGAGGTTGGCCGACACTGAGCCGCCGCGGCCCGTCGGATCCGCGGGCAGGCAGCGGGCGCGGCGCGGCGTACGTCGCCGGGCTGGACGCCGGCGGGTCGAGCATCAAGGCCTGGGCGGTCGGCATCGACGACCCGCGCGCGGCCACCGCGGCGGTCGACGTCGCGACGCTGCGACCGGCGCCCTACCGGGCCGAGTTCGACCCGGCCGAGTGGTGGGCCGCGGCCCGCTCCGCGCTGCGACAGGCGGTCGAGCGGTTTGGACCGGGCCGCTGCGAGGGGCTGCTGGTCTCCTCCCTCCGGCAGGGGTTCGTGTTGACCGACGGCACCCGCGAGCTGGGCACCGGGGTGCTCAACTCCGACCGACGCGGCGCGGCGTACCAGCAGCTGCTCCGCGGGCGGTACCGGCTCACCGGGCACTGGCCGGCGCCGGAGCTCACGCTGCCGAAGCTGCTGCACGTGCAGCAGCACGAGCCGGCGCGGTGGGCGAGCGCGACCCGGGTGCTGTTCGTGCACGACTGGTTGCTGTGGCGGCTGACCGGCCGGGAGGTCACCGGCGTCGACTACGCCTGCGCGGGCGGGATGGCCGACGTCGCCCGGCGGGGCTGGGCCAGCGACATGCTCGCCGACGTCGGCGTACCCCCCGAGCGGCTGGCGCCGGTGGTGGAGGCCGGTACGCCGGTCGGCGGGCTGACCGCGGCCGGGTTCGACCTGCCGGCCGGCACCCCGGTGCACGCCGGCCCCGGCGACACCCAGCTCGCCGCGCTCGGCGCCGGCGGCCTGGCCGACGGCACGGTCACGGTGGTCGCCGGCTCCAGCACGCCGGTGCAGGCGGCCGCCGGCGCGCCGCCGATGGACCCGCTGGAGCACCCGTGGGTGTCCACCCACGCCGCCCCGAACCGCTGGGCGGTGGAGACCAACGCCGGGTACCCCGGCACGATGGCGGGCTGGTGGCGCCGGCTCGCCGGCGTCGAGCCGAGCGGCCGCCCCGGCGCCGGCGGGCTGAGCGCGGTGACCGGCGCGCCGGAGTGGAGCGAGCGGGCCTGGTCGATCAAGGCGCCGGTCAGCCTGCTCGGGCTGCGGCCCGACACCGAGCCGGCGGACATCGCTCAGGCGCTCGCCGAGGCGCACGCCTACGCGGTCCGCGGCAACGTGGCCGACCTGGAGCGGGTGCTGGGCCGGCCGGTCGAGTCGGTGGTGGTCACCGGTGGAGCCGCCGCGCCGCTGGCACCGCTGCTCGCGGCCGTGCTGGGCCGGCCGGTGCGGCTCGACCGGGGCGGTCTGGCGGCGGGGCGGGGCGGGGTGGCGCTGGTCACCGGCCGGCCGGTCGGCGCCGATCTGGCGGTCGTGCCGGCCGGGGACCCGGCGCCCTACGCCGCCCCCTACCAGCGCTATCTGCGGGCCTGGTCCGGGCTGCGGGAGCAGCTGGCGGAGCCGGACCGGTGATGCGGGCGTTGGTGACGGCCGAGTTCACCGCCGACGGGCTGGCCGAGCTGGGCCGGCTCGGCTACGCCGTCACGACCGCCGGCTGGGGCCGCACCGGGGCGGCACTCGACCGGGGCGCTCTGGTGGTGGCGGCGGCGGGGGCCGACCTGCTGGTGACCGAGATCGAGGCGGTGGACGCCGCGGTGCTCGCCGGGCTGCCGGAGCTGCGGCTGGTCGCCACCGCCCGCGGGACCCCCAGCAACGTCGACGTCGCCGCCTGCTCCGACCACGGCATCCCGGTGCTGCACACGCCCGCCCGCAACGCCGCCTCGGTCGCGGACTTCACGATCGGGCTGATCCTCGCCGAGTGCCGGTCGCTGGCCCGGGCGCAGCAGCACCTGCGCGGCTCCGGCTGGCTGGTCGACGGCGAGCTGCCCTACCTGCACTTCCGCGGACCGGAGCTGGCCGGCCGCACGCTCGGGCTGGTCGGGTACGGCGCCGTCGGCCGACAGGTCGCCCGGCGCGCGGTGGACGGCTTCGGGATGCGGCTGCTCGTGCACGACCCGTACGCCCTCGACGTCGCGTCGGTGCCGCTGCCCGAGCTGCTCGCGGGCTCGGACGTGGTCAGCCTGCACTGCCCGCTGACCCCGGAGACCACCGGGCTGATCGGCGCCGCGGAGCTCGCCGCGATGCGCCCGACGGCGTACCTGGTCAACACCGCGCGGGCCGCGGTGGTCGACGAGGCCGCGCTGGTGGCGGCGCTGCGGCGCGGCGAAATCGCCGGCGCGGCGCTGGACGTCTTCGGCACCGAGCCGCTGCCGCGTGACTCCAGCCTGCTGGGCCCGGTCAACCTCACGCTGACCCCGCACCTGGCCGGAGCCGCCGACGACGTGGCCCGCCACCACAGCGAGATGATCGTCGGGGACGTGCGGCGGCTGCTGGCCGGGCGCCGGGCCCGCTGGCAGGCCAACCCGGGCGTGTCGTTTCAACCGCCGTTGTAAGACACCCCAGCCTCGGCGATACTTCGCGTTCCGCTACCGTCACTGACTGGAGCTGCGCCGCCCATGACCCGCGCCCGCCGCCCGCTCGCCGCCGCCGCCCTGGCCCTCGCCCCGGTGCTCGTCCTGGCCGGCTGCGGTGGCGGCTCCTCGAGCACCAAGACCGACGCCACCGCCCGGCTCGACCCGGCCAACTGGGCGTCGGTGCAGAAGGCGGCGAGAGGCCAGACCGTCAACTGGTACATGTACGGCGGTGAGGAGCCGCTGAACTCCTTTGTCAACGGCTACGTCGCCGGCCGGCTGAAGAAGCGCGGGGTCACGCTCAACCAGGTCAAGATCAACGACACCGTCGAGGCCGTCAACAAGGTTCTCGGCGAGAAGCAGGCCGGCAAGAAGAACGGCTCGGTCGACATGATCTGGATCAACGGGGAGAACTTCGCCACCGGAGTCCAGGCCAAGCTGTGGTACTGCGGCTACCCCGCCAAGCTGCCCAACAGCAAGTACATCGACTACTCCGACCCGGCGCTGGCGAACGACTTCGGGCTGCCGGTGCGGGGCTGCGAAACGCCGTGGCAGCGGACCACCTCGGTGCTGGTCTACAACCCGGCCAAGCTCGGTGCCGGCGACGTCACCAGCGTGGCTTCGCTGTTCGCCTGGGCGAAGCGACACCCGGGCCGGTTCACCTACCCGGCGCCCCCTGACTTCACCGGCTCGATGGCCGTCCGCACGTTCTTCTACGACGCGGCGGGTGGGCCGCAGCAGTTCCTCGGCGGGTTCGACCGGCGGCGCTACACCGCCCCGGCCGCCAAGCTCTGGGACAGGCTGAACGCGCTGGAGCCATCGCTGTGGCGCCGGGGCACGACCTATCCCGCCGGTCAGCCGGACGTCACGAAGCTGTTCAACAACGGCGAGATCGACGCCTACCTGACCTACGACTCGACCGCGGTCCAGTCCGGCATCGACCAGGGCACGCTGCCCAAGGGCACCCGGTCGGCCGTCTTCACGGCCGGGAACATCGGCAACTACAGCTACACCGCGATCCCCGCCGACGCCGCGCACAAGGCCGCTGCGATGCTGCTCGCGAACGAGCTCATCTCACCGGCCGCCCAGCTGGTCAACGCCGGGGGGCAGGGCGCGGGGTTCACCCCGGTGCTGGTCACGAGCCGGCTGGACGCCGCCGACCAGGCGAGGTTCCGGTCGCTGCCGCAGCCGCCGTCGCAGGTGCCGCTCGACGTGCTGGCCATGCACACGCTGCCGGAGGTGTCCTCGGCGTACGTGACAGCGCTCGAGAAGGACTGGAAGGCGAACGTCTTGCAGAAGTGAGCCGTCGACTGCCCGCAAGGCTGCGGGTGCCCCTGCTGCTGGCACCGGCGCTGCTTCCGATCGTCGTGCTGTTCCTCGGCGGCTTCGCGTTCGGGGTCGCGCAGAGCCTGGGCTACCAGCCCTACCTCGGCTCCCGGCCGGTCAGCCTGGCGGCCTACCGCGCGCTGGCCGGCGACCCCGCGGTGCGCGCCGCGGTGGGGCTCACGTTCCGGATCGCCCTGGTGTCCACCCTGGTCTCCGCGGTGCTGGCGGTGGTCTCGGCGCTGCTGATCCGGCGTACCGGCCGCGGTCGGCGGCTGGTCACCCTGCTGTTCCAGGTGAACCTGCCGGTGCCGCACCTGGTCGGTGCCGTGTCGATGCTGCTGCTGCTCGGTCAGAGCGGCCTGCTGGCCCGGCTCGGTCACGCCGTCGGGCTGGTGCGCGCGCCGGCGGACTTCCCGGCGCTGACGGCCGACCGGTTCGGCGTCGCGATCGTCGCGGAGTACGTCTGGAAGGAGGTGCCATTCATCGGGGTGGTGGTGCTGGCGGCGCTCACCGGCGCCGTCGCCGAGATCGAGGACGCCGCCCGCTCGCTCGGCGCCGGCCCCTGGCAGCAGTTCCGGCACGTGACGCTGCCGCTCATCACCCCGGCGGTGCTGTCCACGTCGGTGATCGTGTTCGCGTTCACGTTCGGCTCCTACGAGGTGCCGGTGCTGCTCGGCCGGCCGTTCCCCGCGACGCTGCCGGTCGTCGCCTACCAATCCTACGTCGACGTCGACCTGGCCGCCCGGCCGCAGGCGATGGCGATCGCGGTGGTCATCACGGTGCTGGTCGGCCTGTTGGTGCTGGTCTACCTGCGGCTCTCCGAGCGCTGGCTCGGCCGTGGCCTCGGCGGTCGGCGGTGAGCGCCGTACGCCGGCTGCTCTGCCTGGTCGGGCTGCCGCTGCTGCTGGTCGGGCTGCTCACGCCGTTCCTGCCGCTGCTGCTGTGGTCGGTGGCCGGCGGCTACCGGTTCCCGGCGCTGCTGCCCGCGCAGACCACCGGCCGGGGGCTGCGGCTGCTCACCGACCCGCAGACCAAGGTGCTGACCGGCCTGGAGAACTCCACCGTGATCGCGGTCAGCGTGGCGGTCGTCGCCGGGCTGATCGGCCTGTCCGCCGGCCGCGCCCTGGGGATGCACCGGTTCCGCGGTCGACGGCTGGTGCAGTTCCTGCTGCTCGCGCCGATCATCGTGCCGGGCCTCGCGGTGACCCTCGGCATCCAGGTGTTCTTCATCCGCTACGGCCTGGCCGGCACCCGGCTCGGGGTCGTGCTCGTGCACCTGGTGCCGACGATCCCCTACGTCACGCTGGTGATGTCCAGCGTCTATGCGAACTTCGACCCGGCGTACGAGGAGCAGGCGCGGGTGCTCGGCGCCGGCCCGGTACAGGTGCAGGTGCGGGTGACGCTGCCGGCGGTGCTGCCCGGGCTCGCGGTCGCCGCGCTGTTCGCGTTCCTCATCTCGTGGAGCGAGTACATCCTGACGCTGCTCGTCGGCGGCGGCAGCGTGCAGACCCTGCCGTTGCTGCTCTTCGCCTATGTCGGCAGCGCCGACGTCAACGCCGCCGCGGTGCTCGGGCTGGCGCTGGTGCTGCCACCGATGCTGCTGCTCGGGCTGACCGCCGTCCTGCTCTCCGGCCGGCCGGGTCCGGCCGGGGAGCGGGCGCTGGCCGGCCTCGGCCGGGTCTGACCGGCGCCGGCGATGGCCACCTCGGTGCAGGTCCTCCGGCTGACCAGGTCCTACGGCTCCGCCCCGGTGGTGCGCTCGGTCGACCTCGACGTCCCGGCCGGCGCGCTGGTGGCGCTGCTCGGCCCGTCCGGCTGCGGCAAGACCACCACCTTGAAGATCGTCGCTGGGCTGCTCGCCCCGGACGCGGGCGACGTCCGCTTCGACGGCCAGTCGGTGCTCGGCGTCGCGGCCGAGCGTCGGCCGGTCGCGATGGTGTTCCAGAAGCCGCTGCTGTTCCCGCACATGACCGTCGCCGACAACGTCGGCTTCGGGCTGCGGATGCGGCGCACCGACCGGGCGGTGATCCGACGCCGGGTCGCCGAGATGCTCGACCTGGTCCGGCTGCCCGGCTTCGAGGCGCGGCCGGTCGCGGAGCTCTCCGGCGGTCAGGAGCAGCGCGTCTCCCTCGCCCGCGCGCTCGTCGTCGAGCCCCAGGTGCTGCTGCTCGACGAGCCGCTGTCCCAGCTCGACGCCGGGCTGCGGGTGGAGATGCGCGAGCTGGTCCGACGGGTGCAGCGGGAGGTCGGCGTGACCACGATCTTCGTGACGCACGACCAGGAGGAGGCGGTCTCCCTCGCCGACCGGGTGGCGCTGATGCTCGACGGGCGGGTCGAGCAGTACGCCGCGCCGGCGGCGTTCTACGAGCGGCCGGCCAGCCTGCGGGTGGCCCGGTTCTTCGGCAGCCGCAACTACCTGCCGGGGGTCGCCAGCGGCGGGGTGTTCCGCTGCGCGCTGGGGTCGCTGACGCTGCGCGCCGCGGACGGCCCCGGCGTACTCGTGATCCGGCCGGAGGCGGTGCGGCTGGCCGGCGCGGCGGCGGCGAACTGCGTGCCGGCGGTGGTGGTGGCCACCCGCTACCTCGGCACGTCGGTCGCCGTCGAGGCCGCGGTCGACGCCACCCCGGTCCACCTCAGCGTCGACCCGTCGGTGCGGTTGGCCGCTGGCGAGCGGGTGCTGCTGCGGCTGCCGCCGGAGGCATGCACGGTCCTCCCGCCCGACTGAGGACGGCTCTGCGCGGCGACTCACCCGGTCGGCTGGCAGACTCCGCCGGTGCCGCTGCTGCCCGACTTACCGTTCGGCTCGTCGTACTACCCCCCGCACCATGACCCGGCCGACTGGCCCCGCGACCTGGACCGGATGGCGGCCGCCGGCCTCACCGTGATCCGCACCGCCGAGCTGCTCGCCTCC
>JBBSHH010000068.1:0-13564 GCA_038253225.1 Mycobacteriales bacterium | reverse complement strand
GGCTGAGCGGCTACGACGTACAGACCGGGCAGGACTCATAGCCGGAGCGGATCGCCTCGTCCTTGGGCATCGGAACCGCCTCCGGGGCACCGGCGACGTACCGGCAGGTCGGGCGGTGGTAGCGGCCGCGGCCGGGCAGGATCAGCACCGGCACAGCCGCGGGCGGCTCGGTCGGCACAGCCGCGGGCGGCTCGGTCGGCACAGCCGCGGGCGGCTCGGTGGGCACAGCCGCGGGCGGCTCGGTCGGCACAGCCGCAACGGGCTCAGCGACGGGTGCGCGGCGCGGCGCGGCGGGTCGCTCGACCAGCGGCGCGCGGCTGGAGCCGCCCGACGTCGGCGGCACCGGCCCTGGGCCTCCTGCGTCCACCTCCGCGTCGGTCCCGGCCGCGGTGGGCGGCGAAGGCTCGGCCCGACACACCGGGCACGGTAGGAAGCCGTCGTCCACGGCGTCGGAGAGGTCGACCGGGACCGGCTCGCCGTCGGCGAGCTGCGCACAGCCCTGCCGGTGGTAGTGGGGGCGCCCGTCGATGACCCACGCCATGCCGGAGTCGTCGTCGGGGCTGGCCGGCGCACCGGCGTAGCGGTCGTCGACCGGTGCAGGTGCCGGTGGAGGTGCCGGCCGAGGGCTCGGGTCGGGGTTCGCCGGCGCCAGCGGCGACCGACCGGCCGGCACCGGCACCGGCGCGGCGTCCGGACGAGGAACCGGCTGCGCGCCAACCGGCACGACGGTGTCCTCCCGGCGCTGAAGCACCCCGACCATGATCAGCCCTAGCGCCAGGAGGCACAGCGCGATGCAGGCGAAGATGAGGCCGAGGGTGTTCGAGGCGAAGCCAACGATCAGCAGGATGATCGCGAGGAATACCAGTGCCGCGCTGAGGACGATCACAGACACTCACTTCCGCCGGGAGGCCGCGACCCGGACCGGTGTCCGCGGCGCTTGCTCCGCAGGGTACGGAGGTGAGCGTGCGCCGCGCAGCGGATGTCGCCGGGTCGGCGGCTAGCGCTCGGCGCCCGGGGCCGGGTCGCTCCCGCCGGCCGCGTCCGGGGCTCCGTCCGGGGCTCCGTCCACCGGCGCCGCTGCCGGCTGGCCGCCGGCGATCACCGACGAGCCACCTCCGGACGGCACCGAGCCGGCCGCCGGGGGTGGTGCCGGCGGGCCGCCCGGCGTACCCCCGGCGGCCGAACCGGAGCGACCGTCGAGCTGCTCCAGCTGGGACTCCAGGTAGACGCGCAGCCGGGTGCGGTACTCCCGCTCGAAGGCGCGCAGGTCCTCCACCGAGCTCTCGAGCTCGGGGCGGCGGCGCTCCAACTCGCCCATCACCGACGCCTGCCGTGCCTTGGACTCGGCGTCGAGGCGGGTCGCGGTGGCGCGGGCCTCGGCCATGATCCGCTCGGCATCGGCCCGGGCCGCCTTGACCGCCTCGTCCGCCGTGCGTGAGGCCAGTTGCAAAGTTCGCAGCGCCGCCGTGTTCGCGTCCTCGCCGGCGGGCGCGTCCGCGGGCATCCCGGCGGTGGTCTCGGCGGTGGTCTCGGCGGTGGGCTCGGCGGTGGTCATGTCGGCGCCGGTCGGGGCAGCCTCGGAGGTCTCCGCCGCCGGTGTCGTCTCCGCCGCGGGCGGGACCGCGCCGGCGCGAAGCCGCAGATCGGCGTTCTCGGCGAGCAGCCGGGTCAGTTCGGTCTCGACCTCTTCGAGGAACGCGTCGACCTCGTCCTCGTCGTAACCGGGACGGAACCGGGTGGGCGTGAACTGCTTGTTTCGCACCGCCTCCGGGGTCAGCGGCATCGGGGCACCTCCGGTCGGGGTGGGCAGCGTACTGCGCTCGGGAGTCGCGCCGGTCTCACAGGCTCGCCGCCACTCCGCGCAGGATCGACACCAGGATGAACAGCACGAAGAACGCCAGGTCGAGCGAGATCCCACCGAGCCGCAGCGGTGGTATGAAGCGGCGCAGCAGCTTCAGCGGGGGGTCAGTGACTGTGTAGGTCAACTCGAGGAGGACCAGCACGAACCCGGTCGGTCGATAGGAGCGGGCGAAGATGAACACGTACTCCATGACGAGCCGAAAGATCAGGAACAGTAGGAACAGGAACAGCAGGTCGGAGAGCAGCCGACCGACGATGGTCACGGGGTGGGAACTCCTCGGCGAACGAAACGGCGCGGGGACGTCAGCTCTGGTTGAAGAAGCCGCCCTCGGCGATCCGCGCCTTGTCCTCCGCGGTGACCTCGATGTTGGCCGGTGAGAGCAGGAATACCTTGTTGGTCACCCGCTCGATGCTGCCGTGCAGGCCGAAGATCAAGCCGGCCGCGAAGTCGACCAGGCGCTTGGCGTCGGTGTCGTCCATCTCGGTCAGGTTCATGATCACCGGCGTGCCCTCGCGGAAGTGCTCCCCGATCGTGCGCGCCTCGTTGTACGTGCGGGGGTGCAGCGTGGTGATGCGGTAGCCCTCCGGCGGCAGCTCGACGGCCGGGTCGGTCACCGTGCCGCCCCGGCGGGTGCCGGCGGCCGCCAGGTGGCTGCCGCGCGGCACCACCTCGGACCCTGCGTCGTAGCGCCGGACCGCGCCGGCCCGCGCGCCGACCGGCTCCTCGCCGCGCCGCCGACCGGGGGAACCCTCCGGTTCGTCGGCGTAGTCATCGTCGTAGCGGTCCTCGTCCTCGATGAGCCCGAGGTAGACGCCCATCTTGCGCATTGCGCCGGCCATGCTCGCGTGTCCTCCGGGATCGTGGAACGGTGGGCTGGCTTGGGGCGGAGCCTAGCCGAGGATAGGCGGCCGGCTTCCCAGCAGCGCCGTACCGACACGCAGATGGGTCGCCCCCGCCGCGACGGCCACCTCGAGGTCGCCGCTCATGCCGGCCGACACGGCGGTGGCGCCCGGATGCGTCGCCCGCAGCCGGCCGCCGACCTCGGCGAGCACGGCGAAGCTCGCCGCCGGGTCGGCGCTCCGGGTCGCCACCGCCATCACCCCGAGCAGGCGGAGGGCCGGGCCGCCCCGGGCGATCTGCTCGGCCAGCGCGGGGACGTCGGCCGGCAGCGCGCCGCCGCGGCTCGGATCGCCGTCGAGGCTGACCTGGACGAACGCGCCAACGGTCCGGCCGGCTCGGGCCGCCCCGGCGGCGAGCGCGTCGACCACCGGCGGGCGGTCGAGGGCGTGCACCACGTCGGCGTACGAGGCGATCGACCGGCACTTGTTCCGCTGGAGCTGCCCGACGAAGTGCCACCGCAGCCGCGGCAGCGCGGCCGCCTTTCCCCGCGCCTCCTGGTCGCGGTTCTCGCCGAAGTCGCTGACCCCGAGCCCGGCGAGGATCTCCGCGTCGGTCGCCGGCCAGGTCTTCGTCACCGCGACCAGCGTGACCGACGCCCGCGACCGGCCCGCGGTCGCGCAGGCCGCAGTGATCCGCGCCTCCACCGCTCGCAGCCGGGCGGCGAGCTCCTCGGCGCGGCTCAGCGGGGCAGCCCCACCACGCCGGCGAACCGGCCGGTGAGCCCGTCCCGCCGGTAGGAGAACAGGTCGGGCTCCTCGGCCGGGCACCGACCGTCGATGCGGACCCGGCTCACCCCGCCGGCCCGCAACGCTGCCGCCAGCCCGGCCCGCAGGTCCAGTGCCGGCGTCCCGGCCCGGCTGCGCGCAGCGGCCGCCGGCGCGACCGCGGCGACCTCCGAGCGCAGGGCCGTGGGGACCTCGTAGCAGCACGCGCAGATGCAGGGCCCGATCGTCGCCGAGCAGTCCGCGCGGTCGGCGCCCAGCGCGCACATGACGTCGAGGGTGGCGTCCACGACCCGCGCCGTGAGCCCGCGCCGACCGGCGTGCACCGCGGCCACCACCCCGGCGGACCGGATCAGCACCGGGGCGCAGTCCGCGACCAGGACGGCGAGCAGCAGCCCGGGCGTCGCGGTGACCAGCGCGTCGACGTGCGGCACGGGCGTCGTTCGGGGCTCGCTGACCACCGCCACCCCCGCGCCGTGCACCTGCTCCATCCAGACGAACCGGTCGGCAGCGATCCCGACATCGACCGCGAGCCGCCGGCGGTTCTCCACCACCGCGCCCGGGTCGTCGCCCACGTGGGCGCCGAGGTTGAGCCCGTCGTACGGCGCTCTGCTCACCCCGCCGGCGCGGGTGGTGAAGGTCGTGATGACCGGTGCGCCGGCTCCGGCCCGTGCGGCCACCCGACCGAGGCTCGCCGCCATCCCCGCAGCCTACGGCCGCCGGCACCCGCGCCCGGCTCCCCACCGGCCTGCGTCGGGGCCTACCTGAGGTCGGTGACTACTTGAGAAAGTCCGGCACGTCCAGGTCGTCGCTGTCGTCGAAGGCGATCGTCCGGCGGGGCGTCGGCGGCTCCGGCGCCCGCCCGGCCGGGCGCTCGGACCCCGGCGGGCCGCCCGGCCGGCCGGGGGACGGCGGGCGGGCCGCGGCGGGGTAGCCGGACCGGCCGGCGCCGGCCGCGTCCCGGTCCCGCGGCTCGCGCGGATCCCGGCGCGGCTCGGGGGACGGCCGACCGCGCTCGGCGTCCGGCAGCACGACCGCGCGGCGCGGCTCCGGCCGCCGCTGCTGCATCGTGTTGCCGTCGAAGCCGGCCGCGATGACCGTGACCCGCACCTCGTCGCCGAGCGCGTCGTCGATCACCGCGCCGAAGATGATGTTGGCCTCGTTATGCGCCGCGTCGGAGATCAGCTGGGCGGCCTCGTTGATCTCGAACAGGCCGAGGTCACTACCCCCGGAGATGTTCAGCAGCACTCCGTGCGCACCGTCGATGGAAGCCTCGAGGAGCGGGCTGGCGATCGCCATCTCGGCGGCCACCGCCGCTCGGTCCTCGCCGCGGGCGGAACCGATCCCCATCAGCGCCGATCCGGCGCCGCTCATCACCGCCTTGACGTCGGCGAAGTCGAGGTTGATCAGTCCCGGCGTGGTGATCAGGTCGGTGATGCCCTGAACCCCGGAGAGCAGCACCTGGTCGGCGGAGCGGAACGCGTCGAGCACGCTGACGGTACGGTCGCTGATCGAGAGCAGCCGGTCGTTGGGGATCACGATGAGCGTGTCGACCTCGTTGCGGAGCTCCTCGATCCCGTTCTCCGCCTGCTGGGCCCGGCGCCGACCCTCGAAGGCGAACGGACGGGTCACGACGCCGATCGTCAGCGCACCCAGGGACTTGGCGATCCTGGCCACGACCGGCGCGCCACCGGTGCCGGTGCCGCCGCCCTCGCCGGCGGTGACGAACACCATGTCGGCGCCCTTGAGGACCTCCTCGATCTCCTCGCGGTGCTCCTCGGCGGCCTGGAAACCGACGCCCGGGTCGGCGCCCGCGCCGAGGCCCCGCGTCAGCTCCCGGCCGACGTCGAGCTTGACGTCGGCGTCGCTCATCAACAGCGCCTGGGCGTCGGTGTTGATAGCGATGAACTCGACGCCCTTGAGCCCGACCTCGATCATGCGGTTCACGGCGTTGACGCCACCGCCCCCGATGCCGACCACCTTGATCACGGCGAGGTAGTTCTGCGGAGCTGCCACGGAGTTCAGCCTTTCGCGCTGCGCCGGGACGACGCCGGCCACGGAGAACCGGCGTGAGGACCGGGACGGAGGGGGTCGCCGGGCGGTGGTGCAGGGAAGGCACCACCGACGAGCGGGCCGGTGCGCGACCGACCTTCCGGTCGCAACGCCGCTGCCATCAACGTCAGGTTGACCGTCACCTTCTGTCAACCTGCCGTTGTGGTGCGGACCTTAGGCGGGCGCGCCGACGGGGGTCAAGCAGCGCGGCCGCGGTCGACGCGCACCCGCCGGATGTCACCCGCGCAGCACCCGCCCGGCTCGGCCCCGCGGTCATGACCGGGCCCGCTCGGCGAGCAGCGCGAGCACCTCCCCGCCGACCATCGTGACGTCCCCCGCGCCGAGGGTGAGGACCAGGTCCCCGGGCCGGGCCCGGTCGGCCAACTCCGCCGGCACCGCAGACCAGGACGGCTCGAACGTCACCGCCGACGCCGGCAGCGGCACGGCGGCCGCCACCGCCGCACCGGTGGCGCCCGGCAGCGGGTCCTCCCCGGCGGCGTACACCTCCATGACGACAACCTCGTCCGCCAGCCCGAGCGCAGCGCCGAACTCGCCGCGGAAGGCGGCGGTCCGGCTGTACCGGTGGGGCTGGAAGGCGACCACGAGCCGGCCGTCGCCGGCGACCTCCCGGGCGGCGCGCAGCGTCGCCGCGATCTCGGTCGGGTGGTGCGCGTAGTCGTCGAAGACCCTGACCCCGCCGGCACTGCCCCGGAGCTCGAACCGACGACGGGTCCCCCCGAAGCCGGTCAGCCCGGCCGCGAGCTCGTCGACGGCGAACCCGAGCCCCAGGCCCATCGTCATGGCGGCGGCGGCGTTGAGCGCGTTGTGCTGGCCGGGCATCCGCAGCCGGACCTGTCCGGTCCGGCCGTCCGCGGCCGTCATCGTGACGACGCCGCCGGGTGGCGCCGGCGCCCGGACGATCCGCAGGTCGGCGGCCGCGCTCACGCCGTAGGTCCGGACGTCCAGACCGACCCGGCGCGAGCGCTCCACCAGCCGTCGCGCGCCCGGGTCGTCGGCGCAGGCGACAAGGAACCCGGTCGGCTCCAGCCGGTCGACGAACGCCGCGAACGCGGCCTCGACGGCGGCGGCGTCCGGGTAGTGGTCGAGGTGGTCGGGCTCCACGTTGGTCACGATCTCGGCGTACGGCGAGAGCAGCAGGAACGACCCGTCGCTCTCGTCCGCCTCGGCGACGAAGAGCTCGCCGCTGCCGTGGTGGGCGTTGGAGCCCGACTCGTTGAGGTCGCCGCCGATCGCGAACGACGGATCGGCACCGCAGTGCTGCAACGCGACGGTCAGCATCGAGGTGGTGGTGGTCTTGCCGTGGGTGCCGGCCACGGCGACGCCGCGCCGGCCGGTCATCACCGCCGCGAGCGCCGCCGCCCGCGCTAGCACCCGCAGTCCTCGGCGCCGGCTCTCCACCAGCTCGGGGTTGCGCTCCCTGATCGCGGTCGAGACCACGACGGTGTCCGCGTCCGCGACGTGGTCGGCCGCGTGCCCCACCGCCACGGTCGCACCCAGCGCCCGCAGCGCGGCCAGCGTCCTGGAGTCCTTGGCGTCGCTGCCGGACACCGGCACCCCGCGAGCGAGCAGGATGCGGGCGATCCCGCTCATGCCCGCCCCACCGATGCCGACGAAGTGCACCCGGCCCAGGTCGGTCATGACACCGGGCGGCGGCGGTGGCCGGTGGCCGCGGTGGTCGTGGTGGCGGCGGCGGCGAGGACCATCCGGGCGACGGCCACGTCCGCGCCCCGGGAGCTGTGCGCCGCCGCGGCCACGCTCATCGCGGCCAGCGCCCCCCGGTCCCGCAGCAGCGGCAGCAGCCGGGCGGTGATCCAGCCGGCGTCGAGGTCGGCGTCGCGGACCAGCAGCCCGCCGCCGGCACGCACCACCGGAGCGGCGTTGAGGGCCTGCTCGCCGTTGCCGATCGGCAGCGGCACGTACGCCGCCGGCAGGCCCACCGTCGCCAGCTCCGCGCAGGTGATCGCCCCGGCCCGGCAGAGCACGGCGTCGGCGGCCGCGTAGGCGCGCTGCATCCCGTCGACGTAGGCCACGACGGCGTACCCGGTGGGCGGCGGGACGGGCAGGGCGGCGCGGACCGTCTCGACGTTCGCCGGCCCGGTGACGTGCAGCACCTGGACGCCGGCACCGAGCAGCGCACCGGCGGCGGCCACCGCCGCCGTGTTGATCCGCCGGGCGCCCTGGGAGCCGCCGAAGACGAGCAGCACCGGCCGGGCCGGATCGAGCCCGAACGCGCCGGCCGCGACGTCGTGCTCGGCCGCCCGGTCCAGCTCGGCGATCTCCGGCCGGAGCGGGATGCCGACGCTGCGCGCGTGCGGCAGCCGGACCGCCGGCGAGGCGACAGCCACCTCGGTGGTCAGCCGGGCCGCCAGCCGGTTGGCCAGCCCGGGCCGGGCGTTGGCCTCGTGCACGACCAGCGGCAGCCGGCGCCGGCGGGCGGCGAGGTAGGCCGGCAACGCCACGTAGCCGCCGAACCCGACCACCACGTCGGCGCCGACCCGGTCGAGCACCGCACCGGCCGCGCGCACCGCCGCGAGCAGCCGGGCGGGCACCGCGACCAGCCCCGGCCGGAGCGAACGCGGCAGCGGTACCGCCGGGATCAGCTCGAGCGGGTAGCCGCGGGCCGGGACCAGCCGGGTCTCGAGCCCCCTCGCGGTCCCCAGCGCGGTCACCACGGTGTCCGGGGCCAGCCGGCGCAGCGCATCCGCGACGGCGAGCGCCGGCTCGATGTGGCCGGCGGTGCCCCCGCCGGCGAGCACCACGTGCACCGGCTACCGACCCCGGGTCCCTCGTCGCACCGGGCGCCGGGAGCGGCCCGGCCGCACCGGTCGTACCGCTCGCAGCGACGGCGTCGGGCGGGCCGGGCCGTCCCCCTTGTCCGGCCGGCGCAGGAACCGCCACGGGCGGTGCCGGCGGGCGGCGAGCGCGGCCGCCGCCCCCGGCTCGGTCCGGGCGAACGACATCAGCATGCCGACCGCGAACAGCGTCGGCACCAGCGCGGAGCCGCCGTAGGACACCATCGGCAGCGGGATCCCGGTGATCGGCAGCAGCCCGACCACCGCCCCCATGTTGACCAGCGCCTGCCCGAGCAGCCAGGCCGTCACCGCCGCCGCCGCCAGCCGGACGAACGGGTCGGGCGTGCGGCGGGCGATGCGGATGCCGGCGTAGCCGAGGACGGCGAAGAGCACCAGCACCACGAACGAGCCGATCAGCCCGAGCTCCTCCCCGATGACCGCGAAGATGTAGTCGGTGTACTGGTTCGGCAGGTAGAGCCACTTCTGCCGGCTGGCGCCGAGACCGACCCCGAACCAGCCCCCGGAGGCAATCGCGTACAGCCCCTGCACGGCCTGGTAGCCGGTGCCCTGGGCGTCCGCGAAGGGGTTGAGGAAGCCGGTGACGCGGGCCATCCGATACGGCTCGACCTTGATCATCAGTACGCCCAGCGTGATCACCGACGCGCTGATGACCCCGAACAGTCGGCCCGGCGCGCCGACGACCCACAGCAGCGCCAGCGGCACCAGCATCAGCACGATCGTGGTGCCGAGGTCGGGTTCGAGCATGACGAGCGCGGCCAGCACCGTCGTGACCGGCAGCAGCGGCACCAACAGGTGACGCCACTGACCGAGCAGCCGGTCCTTGCGGACCAGCAGGTCTGCACCCCACAGCGCCAGCGCGAGCTTGGCCGGTTCGCTCGGTTGCAGCTGCACCGGCCCGATGTCGATCCACCGGGTCGCGGCGGAGACCTTGATGCCGACCCCCGGCACCAGCACAAGCAGCAGCAGCGCGAGCGAGGCCAGCACCATCGGGTAGCCGAGCATCCGGTAGAAGCGGACCGGCAGCCGGGCCGCGACCGCCATCAGCGGCAGCCCGATCGCGGCGTACATCGCCTGCTTCTGGAAGATCGTGAACGACGACCCGGACTGGGAGTAGGACTGCACGCTGGAGGCGCTGAGCACCATGACGACGCCCAGCGCGACGAGCAGCGCGGCGCTGCCCAGCACGAGGTAGTACGACGTCAGCGGCCGGTGCAGCAGCGGCGGCCGCGCCGGCGCGGCGACGGCGCCGGGCCCGGCCGGGGCGGGGCGCGCGGTGGTGGTCGCGCTCACCCGCCGCTCCCGGCCCGTCGCAGCACGGCGGCGGCGAACGCCTCGCCGCGCTCCTTGTAGTCGCGGAACATGTCCATCGAGGCGGCCGCCGGCGCCAGCAGAACGGTGTCGCCCGGCGCGGCGAGCCGGGCGGCGTTATCCACGACGACGTCCATGGCCCCAGTGTCGGTGCCGGCTACCTCGACGACCGGGATCTGCGGCGCGTGTCGCGCCAGCGCCGCCGCGACCTGCGCCCGGCAGGCGCCGAGCAGCACCGCCGCCCGCAGCCGGGGGGCGGCGGTCGCCACCAGCTCCTCGAACGACAGGCCCTTGTCCAGCCCGCCGGCGATCCAGACCACCGAGTCGTAGGCGGCCAGCGACGCCGCCGCGGCGTGCGGGTTGGTGGCCTTGGAGTCGTCGACCCACGTCACGCCCGCGACGACGGCCACCGCCGTGTTGCGGTGCGGGTCCGGGCGGTAGGCCGCCAGGCCGGCGCGGACGGCCGCCGCCGGGACGCCGTAGGAGCGGGCCAGCGCCGCGGCGGCCAGCGCGTTCGCGACGTTGTGCGGACCCGGCGGTCGGACCTCGGTGACCGGCGCGAGCGGCTCCGCGGCGGCGAACGCGCGGTCGATGAGCCAGCCGTCCGCGACGCCGAGCTGGCCGGCGTCGGGTCGCCCGAGCGTGAACGTCACCCGACCCGGCACGCCGATCACGCGGCGGTGAGTCTCCGGGTCGTCGGCGTTGCCGACCGCGACCCCGCCGGCCCAGATCTTGACCTTGTCGGCGGCGTAGGCCGCGAACGAACCGTGCCAGTCGAGGTGGTCGGGGGCGATGTTCAGCACGGCCGCGGCGGCGGGTCGCACGGTGCCGGACCAGTGCAGCTGGAAGCTCGACAGCTCGACGGCGAGCACGTCGTACGCCGGCCGTGCCAGCACCGCCTCGAGCAGCGGCGTGCCGACGTTGCCGCAGGCCACCGTCCGGTGACCGGCGCCGGCCAGCATCGCGGCCAGCATCCGGACCGTCGTGGTCTTGCCGTTCGTGCCGGTCAGCGCCAGCCACGGGGCCGCCGGCTCCGACCGGAGCCGCCAGGCCAGCTCCACCTCTCCCCACACCGGTAGGCCGGCGGCGGCGGCCGCCGCGAGCAGCGGCGCGTCGGGGCGCCAGCCGGGTGAGGTCACGACCAGGTCGGCGCCCGGGGGCGGCGCGACCGGCGCGTCACGGCCCAGCGACACGGTGGCGCCGAGCACCCCGAGCAGCGCGGCGCGGGTGCGCTCCGCCGGTCCGTCCCGGCCGTCCACGACGACGACCTGCGCCCCGAGGTGCAGCAGCGCCTCGGCGGCGGCCACCCCGGAGACGCCGATCCCGGCGACGCAGACGGCGCGGTCGTGCCAGCGCGGCGCCTCGACGCCGGACCGGGCGACCGGGTCGGTCACTGCGGCGACCCGCCGGCGATGAAGTCGGCGTAGAAGACCCCGAGCCCGAACGCCACCGCCAGCCCGGCGATGATCCAGAACCGGATCACGATCGTCACCTCGGCCCAGCCGGAGAGCTCGAAGTGGTGCTGGATCGGCGCCATCTTGAACACCCGGCGGCCGGAGACCCGGAACGCGACGACCTGCACGATCACCGACAGCGTCACGACCACGAACAGGCCGCCGAGCAGCACCAGCAGCAGCTCGCTCCGGCTGGTCAGCGCGATACCGGCCAGCGCGCCGCCGAGAGCCAGCGAGCCGGTGTCGCCCATGAAGATCCGGGCCGGTGAGGCGTTCCACCACAGGAAGCCGAAGCAGGCCCCCATCGCCGCAGCCGCCACCAGCGCGAGGTCGAGCGGGTCACGGACGCTGTAGCAGTAGCCGGCGCCGGGGCACTGGTTGCCGAACTGCCAGAAGCAGATCACGACGTACGCGCCGAAGACCATCACCGACGTACCGGTGGCGAGGCCGTCGAGGCCGTCGGTGAGGTTCACCCCGTTGGACGCGGCGGAGACCATCAGGTAGGCCCAGACGACGAAGCCGACCGCCCCGAAGGCGACCGCGGTGTCGCGCACGAACGACAGGTGCGTCGATGCCGGTGTCAGCCCCCGCCCGTTGTGGAACTGCAGCGCCAGCACCCCGAACGTCACCGAGACGAACAGCTGCCCGAGCAGCTTGGCGGTCGTGTTCAGGCCGAGGCTGCGCTGCTTGCGGATCTTGATGAAGTCGTCGACGAAGCCGACCGCGCCGAGGCCGGTCATGAGCATGAGCACGAGCAACGCCGACGCCGTCGGCCCGTTCAGCGTGAACAGGTGAGCCACGGCGTAGCCGAGCAGCGTGGCGGCGATGATCACCGTGCCGCCCATCGTCGGGGTGCCGCGCTTGGTGTGGTGGCTGGTCGGGCCGTCATCGCGGATGAGCTGGCCGTAGCCGCGCGAGCGGAACCCCCGGATCGCCGCCGGCGTGCCCATCAGGGACACGACGAGCGACACCAGAGCCGCGACGAGGACACCCCTCATCGACGCACCCTCACGCCGGCTCCGCCGCTTTCGCCGGCTCCACTAACACGGCCGGCTCCACTGGCACACCCGGCTCGGCCGGCAACAGCGCCGCGGCTACCCGCTCGAGCCCGGCGGTGCGGGAGCCCTTGACCAGGACCACATCGCCGGGGCCGACCTCCCGGGTCAGCAGGGCCACCGCCGCCGCGGCGTCCCGGACGTGGGCGGACTCCCCCGCGCACGATCCCTCGAGCACCGCGCCGGCGAGCACCCGGCCGGCGCGCGGGCCGACCGCGACCAGACGGGACACGCCGAGCCGCACCGCCAGCCGGCCGAGCAGCTCGTGCTCGGCGTCCGCGGCCGGCCCCAGCTCCGCCATCTCGCCCAGCACCGCCCACGAGCGCCGGCCGCGGGCCATCGTCCTCAGCGTCTGCAGTGCCGCCCGGACCGACTCGGGGTTGGCGTTGTACGCGTCGTTGATCACGATCGTGCCGTCCGGGCGCGCGTGGACCTCCATCCGCCAGCGGCTGACGGGGGTGGCAGCGGACAGCGCCGCGGCCGCGTCCTCGAGCGGCAAGCCCAGCTCGATCGCGGCGGCCGCGGCCGCCAGCGCGTTGCCGACGTGGTGCTCACCGTGCAGCCGCAGGTCGACGGCGGCCGACCCGGCCGGCGTACGCAGCTCGAACGACGGGCGCGCCAGGTCGTCGACGCTGACCTTGTCCGCCCGCACGTCGGCGGCTGCGGACCGGCCGAACGTCCGCACCCGGGCGCTGGTGCGCCCCGCCATCGCCAGCACCAGCGGGTCGTCGGCGTTGAGAACGGCGAGCCCGTCGGCCGGCAGCGCCTCGACCAGCTCCGCCTTGCTCGCGGCGATCGCCTCCCGGGACCCGAACTCGCCGAGGTGAGCGGTGCCGACGTTGAGCTCGACGCCGATGCGGGGCGGCGCGATCCGACAGAGGGCGGCGATGTGGCCGCGACCGCGGGCGCTGCACTCGGCCACGAGGAACCGGGTGGCGGCCTCGCAGCGCAGCGCGGTCAGCGGATGGCCGATCTCGTTGTTGTAGGAACCGACCGGCGCGACCGTGGGACCGAGTCGGTCGAGCAGCGCCGCCAGCAGGTCCTTGGTGCCGGTCTTGCCCGACGACCCGGTGACCCCGACCACGGTGAGCGATGGCAGCCGGTCCAGCACCGCCCGGGCCAGCCGGCCGAGCGCCGGCACGACGTCGGGCACCACGACGGCCGGAACCCCCACCACACGGCCCGCGAGGACCGCCACCGCGCCGGCCGCCACCGCGGCGGCGGCATGATCGTGGCCGTCGGTGCGGGTGCCGCGGAGCGCCACGAACAGCGAGCCGGCCGTGGCATCTCGCGAGTCGATGACCACCGGTCCGGTCAGCGAGGTCGCCGGGTCGGCCCGGTCGAGCCGGCCACCCACGGCCGCGGCGACCTCGGCCAG
>JBBSHH010000067.1:0-13588 GCA_038253225.1 Mycobacteriales bacterium | reverse complement strand
TCGCGGTGGCTGCTGTCGGCGGCCGAGGTCCGCCCCCTGGCGCCGCGCTGGCATGTGATGAGCCTGTCCGTCCTCAACGAGGACAGGGCGGACCTGCCGGAGAGCTACCGAGCGTCGATGGACGAGGCCTGGGGTCCGGTGCGCGTCTGCATCGCCGCCGCCGCCCAGCACGGCGAGCAGGTGCTGCTGCCCCTCTACACCGCGCTGGGCCGCCGCTTCCACAACGAGGGGTTGCCGAAGACCACCGAGGTCGTCGAGGCCGCGCTCACCGAGGTGGGGCTGCCCACCGAGTTGTCGCAGGCGATGACGGACTCGTCGTACGACGAGAAGTTGCGGGCCTCCCACCATGACGGGATGGACCGGGTGGGCATGGACGTCGGCACGCCGGTCATCAGCGTCGACGGCGTGTCGTTCTTCGGTCCGGTGGTCACCCCCGCGCCCCGCGGGGAGGCGGCCGGCAAGCTCTGGGACGGCGTCGTGCTCGTCGCCGGCACACCCGGCTTCTACGAGCTCAAGCGCACCCGCGACTCCGGCCCGATCTTCGACTAGCGACCCTCACCCGCCGACCATCGTTCGTGTCATGCCACGATCTCCATCCGCAACCCCCGCGCGTCCCGCTCGGGGGAGCCGGGCAGCACCACAGCGGCTCCGGTCAGCCACCGGCGGGCGCTCCACGCCGCCGCGAGCGCGTCGAGCGCGTCGTCCGGCCGGGCCGGTCGAGGGGCGGCGGCCACCGAGCGGGCGACGTCGGGCAGCCAACCGGCCAGCGCGGCGGCGCGCTCCGAGCGGCCCGTCGGGGTTTTCTTCGGGGCCAGCACCCGGCCCGTCAGCAGCGCGAAGGACGCCTCGGGATGAACCTCCACCAGCGTCCGCTGCCGGGCCGGGACCATGCCGGCGTCCACGTCGGCGATCTTTTCGAGCAGGTTGAACACCTGCCGGGACAGCGCAATGCCCTGCGTCGCCCGGGACCGCCGGCAGGCCTCCGCGTACGACGCCACCCCGAGCACCGAACGCACCGGCGCCGGGAACACCACCGAGCCGCGCGGGCGGAGCAGCCGACGGGCGGCCAGGTCGCAGCCCCGCGGCCCGGCGTCGGGCAGGCCGATCGGGATGTCGATGCCGACGGCCGCCGACCGGACCGCGAGCACCGCAGCCGCGGTCGGCAGCAGTAGCCACTCCACAGCGCCGTCCTCGACGCGGGCGCCCAACCAGCCGCCGGGGCAGCCGTCGACCCCGAGCACGGCCTCGGCCGGCGCGCTCACCTGGCAGACTTCCCGGCATGCGCGTCTACCTCGGCTCCGACCACGCCGGGTTCGACCTGAAGCGGCGGCTGGTCGAACGGCTCTGCGAGCTCGGCCACGACCCGGTCGACTGCGGGCCGCCGGCGTACGACCCGGAGGACGACTACCCGCCGTACGTGCTGCTCGCGGCCGCCCGGACCGGCGCCGACCCGGGCAGCCTCGGGATCGTCATCGGCGGCTCCGGCAACGGTGAGGCCATCGCCGCCAACAAGGTGCCCGGCGTCCGCTGCGCGCTCGCGTTCAGCGCCGAGACCGCGCAGCTCGGTCGGGAGCACAACGACGCCAACGTCGTCAGCCTCGGCTCCCGGATGTACGCCGAGGACGAGGCGCTGCGCTACGCGGAGATTTTCCTCGGGACGGCGTTCAGCGGCGCCGAGCGGCACGCCCGGCGGTTGGCCCAGCTGGCCGACTACGAGCGCACCGGCGAGCTGCCGGCGGTTCCGCCGTCGCCCTCGGCGGCCCCGGCAGCCGGCTGAGCGTTCGGGCGCCGCGGATCGGCGGCCGGGCGGGGCCGGGAGACGTCGCGCGCCCGCATCGCGCCGCTGATCCCCACCTGCGACGGCCCGGCACCGACCAGGCCACCGAGTGGCGCGCCGCCACCGCCGTCGCGGTGCGGTCTGCCGCCGCGCGGGCCAGCTCCGGAACGGCCAGACTGCGAACCCATCCCGCCATCCTCTCCCGTGGGAGCGCGCCACCGTGCCCGAGGGCCACACGATCCACCGGCTCGCCCGCGAGCACACGGCCGTGCTGGTCGGTCGCACGGTAGCGGCCAGCAGTCCGCAGGGCCGGTTCGCCGCCGGCGCCGAGCGACTCGACGGCCGCCGGCTCGAGCGGGTCCAGGCCTACGGCAAGCACCTGTTCTACGACTTCGGGTCGGTCGGCTGGTTGCACGTGCACCTCGGGCTCTACGGCAGCTTCGCCACCGGCCCGGTGCCGCCACCGGCGCCCCGCGGGGCGTTGCGGCTGCGGCTGCGCACCGGCACCGCCTACGTCGACCTGCGCGGCCCGACGGCCTGCGAGCTGCTGGCCCAGCCCGAGCGGGCAGGAATCCTGGCCCGACTCGGGCCGGACCCGCTGCGCCCCGCCGCCCGGGCCCAGCCGGCGTACGCGCGGATCTCCCGCAGCCCGACGGCGATCGGGGCCCTGCTGATGGACCAGTCCGTGCTGGCCGGCGTCGGAAACGTCTACCGGGCCGAGCTGCTGTTCCGGCACGGCATCGCGCCGCACCGCCCGGGCCGGCTGGTCACCGAGGCGGACTGGACGCCGGTGTGGCTCGACCTGCGCGCACTGATGCGGTCCGGGGTGCGGACCGGTCGGATCGTCACCACCCGACCCGAGCATCGGGACCGTCGGCGGGGGCCGGCCAGCCGGGCGGACTCCTGCTACGTCTACCGCCGGGCCGGCCTGCCCTGCCGGGTCTGCCGGACCGAGGTGCGCACCGAGGAGATGGTCGGCCGCAACCTGTACTGGTGCCCGACCTGCCAGCCCGCCTGACACCGACACCGGCGGGCAAGCCGGTCCGGGGCAGGCTGTGACCCGTGCGTTTCGCCGAGGTCCTCCCCATCGACCGGCCGGTGGCCCGGCTGCTGCGGCTCTACCCGGGCCTGGTGCTCTTCGGCTTCAGCGACGGTCTGCTGGTGCGGGCCGGGCTGGGGCTCTCGCCGTGGGACGTGCTGCACCAGGGGTTGTCCCGCCAGACCGGCCTGTCGATCGGGACCTGGGTGGTGCTGGTCGGGGCGCTCGTGCTGCTCGGGTGGATCCCGCTGCGGCAGCGGCCCGGGCTGGGGACGCTGAGCAACGTGGTGCTGATCGGTGTGGCGCTCGACGCCACCCTCGGTCGGCTCGGCGCGCCGACCGGCTGGGCTGCCCGGGTCAGCTTTCTGGTCGCCGGCATCGTCCTCAACGGCGTCGCGACCGGCTGCTACATCGGCGCGGCGCTCGGCCCGGGGCCCCGCGACGGGCTGATGACCGGTATCGCCGCCCGCGGGCACTCGATCCGGCTCACCCGCACCGCGCTCGAGCTCAGCGTGCTGACGGTGGGCTGGCTGCTCGGCGGGACCGCGGGCGTCGGAACCCTCGCCTACGCGCTGGCGATCGGCCCGTTGGTGCACCTGGTGCTGCCCCTGCTCGCCATCGACCGGGCGACCGCCGCCGACCCGGCCTGACCGGCCCGCCAGCTGACCGGCCGCGGCCGGTGAGCGGTCAGAACGTCAGCGGGCAGTACGGCTCCACGATCCCGGCGAAGGCCCGGGACAGCTCGGACAGGGCGCCCGGCCGCAGCTCCGCCACCCGGCCGGCACCTGCCAGCGCGCTCAGCGTGGTGCCGCCGAGGTAGGCCGCGCCCAGCTCGGTGGTCGACAGGCGCACGTCGGGCGCGGCGGTGCTCCGCTCGCAGCTGGCACCCGAGGTGTCGGCGGCCAGCCGCCACCGGGCGGCGTTCCACGGGCACCCCTGGTCCGTCACCTCGACCACGACGTCGACCGTGGCGGCGTAGGAACGCGCGGTCAGCGCCCGGCCGACGTCGACAAGCCGCACCCACAGCTGGTCGTGCCAGCCGGCGCGCGCCGCCCGCGGGTTGGCGAGCAGGTGCAGCAGCGGGTCGTCGGCCGCCAGGTTCCAGCAGCGGACCCGCCCGGTCAGGTCCAGGTCGAGCAGGAACCGCCAGAGCGCCGCATAGCCGGCGGGTGTGGTCGCCACCACCTCGCGGACGGTGACAACGCCCGACGGCAGTCCGTCGGCCCAGTCCGGTTTGTTCGCGTACAGGGCGTAACCGTCGACGCTGCCGGCGATCTCGTGCAGGACCGCCCGCAGCGGGCTGGCACCGCTGCGCTGCCGGGCGTCGTCGAGCAGCCGGGTCGCCCAGAAGCCGTCGGTGCGGGCGAAGAAACCCGGCCGGTGCGGGCGGACCTGCTCGAAGACCCGCTGAAGATCCGGCCGCGCCTTGGCGGGCTCCACCATCCGCAGCCGCCCGGTCGAGCCGGGTACGCCGGGAAGAAACGCGTTCGCCGAGCGCGGGACGTCGACGCTGAGCCCCCGGCTGGCCTGGCCGTAGCCGAACCGGCCGTAGATCACCGACTCCGACGCCCACAGCGCCGCGACCGGCTCCCGCTGTTCGTCGTGGAGCTCCCGCAGCTGGCGGGTCATCAACGCGGTCAGCAGACCGCGCCGGCGGTGCGTCGGACGGACGCCGACGAACGTCACCCCGGCCACCGCCGCCGGGCCACCCGGGACGGTCATCTCCAGGGAGAAGATCCCGGCGGTGCCGACGATCTCGTCGCCGTCGTAGGCCGCGAGGCTGCGGTCGAACTCGAAGCCGAGCCGGTCGACCTCGCGTTCGGCCTCCCCGTCGTAGCCGCCGAAGGCAAGCTCCGTCGTGGCCCAGAAGGCGTCGAACTCGGCCGGCTCGATCGGCCGGAGGGGCAACGCCGCGGTGCGATCCATAGGTCTGTCCTACCGCAGCGCCGCGGGACGCGGACAGTGGGTTTCCGGGCGGCGGCTCGTCTACGCTGCGGTGATCATGGCCACGCTGCCGAAGTTCGCCGGACGGCGGCGGGACCGTGGCCAGCCCCGCCCGGTCGTGCGGCTCACCCGGTACTGGTCCCGGCTGCTGGGCGACGAGCGGGCCATGCTGGCCCTGCTCGCGCTGGCGGTCGCCGCGATCGGCGCCCTGGCCGTGGCCGTCGGCCCCGGCACGGTGCCCCCCGTAAGTGTCGTGCTCCCACTGCTCGCCGGCGGACTCGTGCTGCGCCGGCGGGCGCTGGGGAGGCTGCTGGTCGTGGTCGCCGGCTCGCTGGCCTACGACATGGTCCGGCTGGGCCTCGCCGAGGTGCGCGTCGGCGCACTGGTCACCGTGCTGGGCACCTCGTTCTTCGCCGGGGAGCTGTCCCGGGGGCACGAGCGGCTCGGGATGTCGGGGCCGCGCACCGAGTCCATGCTGCTCGACCTGCGCGACCAGCTGCGGACCCAGGGCGAGCTGCCCGCGCTGCCGGCCGGCTGGGGCATCGACGTGGTGCTGCGCTCCGCCGGCGGCGCGCAGTTCGGGGGCGACTTCCTCGTCTCCGGGCTCAACGCCGAACCGCGGCGGCTGGAGCTCGCGCTGGTCGACGTCTCCGGCAAGGGGCTGGATGCCGGCACCCGGGCGCTGCTGCTCTCCGGCGCGCTCGGCGGGTTGCTGGGCGCGGTGCCGCCGGCGCAGTTCCTCGCCGCGGCGAACTCCTATCTGCTGCGGCAGGACTGGGCGGAGGGTTTCGCCACCGCGGCACATCTCGCGGTGAACCTGGAGACGGGGGAGTACCTGCTGGAATCGGCCGGACACCCGCCGGCCGCGCACTTCTCCGCCGGCAGCGGCCGGTGGCGGCTGGCCGACGTATCCGGGACCGCCCTGGGCCTGCTCGACGAGGTGAGCTACGTCGCGGAGGGCGGGACGCTGCGCCCCGGCGACGCGCTGCTGCTCTACACCGACGGGATGGTGGAGATCCCCGGCCGGGACCTCTCCGTGGGGATCGACAAGCTGCTCGGCGAGGCCGAGCACCTCGTCCCGCGCGGTTTCGCCGGCGGGGCGCAGCGGCTGGTCGCCGCGGTCGCGCCGGCCGCACCTGATGACCGGGCGCTGGTACTGCTGTGGCGCAGCTGACGGCGATCCATCCGCCGGGTGGCCCGCGGACTAGTCCGTTCGGATGCCGCCAGGGTGCCTAGATGGCGTCTGTCCGGCCGCCCCGGGCGGTGGTTCCCTGAGTCATGACGCTGCCCCGGCAGAGCCGACCCCGACCGCGGAACCGCCGCCGGGCGCTGCTGAGCGCCGCCGCCGCGGTCGCGGCCGGCTGCGTGCTCACCGCCGCACTGCCCGCGGCCGCGCCGCGTCGGGCCGCCGCTGACGCGCTCAGCCCGACACCCCGGTTCAGCGTCAACGACATCCGGGTCGACGAGTCCGCCGGGACCGCGGTGTTCACCGTGTCGGTGTCCGCGCCGGTGAGCGGCTCGCTGAACGTCGCCACCGTCGACGGCACCGCCTCGGCGCCGGCCGACTACACCGCGCTGGCGACGACCGCGGTGACGTTCACGCCGACCGACTCCACCCAGACCGTCACGGTGGCCATCGCGCAGGACAGCTATATAGAGCCGCCGGAGACCTTCGCGCTGCTGCTGTTCGCGCCCTCCGCCGGTACCGCGATCGCGGACGGATCTGGGACGGCCACGATCCGCGACGACGACTCCGGGTCGCCGCCGCAGGTCAGTGTCGGTGACGTGGCGCCGGCGGCCGAGGGCAGCACCGCCATGGTGCCGATCACCGTGTCCGGAATCCTCGACGACCCAGCCAGCGTGCGGTACGCGACGGCGGCCGGCACCGCCGGCTCGGCCGACTTCAAGGCCACCAGCGGCACCCTGCGCTTCGCCGCGGGTACGGCGAACCCGCCGGTCCTGATCCCGGTGCCGATCACCGACGACTCGCTGGCCGAGGGCAAGGAGTCCTTCACCGTGCGGATAACTTCCGCCACCGGTGTGACGATCGCGGACGCCGCGGGCACGGTGTGGATCCCGCTCAGCGACGGCGGGACGGGCGGAGCCGTGGCGACCGGGCCGCGGGCCAGCGTCGCCGACACCCTCGCCCGCGAGGACGACGGCGCCGCCCATGTCGTCGTCTCCCTCACCGCCGCGGCGAGCGGCTCGGTCACGCTGACCACCGTGCCCGGCGCCGCCGCCAGCCCGGCGGACTTCACCGGGGTCACCCGCAAGGTGGTCTTCTCCGCGGCCGGTCCGACCAGCCAGGTGGTCGACGTACCGGTGACCGCGGACGGTCTCAGTGAGGACCTCGAGCAGTTCACCGTCAAGCTGAGCCTGGCCACCGGCGGCGTGGTGGTCGCCGACCCGACCGCTCTGGTCACCCTCGTCGACGCCGACCCGCTGCCGCCGCAGCTGCAGGTCAGCGACGTCGAGCCGGTCACCGAAGGCCCCGGTGCCGCGGCGGTGTTCACGCTGCGCCTGGCCGGCACTCCGACCGCCGACATCACGGCCACGGTGACGGTGGCTCCGGGCACCGCTGTCGCCGCCGACTACGGCCCGCCGTCGGCGACCGCTGTCACGTTCCCGGCCGGTGGCACCGACTCCACGTCGACGGTGTCGGTGCCGGTCGTCGACGACGGCGTCGACGGCGAACGGGTGGAGTCGTTCTGGCTGCGGGTCACCGCCGCGCCCGGGGCGGACCTGGCCGACCCGGTCGGCGCGGCCAGCATCGCGGCCGACCCGAACGCCGGCATCGACCCGGTGATTGCGACCGCCGGCGACATCGCCTGCGCCCCCGGAGACGCCCGCTACAACGGCGGCGTCGGCACGGCCAACTCCTGCCACCAGCAGGCCACCGCGAGCCTGCTCAGCGGCCGGCCGCTCGACGCCGTGCTGCCGTTGGGCGACACGCAGTACGAGTACGGCCGGCTCCCGGACTACGCCGCCTCCTACGACCCGACCTGGGGCCGGGCGCTGAGCATTACCCATCCGGTGCCGGGCAACCACGAGTACATGACCCCGGGCGCCACCGGCTACTACCAGTACTTCGGGCCGGCCGCCGGCGACCCTAGCCAGGGGTGGTACAGCTACGACCTCGGCGGCTGGCACCTCATCGCGCTCAATGCCGAGTGCGCGCAGATCGGTGGCTGCGACACCGGTTCCGCGCAGGAGAGCTGGCTGCGCAGCGACCTGGCCAGCCACCCCGCCATGTGCACGCTGGCCTACTGGCACCAGCCGCGGTTCAGCTCGGGCGGGCACGGCAGCGACCCGGCGTACGACACGTTCTGGCAGGACCTGTGGGCCGCCGGCGTCGAGATCGTGCTGAACGGCCATGACCACGACTACGAGCGGTTCGGGCCGCAGACCCCGGCCGCCGTCGCGTCCCCGACCGGCATCCGCGAGTTCGTGGTCGGCACCGGCGGCGAGGACCACTACGGCGTGCGGACCATCCGGGCCAACAGCGAGGTCCGCATTCCCGGGGTGTTCGGGGTGCTGCAGCTGACCCTGCACCCGGCCGGCTTCGACTGGCTGTTCGTCCCGGAGGCGGGCAGCACCGCCGGCGACTCCGGCTCCGACACCTGCCACTGAGGCGGAGCCGGAGTCCGCCGGCTCGGGCCCGGATGCAAGGGTGACGGCCATGGCGGCGGCTGCGGTCCGGGACGTGCTGTGCGCCGACGGCGTGATGGCGATCCTGCGCTACCCGCAGGGTGGTGACGTCGCCGGCGCGCTGACCGGTCTCGCCGACGGCGGGCTGCGGGTGGCGGAGGTGACCGTCACCACCCCGGGGGCGTGGGCGACGATCGAGACCGCGGCCGGCTCGTCGGGGCTGCTGCTCGGGGCGGGCACGGTCACCACCACGTCCCAGGTGCGTCGGGTGGCCGACGTCGGCGGTGTCTTCGTCGTGAGCCCCGGCTTCGACCCCGAGGTGGTCGCGGCCGCGCTCGAGCTCGGCCTGGAGCCGCTGCCGGGCGTGGCGTCGGCCACCGAGGTGCTCGCCGCCCGGCGGGCGGGTGCCCGGCTGCTCAAGCTGTTCCCGGCCGGGGCGCTCGGGGTCCGCTACCTGCGCGAGCTGCGCGGTCCGTTCCCGGCGGAGGGGTTCGTGCCGACCGGTGGCGTGGCCGTGGGGGACATCGCGGCCTGGCTCGCGGCCGGAGCCGTCGCGGTGGCGCTCGGCAGCGACCTGGCCGGCCGGGCCGCGCCGACGTCGGCGGCCGAGGTGCGGGTGCTGGCGCAGCGGGCCCGGGCGGCGCTGTCCGGCGCGGCGGGGTCGCGGGCCGACGCAGGGCAGCGGGTCGGCAGGTGAAGATCACCCGCCTGACGACCTACCAGGTGCCGCCGCGCTGGCTGCTGCTGCGCGTCGACACCGACGAGGGCGTCACCGGTTGGGGCGAGCCGGTGGTCGAGGGCCGCGCCAGCACGGTCGCTGCGGCGGTCCGGGAGCTCGCGGCGTACCTCGTCGGCGCCGACCCGCTGCGGATCGAGAACCACTGGCAGCGGATGACCAAGGGCACCTTCTACCGCGGCGGCCCGGTGCTGTCCTCCGCTGTCGCCGGCGTCGACCAGGCGCTGTGGGACATCGCCGGCAAGGCCCGGGGCGTCCCGGTGCACGAGCTGCTCGGCGGACCGGTCCGCGACCGGATCAGGGTCTACTCCTGGATCGGCGGCGACCGGCCGGCCGAGGTCGCCGAGCACGCCGCCGCCCGGGTCGCCGAGGGGTTCAGCGCCGTCAAGATGAACGTCTCCGCACAGCTGCCCCCGATCGCCACCACGGCAGCCGTGACCGCGATCCTCGACCGGGTGGCCGCGGTGCGCGAGGTGCTCGGGCCCGACCGCGACGTCGCGATCGACTTCCACGGCCGGGTCTCCACCGCGATGGCCCGCCGGCTGCTGCCGCTGCTCGAGCCCTTCGCGCCGATGTTCGTCGAGGAGCCGGTGCTCCCGGAGTACGCGCACCGGCTGGCCGAGGTGGTAGCCGCCGCGCCGGTGCCGATCGCGACCGGTGAGCGGCTGTTCTCCCGATGGGACTTTCGCCCGGCGCTCGAGGCCGGGATCGCGGTCGCCCAGCCGGACGTCTCGCACGCCGGTGGCATCTCCGAGGTCCGCCGGATCGCCGCGCAGGCCGAGACCTACGACGTGGTGCTCGCCCCGCACTGCCCGCTCGGGCCGATCGCGCTGGCCGCCTGCCTGCAGGTCGACTTCGCCGCACCCAACGTCCTCATCCAGGAGCAAAGCCTGGGCATCCACTACAACGTGGGCTCGGACCTGCTCGACTACCTCGTCGACCCGACGGTGTTCCGGTACGCCGACGGCTGGCTGCTGCGGCCGGAGGGCCCGGGGCTCGGTATCGAGGTCGACGCCGCCGCGGTGGAGCGGGCGGCCGAGATCGGCCACGACTGGCAGTCCCCGGTCTGGCGGCACGAGGACGGCAGCTGGGCCGAGTGGTGAGCCGGAGGCCGCCATGGCCCGGCTGCTGACCCTCGGCGAGACGATGGCGGTCCTCGCCACCTCGACGGTCGAGCCGCTGCGGACGGCCCGCGAGCTGCGGCTGAGCACGGCCGGCGCCGAGTCCACGGTGGCGATCGGTTTCCGCCGGCTCGGCCACGACGCCCGCTGGCTCGGCGTCGTGGGGGCGGACGAGCTCGGTCTGCGCGTTCGTCGTGACCTCGCCGCCGAGGGTGTGGACGTCTCCTTCGTTCGGGACCACCCCGACGCGCCGACCGGCCTGATGCTGCGGGAGCGGCGGGCCGGTGAGCTGACCCGGGTGCACTACTACCGGCGGGGCAGCGCCGGCGCCGAGCTCGACCCGGCCGACGTCACCGCTGCGGCGTTCGACGGCGTCGACCTCCTGCATCTGACCGGCATCACCGCCGCGCTCGGCGACCGGCCGCGGGCCGCGGTCGACCTGGCGGTGACCATGGCCGCCGAGCGCGGTCTCGCCGTGTCGTACGACGTCAACCACCGCAGCCGGCTGGGCTCCGCCGACGACGCCCGGGCTCGCGCCACTCGGCTGCTGCCCGTGCTCGACGTGCTGTTCGTCTCGACCGACGACCTGGCGCTGCTGACCGACGCCGACGACCCGGTGACGGCGGCCCGCTCGCTGCTGGCCGAAGGGCCGGCCGAGGTGGTCGTCACCCGCGGGGCGGCCGGTGCTGTTGCGGTCACCCGGGACGGCGCGGTCGAGCGGTGCATGGCGGTGCCGGTTCCCGCGCTCGACCCGGTCGGCGCCGGTGACTCCTTCGCCGCCGGCTACCTCGCGGCCCGGTGCGACGGTCGCCCGCTCGCGGCCCGACTCGCCGACGGTGCGGCCTGCGCTGCGTTCACCGTGAGCACCCCCGGTGACTGGGAGGGACTGCCGACCCGGGCCGAGCTGGGACTGCTGGGCGGGCCTGCTGCCGGCGTCTTGCGCTGACGCGGCCAGCATGCCCCTCCCTGCCGCGGTGCGTGCCGCGGGCCGACCGCTATCACCAGCGTCGCTCGACGCGCATGCTGGGCACATGAGCGTCGTCGACCTGCACGCGGTCCTCGCCGGCTTCCGGGAGCCGTGGGCCCCTCGGACGGTGGCCACGCTCAACGACTACGACGTACGGGTGGTGCGGACCGCCGGTGAGTTCACCCGGCACACTCATCCCGACACCGACGAGTTCTTCCTGGTGCTCTCGGGCCGGCTGCTGATCCGGCTGGACGGGGGCGACGTCGAGCTCGGGCCCGGGCAGGTGTACGTCGTACCGCGGGGCGTGCCACACCAGCCGGTTTCGGCGGATGGAGCCGAGGTCCTGCTCATCGAACCGAGTCGGACCGTTAACACCGGGGATACGCCGAGCCGGCTGACGGCGCCGCGTCAAGTGGTCTGAGCCCCGGGTCGCGGGTCTCCGCCGGCTGCACGGTGTTCGCCTGCGACGGTCGCCGCACGGCATCCGCGGAGTAGCTTGGCCGCGAATGCGCGCAGGAGGGGCGCCGGATGCAGATGGCGGCACTGCCCCTCGTCGGCCTGGTGTCGTTAGCTGCTGCGCGCCAATGGTCGCCGCCATGAGGCTCTTGGTGCTGGGTGGGACCCGCTTTGTCGGTCGGGCTCTAGTGGCGGACGCTCTCGGCCGCGGGTGGGAGGTCAGTGCGGTCCACCGCGGCCGCACCGGCGGCCTTCCCGCCGGCGTCACCGCGCTGCTCGCCGACCGCTGGTCCGAGCCGGAACTGGCCGCGGCGCTGGGTGACCGCAGCTGGGACCTGGTCGTGGACACCTGGGCTGGCGCCCCTGTTGTGGTCGAGATCGCCGCCCGACTGCTGCACGGTCGGGTGCCGCGGTTCGGCTACGTCTCCAGCATGTCCGTCTACACCTGGGGCAGTCACGTCGACGAGCGCTCGCCGCTCGTCGACGGCGACCCGCAGGCGCGCGACGGCGAGTACCCCGCTCTCAAGCGCGGCGCCGAGCTGGCTGTCCTGCGATCGTTCCCGGACGCACTGCTCGCCCGTGCCGGCCTGATCCTGGGCCCGTACGAGGACATCGGCCGGCTGCCGTGGTGGTTGGGCCGCATCTGCGCTGGCGGCCGCATGCTGGCACCCGGGCGGCCCGGCAGGCCGCTGCAGTACGTCGACGCCCGGGACCTCGCCGCCTGGCTGCTGTCCGGACTGTCCGGTGGGTTGACCGGTGCGGTCGACGTCGCGAGCCGCTCCGGCCACACCACCGCGCAGGGGCTGCTCACGGCGTGCATCGCGGCGACCGGCTCCGACGCCGAGCTGGTATGGGTGCCCGAGAGCGAGTTGGAGGCGGCCGGGGCCGAACCCTGGACGCAGTTGCCCTGCTGGGTGCCCGAAGTCGGTGAGTCCGCCGGCTCCCTCGAAACCGACACGGCGCTGGCCGCGTCGACGGGTCTGGTGTGCCGGCCAGTGCAGGAGACCGTGACCGATACCTGGCGCTGGCTCCAACTCGAGGGGATGCCTACCCAGCGGCCGGACCGCGCCGTACACGGCCTGCCCCCCGAACTCGAGCAGCGGCTCCTCGCCGCACACTGACCCAGGCGCGCACTGTCCGAGGGAGGACTCCACATGGCCGTTGCGGATAACACGTCGGGTCGCGACCCGAAGACGAGCATCGTGCCCCAGCTGTCGGTGAGACGAGGTCGCGCGGCCGTCCAGTTCTACGAGGCGGCCTTCGGTGCAGTGGAGGTCTATCGGGTCGGCGGCACAGAGGAGCACGAGGATGTGGTCGCCCAACTGGTTGTGGGTGATGCATCGTTCTGGGTCGCCGACGAGTCGCCACCGCACCGAAACTTCAGCCCGGAGTCACTGGGTGGAGCGACGGTACGGATGCTGTTGACCGTCGACGATCCAGACGCCGTGATCGAGCGGGCCGTATCGGCCGGCGCGACCACGGTGTCCCCGGTAAGCGAGGAGCATGCCTGGCGAATGGGGCGGATCGAGGACCCCTTCGGTCACCACTGGGAGATCGGAAAGCCGCTCCTCCCTTGGCCGCCGCCGCTGACCAACCGCCAGTCGGGTGTGTCTGCCGTGCACCCTGAGCACGGCGGCGGGTAGGGAGCCGGCGTGGCGGCACCCACGGGTCGCCGCGACCGACCGTGCGTGCCAGGCTCGTCGTCATATGTCCGTAAGCCGTCTGAATGCCCCAGTACGACCCAGCGGTCGCCGACACTGAGCCATGAGGGGACGAGCGCGAGTCGCCGTCGGCGCGCTGACCGTCGTGTTCGCGGCCCTTCTCGCCGGACTTCGCGTCTCGCACGATGCATCACCCACCACCAGCTCAGCGGGCAGAGACCTCCCGTTGGCAGGGCACT
>JBBSHH010000066.1:0-13671 GCA_038253225.1 Mycobacteriales bacterium | reverse complement strand
GCAGCCGGACCCGGAACGTGGCGCCCTGCCCGGCCGTCGACGTCACCTCGACGATGCCCCCGTGCGCCGCCACCAGCGCCGCGACGATCGACAGCCCGAGCCCGGTGCCTCCCTGCGCCCGGGTGCGGGCCGGGTCGGCCCGGTAGAACCGCTCGAACACCCGGGCCCGGTCCGCGTCCGCGATCCCCGGCCCGGCGTCGCTGACCTCCAGCAGCGCGTGCCGGCCGCCGTCCGGGCTGCCGACGGTCACGGTGACCGGCGTGCCGGCCGGCGTGTGCGTCACGGCGTTGGACATGAGGTTGCCGACCACCTGCCGCAGCCGGGCGTCGTCCCCGAGCACGACCGGCGGGACCGACCCGCGGACCTGCAGGGAGACCGGGCGGCCGGGGCTGACGGCCCGGGCGTCGTCGACGGCGTCCGCCGCGATCGTGAGCAGGTCCACCGGCCGACGCTCCAACGGCCGCTGCTGGTCCAGCCTCGCCAGCAGCAGCAGGTCCTCGACCAGTAGCCCCATCCGGGTCGCTTCGGTCTCCACCCGGCGCATCACCCGGGCCACGTCGGCGGGGTCTGTAGCCGCCCCCTGCCGGTAGAGCTCGGCGAAGCCGCGGATCGAGGTCAGCGGCGTCCGCAGCTCGTGGCTGGCGTCGGCGACGAACCGCCGCATGCGGTCCTCGGAGGCGCGGGCGGCGGCCTCGGACCCGGCGCGGGCGTGGAACGCCGCCTCCACCTGGGCCAGCATGCCGTTCAGAGCTCGGGTCAGCCGACCGACCTCGGTGCGCGGATCGCGGTCCGGAACCCGTCGGCTCAGGTCCCCGGCGGCGATGGCCGCCGCGGTCGCCTCCACCTCGACCAGCGGGCGCAGGCTGGAGCGGACCACCAGGTAGCCCAGCCCGGCGAGCAGCCCCAGGACTGCCGCGCTGACCACCAGGTCGATGAGCGCCAGCCGGCCGAGCGTGCGGCTCACCTCCGCCAGGCTCAACGCCACCGTGACGCTGCCGGAGCCGTCCGGGAACGGGGTGACGATCGTGCGCCAGTCGGCCCCCGAACCCACCGACGACACCGTGAACGGCCGGCCGGCGCGCCGCGTGGCGGTGGCGAAGTCGAGTCGCGGCAGCTGCGGGCGGGACTGCTCGGCGCCGACCGGCGGTGCCGCCTGCCCGACGGTCGCGCCGGTCGCGTCGTTCAGCTGCACGAAGAAGGCGTTCGGTGCGTCGAAACCGGCGCGCGGGCCCGGACCGCGGAACCGGTCGCCCTGCCCGGTGGTCGCCTGCGCGGCGGACCGCAGCTGCGCGTCGACCCGGCCGAGCAGGTATCCGCGCAGGGCCGTCGTCGCCGCCACCCCGGTGACCAGCAGCCCGAGCGTCACCAGGCCCAGCAGCGCCGCCACCAGCTTGACCCGCAACGGGGTCGCCCCCGCCCGGCGCCGAACGGTGTCACCGACCAGCCGCGGCCCGCCGGCCAGCCGGCGTACGACGTCGGCCGCGCGGCGCGTCCCCGGCCCGCTCGCCACCGTGGTCAGCCCCGCGGGAGCCGCAGGACGTAGCCCACGCCGCGCAGCGTGTGCAGCAGTCTCGGCTCGCTCGTGTCGACCTTACGACGCAGATAGGACACGTAGGACTCGACCACGTTGGCCTCGCCGCCGAAGTCGTAGTTCCAGACGTGGTCCAGGATCTGAGCCTTGGACAGCACCCGGCCGGGGTTCTGCAGGAAGTAGCGCAGCAGCTTGAACTCCGTCGGGGACAGCGGTACGAGCTCACCGGCCTTCCAGACCTCGTGGGTGTCCTCGTCGAGCTCGATGTCGACGAAGGACAGCCGCGGGGCGGGACCCGCCGCACCGGGACCGCCGCCGGTGCGGCGCAGCACCGCGCGGATCCGGGCCACGACCTCCTCCAGGCTGAACGGCTTGGTGACGTAGTCGTCACCGCCGAGGGTCAACCCGGTGACCTTGTCCTCGGTGGCGTCCCGGGCGGTGAGGAACAGCACCGGCGCCCGCATCCCGGACTCCCGCAGCCGGCGGACCACCGTGAAGCCGTCCATGCCGGGCATCATGACGTCGAGCACCAGCAGGTCCGGGCGGACGGTGCGGGCGGCGGCCAGCGCCCCGGGCCCGTCGGCCGCGGTCGTGACGTCGAAGCCGGCGTAGCGCAGCGACGCCGAGAGCAGCTCGAGGATGTTCGGCTCGTCGTCGACGACGAGCAGTCGAGGGGCCGGCGCGGCCCGGGACTCGGTCACGGTCACACTCGCGATCATGTCAGCCGAGGCGGCCAGCCGGCTGGCAGTCGGCTGTGAGCTGGCTGTGAGTCGCTACCGGCCGCCGCGCAGCGACCGCCATGCCGCCCGCGCCTCCGGGACGGTGGCCGGCACCGCCAGCACGTTGCACACCGCGGCCACGGTGCACCAGGAGCAGAACCGGCGGTGCTTGGTCGCCTGCTCGGCGAAGAGCAGCAGGGCGCCCGCCGCGTCCGCCGCCACCTTGGCCGCCGTCAGCAGCGGCAGCACCGGATGCTCGCGCCACCGGTCGCTGTTGCCCATGCCGACGAGAGCCAACGTCACACCCGCGCTGGCCACGCCGATCGCGCTGTCCGGGGTGGACAGCAGCGCGTACGCCTCGCCGCTGGCATCGACGGCATCGGCGTCCAGCCCGGGCAGGGGCAGTTCCGGAACGCTCCGCAGCACGCCGAACTGATACAGCCCGACCATGGACAGAGCGGCCGTTGCGGCCGTGATCAGCGCGGCCGTCCGGCGCCGGTCGGATAGGAACGGGGCCGCCCCCCGGCGCAGGTCGTCGCTGACCCGCTCGGCGGCCGGCGATGACGAGCGCCCGACCCCGCGGTGCGTCGGTCGGACCCGCCGCGCGGGGGGGCCGGCTGGTCGGGCTCGGAGGGACATCTGCGGTTCCTCTCGGCTGCTGGAGACGGCCCGGCTGGATGCCCCGGGCGGGGCAGTGATGACCCGGCAGTGGCGTCCTAACCCCCCGGCGGGCTCGGGAACGCCCGAAGCCGGGTCGGCGTCCGCGCCGAGCCGACCGGCTGGTCATGCGCTTCGGTCGGCACCGACGGCAGCACCTCGTCGTCATAGACTACGGCGACCACCCGCCGGCCAGCGGGCAGCGCCGCGAGCACCCGGTCGTAGTAACCGGCGCCCCGGCCGAGCCGGCGTCCCGCGAGGTCGACGGCCAGTGCGGGCACCAGCACGAGCTGCGCAGCGGCCAGCGCCGACGGGCCTAGCCGGTGCCCGACCGGCTCCAGCAGTCCCCGGTCGCTCGGCTGCAGCCGCCCGTCGTACCAGGCCCAGACCAGGTTGTCGCCGGGGGCCAGCACGGGCAGTAGCACCCGGACGCCGCGGTGGTCGAGCCGGTCGAGCAGTGCCCCGGTGCCGGGCTCGGTGCCGACCGAGGCGTACGCCGCGATCACCGCTCCGGCGCCGATCGCGAGCTCGTCGGCCACGTCGGCGAGTCGTCGGCCGGCGGTGGCCAGCCAGTCGGGGTCGCGGTCGGCCCGGGCGCGCCGGCCGGCGAGCAGCCGGCGGCGCAGCCGAGCCTTCTCGGCGCGACAGTCAAGAACGCCGGTGGACCGGTCGATCACGCGGTGAGCATCCCATCGGACGGCAGGACTTCGTGCGAACATCGCGGGCACACCGGGCGTACCGGATGGAGGTAGCGGGGTGACGTTGCGCACCCGGCTGGCCTTGGCCTTCGTCGCCGTCGTGCTGCTCCCGGTCGTCGTCAGCTCGCTGATCGTCACCGGAGCTGTGCCCCGCGCCCTCGACCGGCAGGCCAGCCGCCAGCTTCAGGCCGGCAGCCGGGCCGCGTCGGTCGTGCTCGGCGAGCTCTGCCAGCGGCTGCAGCTCAGCGCCGAGGTGGTGGGCCGGCAGGCGGCCGACCTCGGCGGTGCCGCGGGCGTGCCCCCCGCCGCCCAGGCTGCGGCGGCGCGCACCGCCGCCACCGCTGGGGTCCAGCGCGGGCTCGGCGACGGGGTGGCGATCCTCGCCGCGGACGGGTCGGTGCTCGCGGCCACCGGGACGCTGGCCGCCCGCCCGCCGGAGGCCGTCGCGGCGCTCGTCGGCTGCGGAGAGCCGGCAGCGATCCGGTCGACCGGCGCCACCCTGGCCGGCAGCGTGACGTTGTCCGGGCAGACCCGGCTGCGCCGGTCCGTGGTCGTACGCCGGGTCGACGGCCCCTTCGTCCGCCAGCTCGCCGCCGCCGCGGGCAACGACGTCACGGTCGTGGTCGACGGCCGTCCGGTCGCCAGCACGCTCACCCCCACCGCGGCGCGAGGAGTCGCCCGCTGGGCCGCCCGGTCGCCGCGCCCGAACACTCCGACCGCGGGCCACGGTGCGCTGCTCGAGACGGTTCGGCCACAGTCCGGTCGGCCGCTGACGTTGGTGGTCAGCGACCCGCGGCCGGCATCGGTCCGCGACCTGCAGCTGCTCGTGGCGCTGGTCCTGCTGCTGGCCCTGCTGCTGGCCGCGGTCATCGGCCGCCGGCTGGCCCGGCTCACCACCGAACCGCTGACCGAGCTCACCGAGGCGGCCGGCCGGGTGGCCGAGGGCGCGCTCGATACCCCGATCCCGGTCCGCAGCCGGGACGAGGTCGGCCGGCTGGCAGGCAGCCTCCAGTCGATGACCGGGGAGCTGCGCGGCTACGTGCACGAGCTGGAGACCAGCCGGGACGAGTTGCGGGCCAGCATGGCTCGACTGGGCGAGACGTTGTCGAGCACCCACGACCTCGACCGGATCCTGCTGGTCATCCTGGACACCTCGCTCGCCAGCGTCCGCGCCGACGCCGGCGCGGTCCTGCTGCCCGGCGGGCGCGGCGACCTCGTCGCGAACGTCAGCCGCGGCCTGGAGCGCAAGGGGGTGACCGGCACCCTGCGGATCCGCCGCGGCGAGGGCATCACCGGCCAGGTGGCGGCCACTGGCGAGCCGCTGTGCTGGTCGCGCGGCGAGCCGGGAGCCCTGCGGCCCTCCGCGGACGAGCCCACCGCAGAGAACGTGATCTCGGTGCCGCTGAAGGGCTCCGGTCGGGTGGTCGGCGTGCTCAACCTCTACGACCGGGTGGACGGCCAACCCTTCGACGCCGACGACCTCGACACGATCCGCAGCTTCGCCGGCCAGGCGACCGTGGCGATCGACAACGTGCTGCTGCACCAGGAGGCGCAGCGCCTCTCGATCACCGACGGTCTGACCGGCCTCTGGAACTACCGGTACTTCGCGATGAACATCGGCAAGGAGATCGAACGGGCCAACCGGTTCGGCCGCCCGATGGCGGTGCTCATGCTCGACCTCGACAAGTTCAAGTCGGTGAACGACCAGCATGGCCACCAGCGGGGCGACTCGGTGCTGATCGAGCTCGCCACCCGGGTCAAGTCGCAGATCCGCGAGGTGGACACGCTGGCCCGCTACGGCGGCGAGGAGCTCATCCTGGTGCTGCCCGAGGCGGACGCCACCGGCGCCCTGCACACCGCCGAGCGGATCTGCGAGATCGTGCGGGGCCAGCCGTTCGGCGCTGAGGGGGAGGAGCCGATCGCGGTCACCGTCTCCATCGGCGCGGCGATCTACCCGGGCTCCGGGAGCACCGGTACGGCCCTGGTGCGGGCCGCCGACGAGGCGCTCTACGCCGCGAAGAACGGTGGCCGCGACCAGTGGCGGCTGGCCCCGGTCATCGAGCCGGAGCTGCCGGTCCAGCCGGTCCACGACCGGCCCCGGGCCAGCGGTTAGGGTCCGCACATGAGCACCGAAGCGCACCGCGGCGGCCCGGGCGCCGTCACCAAGGCCGTCATTCCGGCGGCCGGGCTCGGCACGCGTTTCCTGCCGGCGACGAAGGCGACCCCCAAGGAGATGCTGCCGGTCGTCGACAAGCCCGCGATCCAGTACGTCGTCGAGGAGGCGGTGTTCGCCGGCCTGTCCGACGTGCTGATGGTGACCGGCCGGGGCAAGGCGCCGCTCGAGGACCACTTCGACCGCAACTACGAGCTCGAGGAGACCCTCATCGCGGCGGAGAAGACGAGCCTGCTGGACCGGGTGCGGGAGTCGACCGACCTGGCCACCATGCACTACGTCCGGCAGGGCTCGCCGCTGGGGCTCGGCCACGCCGTGCTCTGCGGCGCGCAGCATGTCGGGGCCGAGCCGTTCGCGGTGCTGCTCGGCGACGACCTGATCGACCCGCGGGACCCGCTGCTCCCCACGATGATCAAGGTGCAGCAGGAGTACGGCGGCAGTGTGATCGCGCTGATCGAGGTGCCGACCGAGCAGATCCGGCTCTACGGCTGCGCCGCGGTAGAAGCGACCGGAACCCAGGATGTCGTCCGGGTGACCGAGATGGTCGAGAAGCCCGACCCGGCCGATGCCCCGAGCAACCTGGCCATGATCGGTCGCTACGTCATCAGCCCGGCGGTGTTCGACGTGCTGCGCGACACGGCGCCCGGCCGCGGCGGGGAGATCCAGCTCACCGACGCGCTGCAGACGCTGGCCGCGCTGCCGGCCGAGGACGGCGGCGGCGTGCACGGGGTGGTGTTCCGTGGCCGCCGCTACGACACCGGTGACAAGGCCGACTACCTGCGCACGGTCGTCCGACTGGCCTGCGACCGGGAGGACCTGGGGCCGGAGTTCCTGCCCTGGCTTCGGCAGTTCGTCGCCGAACGCTCCGCGGCCGTGACCTCCGATCCGCTCCGCGCCTGAGCTCCGTGCTCAAGCCGGTCGACGAGCACCTCGCCGACATCCTCGCGGCGGTGGCTCCGTTGGGGCCGCTGGAGCTGCAGCTGCTCGACGCGCACGGGTGCGTGCTGGCCGAGGACGTGGCGGCGCCCCGCCCGCTGCCCGGCTTCGACAACGCCTCGATGGACGGCTACGCCGTCCGCAGCTCCGACCTCACCGCCGCCAGCGCGGACCGCCCGGTCGAGCTGCCGGTGATCGGGGACATCGCCGCCGGCGGCCGGACCGGCTACACCGTGCAGCCCGGGCTCACGGTCCGGATCATGACCGGGGCGCCGCTGCCGCCCGGCGCCGACGCCGTCGTACCAGTGGAGTGGACCGACGGCGGGCAGGCCAGCGTCCGGGTGACGCGCGCGGCGGAGCCCGGCCAGCATGTGCGCCGGGCCGGCGAGGACGTGCCTGCCGGGCAGGTGGTGCTGACGGCCGGGACCCACATCGGCGCCACCCAGCTCGGGCTGCTCGCCGCGGTCGGCCGGGAGCGCGTCCGGGTCCGGCCGAGGCCGCGGGTCGTGGTCATCTCCACCGGCTCGGAGCTGGTGTCGCCCGGGGACGTGCCCGAGCACGGCCAGCTACCCGACTCGAACTCCTACCTGCTCACCGCGGCCGCCCGGGAGGCCGGCGCGATCGCCTTTCGGGTCGGGATCGTCGCCGACGACCCGCGGCTGCTGCTCAACACCCTCGAGGACCAGCTGATCCGCGCGGACGTCATCGTCACCAGCGGTGGGGTCAGCGTCGGGGCGTACGACGTGGTGAAGGAGGTGCTGACCCGGCTCGGCACCGTGCGCTTCGACCGGGTCGCGATGCAGCCCGGGATGCCGCAGGGCTTCGGCACGATCGGCGGGGACAGCACACCGATCTTCGGGTTGCCCGGCAACCCGGTCAGCGCCTTTGTCTCCTTCGAGGTGTTCGTCCGGCCGGCGCTGCGGCGGATGCTCGGGGTCGAGCCGATCGAGCGACCCCACGTTCCGGCCGAGCTGACCGCGGCGCTGCGCGCGCCGGAGGGCAAGCGGGCGTTCGCCCGGGCGCGGCTCGAGATGCGGGACGGCCGGCGGGTCGTGACCCCGGTCGGCGGCTCCGGCTCGCACCTGCTCGCGGGGCTCGCCGCCGCCAACGCGCTCGTCGTCGTACCGGAGGAACGCACCGAGGTGGCCGCCGGGGAGATGGTGACGGTGATGGTGCTCGAACGGCGGCAGCTGTGACCGGCGAGCGGCTGACCCACGTCGATGAGACCGGCGCGGCCCGGATGGTGGACGTCTCCGCGAAGCCGGTCACCGCCCGGACGGCGACCGCCCGCGGCTCGGTCAGCGTCAGCCCGACCGTGGTGGCGCTGCTGCGGGCCGGCGACGTCCCGAAGGGTGATGCGCTCGGGGTCGCCCGGGTGGCCGGCATCCTCGGCGCGAAGCGGACGCCGGAGCTGATCCCGCTCTGCCACCCGATCGCCGTGTCCGGCGTCACCGTCGACCTCGCGGTCACCGACACCGCCGTACAGATCACCGCGACCGTTCGCACCACCGACCGGACCGGGGTGGAGATGGAGGCGCTCACCAGCGTGGCGGTTGCGGCGCTGACCGTCGTGGACATGGTCAAGGCGGTGGACCCGGCCGCGGTCATCGGCGAGATCCGAGTCGAGACCAAGACCGGTGGTACCAGCGGGGACTGGACCCGAGATGACGCCTAGCGAGGGTCTGCCCGCCGGTGCTCGGGCGATCGTGGTCACCGTGTCCGACCGGTCCCACCGCGGTCTGCGGCACGACTCCTCCGGACCACTGCTCGCCGAACTGCTCCGTGGGCTGGGGTTCACCGTCGGGGACGTGGTGGTCGTGCCGGACGACAGCGACGCGATCGTCGAGGTGCTCGAGGAGTCGGTGAACGACGAGGTCGACGTGGTGGCGACCACCGGGGGGACCGGGCTCTCGGCGCGCGACGTCACCCCCGAAGCCACCCGGCTCGTTCTCGAGCGCGAGGTCCCCGGGCTGGCCGAGGCGCTGCGTCAGTACAACCGCGACTCGGTGCCCACCACGATCCTGTCCCGCGCGGTCGCCGGCGTCGCCGGCAACACCCTCATCGTCAACCTGCCCGGCTCACCCGGCGGTGTCCGCGACGGTGTCGCCGTCCTCGGACCGGTCATCGGGCACGCGGTCGCGCAGCTGCGTGGCGGCGACCACTGACGGGGGTCGCGCCGTGATGGCGCCCGGGTGGCCGGTCACGCTGGCGGCCGGACCCGTCGGCGTCCAGCCGATCCGCATGCGCGACATGGTGGCGTGGAGCGAGGTACGCCGGCGCAACCGGGACTGGCTGGCGCCGTGGGAGTCGACGCCGCCCGGCACGTCCTACGTCGACCAGTACAGCCACGCCGTCTTCGCGGCGATGACCAGGGCACTGCGCCGACAGGCCCGCAACGGCACCGCCCTGCCGTTCGTCGTCACCTACCAGGGTCGCCTGGTCGGCCAGCTCACGATCGGAAACATCGTCCGCGGCTCCCTCAACTCCGGGTACGCCGGCTACTGGGTCGACCGTGCGGTGGCCGGTCGCGGGGTCACCCCGACCGCCTTGGCGTTGGTCGTCGACCACTGCTTCACCGCCGTCGGGCTACACCGCATCGAGGCGAACGTGCGCCCCGAGAACACTGCCAGCCGGCGGGTCGTCGACAAGCTCGGCTTCCGCGACGAGGGCATCCGGCAGCGATACCTCCACATCGACGGTGCGTACCGCGACCACATCTGCTACGCCGTCACCGTCGAGGACGTTCCGAACGGACTGCTGGGCCGGCTGCGTCCGGCGTCGTGACGGATGTCCCCGTCCGGCATGGGTTTCGTTGGCCCGGCGACACGCCCGCCAAGGTCCATGGTCATCGGCGGCTGGCCCATTAGCCTGTCCTCACGTCGGCCTGCGCTCGAGAAATCCCTGCGGGCAAAGGGATGTGGGTCGGCGCGATCGGAACCGGCCACGCGATCCCTCAAGGAGGACCCGCTGAGCGGGCTCATCTACGCCGTCCTCGTCGGTATCTGGGCCGCGGTGCTGCTGCCGATGTGGCTGCGGCGACACGACGCCATGACTGAGGCCCGCTCGGTGGATCGCTTCTCCACGGCCGTACGTGTGCTGTCGCGTCGGACTTCGCGCTCGACCCAGCCGGAGCGGGTGGCGCCGGTCGAGACCTCGGCGAAGGGGGTCGGGGCGGTCGCGGCGGCGCCGTCACGTCGGCGTACTCCGACCGACGCGCGCGCGCTGTTGCGGCAACGCCGGCAGCGGCTGCTGTTCGGTCTGCTCGCGGTGACGGCGTTGCTGACGCTGCTCACCCTGGTCGGGCTGCTCGGCTGGGAGTTCCCGGTCCTCGGCGGCGTCGGCACGGTCGGGTATGTCGGGCACCTGCGCGCCGAGGCGAAGCGGTCGATCGCCCGAGCCCGGCGTCGGCGCGCCTCGGCCCGACCGACGGTCCGACCCACCGCCGCGGCTGGGTCGGCGGCGGTCCCGGCCGCCCGAGCCGCGTCTGCCGTGGCCGCCCCGGCTCCGGCGGTCTTCGACGGAGCGGCCGATTGGGCCGACGATCCGGCCAACAGCGGCGGCGCAGGCGAAGCGTGGGAGTCGGTCGGCGGCGGACTGTGGTCGCCGGTGCCGGTGCCGCTGCCGATGTACGTCACCGCCCCGCCGGCGCCACCGCGGGCGTACCGGCCGCTGCTCGACGACCCGATCGGCGACGACGAGGCGGCCGGCCCCCGGCTCGACGAGATCCTCCGCCGACGCCGGGCGGTCAACGACTAAGACCGCTCTGCGACGGTCTGATAGCCTTCGACCTCCCCGCCCAGGGGGTGTAGCTCAGCCTGGTAGAGCGCTTCCCTCGCACGGAAGAGGCCAGGGGTTCGAGTCCCCTCACCTCCACCGCATCACGGACCCGGCGCCTCCAGTGCGCGGCGCGTGTTATGCGCAGTAGCCCGACCTACCGGCCGCGCCGTGGTGACTCCTGCTGTGGCACTGGGACGCCGTTCCTGGATCGCTGGCCACCCGCAGATGTGTCCGGCGCGGTCACGGGTCCGTCCGCCGGGTGACTCGTCGAGGCACCCCCTTCCCGGTGATCGATAGCGGATGAGCCGCGCGAGTCGCGGTTCATCCGCTATCGATCAAGGGCGGCGGAGATGGGGAGGTGGCGGAAGGGGGAGACGGGAGTGGCTAACCCACTGGGCGCGGCTCCCGCTCCGGTCTGGTCCTCGGCACGTGATCGTCAACCCGGTCGTGAGGTGCGGACGCCGGCGTACCCTCGACCCGCCGGCGCAGCCGGTCGACGCGGGCGGAAGTGGGCGAGCACGATGGCCGAGGTCGACGCGCACCCCTGGCACTCCGGCGTCGTCAACTGCGCGGTCTACGAGCGAGGCAAGCGCACATCGGGGCCGACGGTCCACTACACCGAGGCGCTGGACCTGGCCCGGCGCTGTAAGGACGGCTTCGTCTGGCTCGGCCTCCACGAGCCGTCGGCGGCGGAATTCGAGGGGCTGGCCGCCGAGTTCGACCTGCACCCCCTTGCGGTGGAGGACGCGGTCAAGGCGCATCAGCGGCCGAAGCTGGAGCGCTACGGCGAGACGCTGTTCATCGTGCTGAAGACGGCCCGCTACTGCGAGCACGAGGAGCTCGCCGGCGGCACGGAGGTGGTCGAGACCGGGGAGGTGATGCTGTTCGTCGGCCCCGACTTCGTGGTGACGGTCCGGCACGGCGACGCGCGCCGCCTCGACGTCGTCCGGGAGGGCCTGGAGGCGCGACCCGAGCTGCTGGCGCACGGCCCTGCGGCGGTCATCTACGCCGTCGCGGACCGGGTGGTCGACGACTACCTCGCGGTCGCCGCCGCGCTCGAGGACGACGTCGAGGACGTCGAGCTGCAGGCGTTCACCCCCGGCCGCACCGACCCGCAGCGGGTCTACCAGCTGCAGCGCGAGATGCTGGAGTTCCGCCGCGCGGTGGTGCCGCTGGTGCGTCCGCTCGAGGCGCTGGTCGGCGGGCAGCTCGAGCAGGTCCCGGTCGAGATCCGCGAGTACCTGCGCGACGTCGAGGACCACCTCAAGCGGGTCACCGAGCAGGTGGAGGGCTACGAGCTGCTGCTGTCCGGCATCTTGCAGGCCACGTTGACGACCGTCAGCGTTCAGCAGAACAACGACATGCGCAAGATCAGCGCCTGGGTGGCGATCCTCGCCGTGCCCACCTCGATCGCCGCCATCTACGGCATGAACTTCGACCACATGCCCGAGCTGCACTGGCGTTACGGCTACCCGCTCGCGGTGGCCGTGATGGCAGCGATCTGTCTCGCGCTCTACCGCGGGTTCCGGCGCAACGGCTGGCTCTAGATCCAGCAGGGGGCGCTCTCGACGTTCTTCCCGGCGCTCGTGCAGGTGTGAAACCACATCCGGTCGTACCAGTCGGCGTACGGGATGACCTTGGCGGCCAGCACCGGGTAGAGGTAGAAGAAGTTCAGCGTCACCAGCAGCGTGAACGTGCCGACCGCGACAGCGCCGCCGCAGCGCCGCCAGGTGGCCGCCGCCGCCGGTCCGAGCAGCAGCCCGGCGCACAGCGTGAGCGCCAGGATGAGAAACGGCAGCGCCGGCAGCGCGTAGAACAAGAACATCGTCCGCTTGCCGGCGGCGAACCACGGCACGAGCCCGGCGCCCACCCCGACGAGCACCGCGGCCGCGCGCCAGTCCCGACGGGACACCCACAGCCACCCGACCGCGAGCAACGCCGGGATCGAGGTCCACCAGATGGCCGGGGTGCCGATGGCGAGCACCTCGCGCGAGCAGTGGGCCGCCGAGCAGCCGAGCTGCCCCATCGTCGGGCTCGTGTAGAAGTACGACACCGGCCGGGCCAGCAGCAGCCAGGTCCACGGCTGGGACTTGTACGGATGCGGCGAGTCGAGGTGGACGTGGAACTGCAGCGCCTCCCACTGGTACTTCGCCCAGCCGCCGATGACCGCCAGCACATGCCCGAACGGGTCCTGGCCGGCTCGGACGAACACGTCGTGGTCGTACGCCGTGTGCACGTCGCCGAGGAACCAGCCGGTCCACGACAGCGTGTAGACCGCGGCCGGCAGCACCACGAACGCGACCAGCAACGTCCGCCACTCGGCGGCCAGCGCTGACCGCGCCGGTCGTTCGGTGCCCGCCCCCCGCCGGGCCCCGACGTCCCACCCGATCGCCAGCACCACGAACGCGGCCAGGTAGTAGACCGCGCTCCACTTCGTCGCCGCGGCCGCACCCAGGCAGCCGCCGGCGGCCAGCCGCCACCAGCGGACGTCGGTGCGGCGCCGGAGGTGGTCACGGACCTGGTCCCGCACCCGGTCGCGATACCGGTCCCGGTCCACCACCAGGCAGCCGAACGCGGCGAGCACCCAGAACATCAGGAAGACGTCGAGCATCGCCACCCGGCTCTGGACGAACGCCAGCCCGTCGAGGGCCAGCAGCAGCCCGGCGAAGCAGCCGAGCAGCGTCGAGCCGGTCATCCGTCGGGCGATGCGGGTGAGCAGCAGCACCGCCAGGCTGCCGCACACCGCGGCGGCGACCCGCCAGCCGAGCTCGTTGTTGCCGAACACCGCCTCGCCGAGCGCGATGGCCCACTTGCCCAGCGTCGGGTGCACGACGAACCCGGGGCCCTTGTTCTGCGCGTTGAGCTCAACCCCGTGCCGCAGCAGGCTCTGCGCGTCCTTGGCGTAGTAGACCTCGTCGAAGATGTGCCCGGAGGGGATCCGTAACCGGTCGAAGCGCAGGTACGCCGCGAGGGCCGTCACCAGCAGCGGCCCCAGCCACCCGCCGGCCAGCTCGACGAACCGGGTCGGTGCCGGCCGCGGCGGACGGCTGCGGTCAAGCGCGCCGGTGCCGGTCGGCGCCCCGGCGTACGTGGTGGCCATCACCGTCATGGTAGGTGCCGGCTCGTCGATGCCGGCCGGGTCCGCGCCGTCGGCGAGACTGGGCCGGTGAGCGGCGTACT